>JBAQHK010000098.1:0-15171 GCA_049288275.1 bacterium | reverse complement strand
CGCCGCACCCGCCCCCCGCTCCCCGCTCCGCCGTCTTCCCAAAAACCGTTTGACTTGGCCCCCTCCGGGCCTTTACCATAGACCTCAAGCGTTTCTTCATATATCGAGCAAGCAAGCGATCACCCTTTGAGGAATCGACGGTTGCTTCTTTCCGCCCCACAAACCGGAGGCAAGCGATGGCAGTGCGAAAAACGACCCGCGAGAATATCGCCGACCTTAATTCCAGGAAGGAAGCGATCAAGCCCGGCGGGGGTACGGCCAAGATAGAGGAGATCCACAAGGCCGGCAAGCTCTCCGCAAGGGAGCGCGTCAACATCCTGCTGGATGAGGGCAGCTTTCAGGAGCTGGGAGTCTTCGTCACCCACCGCTGCCAGGATTTCGGTATGCAGGACAGGAAGGAGATCGGCGATGGGGTGGTCTCAGGCCACGGCACCATAAACGGCAGGCGGGTCTTCATCTTCGCCCAGCAGTTCAGGGTCTTCGGAGGCACCATGGGCGAGATGAACGCCAAGAAGATCTGCCAGGTGATGGACCTTGCGGTGGAAAACGGCGCGCCGATCATCGGGCTCAACGATTCCGGCGGGGCGCGCATCCAGGAAGGCGTGGCAAGTCTCGGCGGTTACGCCGACGTCTTCTTGAGGAACACCCTGGCCTCAGGCGTCGTGCCACAGATATCGGCGGTCTTGGGCCCCTGCGCCGGCGGCGCAGTCTACTCCCCCGCAATAACCGACTTCATCTTCATGGTCAGAGAAACCAGCCACATGTTCATAACCGGGCCCAACGTCATAAAGTCCGTGACCGGCGAGGACGTGACCTTCGAGGAGCTGGGGGGCGCGCTCACCCACGCCACCAAGAGCGGCGTCGCGCATTTCATGTGCGAGGACGAATACGACTGCCTGGCACGCATCAAGAAGCTGCTGAGTTACCTGCCCCAGAACAACCTCGACGACCCGCCGCGGCTCGCCCCCTCCGACCGGCCCGACAGGACCGAGCCCAGGCTGGATGAGATAATCCCCGACTCCCCCGCAAAGGCCTACGACATGCACGAGGTGATAAAGCTGGTGGTGGACGACGGGGACTTCTTCGAGGTGCACCGCCAGTACGCTGGCAACATACTCGTGGGCTTCGCGCGCCTCAACGGGCAGCCGGTGGGCATCGTGGCGCAGCAGCCCAAGGTACTGGCCGGTACCCTGGACATAGCATCCTCCATCAAAGGTGCGCGCTTCGTGCGTTTTTGCGACGCCTTCAACATACCGCTCGTGACCTTCGAGGACGTCCCCGGCTTTCTGCCCGGGACCGAGCAGGAGTACGGCGGCATCATCAAGCACGGAGCCAAACTGCTCTTCGCATACTGCGAGGCGACGGTGCCCAAGATAACCGTGATCACCCGTAAGGCCTACGGCGGCGCCTACGACGTCATGTCCTCGCGCCACATCCGCGGCGACTACAACGTGGCCTGGCCCACAGCTGAGCTCGCGGTGATGGGCGCCGACGGCGCGGTCAACATAATCTACCGCAAGGAAATCGAGAAGTCAGAGGATCCCGAGAAGGCAAGGCAGGCGCGCATAGAGGAGTACGAGGAGAAGTTCAACAACCCCTACATCGCCGCCTCCTTGGGCTACCTCGACGACGTCATAGTGCCTTCAGAGACCAGGCCGTGCATCATAAAGGCCCTGGAGATGCTCTCCGGCAAGCGCCAGTCGCTGCCGCCCAAGAAGCACGACAACATCCCGTTGTAGTACAGGAACTTGGCGAGGAAGCGCAGGAAGGCTTGAGAAGAAACCGCGCAGGCAGCTCAGGCAGCTCAGGCAGCTCAGGCAGATCTCGCAACCCAGGCGCCGGATCGGGCAAGCCCGCGTCCAAGCGCGCGTCCCGAGGCGGCGAGCGCGAGCTGTTCAGCAAGGTGCTGGTGGCCAACCGCGGCGAGATCGCGATCCGTGTGCTGCGGGCCCTGAAGGAGATGGGCATAGCATCGGTGGCCATCTTCTCGGAGGCCGACCGCATGTCGAGCCACATCATGTTCGCCGACGAAGCCTACTGCGTCGGGCCGGCTCAGGCGACAGAGAGTTACCTCAGCGCCTCGCGCATAATCAAGATCGCCAAGGCGTCCGGGTGCCAGGCGATTCATCCCGGGTACGGCTTCCTGGCGGAGCGGCCGGATTTCGCGGAGGCTTGCCAGGACGCCGGGCTGGTCTTCATAGGCCCCGGCAGCGAGTCCACCCGGCTGATGGGCCTCAAGACCGAGGCCCGCAGGATAATGAGATCCTCGGGAGTGCCGGTGGTGCCGGGCATCGAGGAGCCGCTCCGGGACGCCCCGGACGCCATACAGTGCGCCGAGAGAATCGGCTATCCGGTGATACTCAAGGCCTCGGCCGGGGGCGGCGGCAAGGGCATGCGCATCGTAAGGGGCTCCGCGGAAATGAAGCAGGCGATGAGAACCGCCCAGGGGGAGGCCCGGGCGGCTTTCGGCCGCCCCGAGGTCTTCGTCGAGAAATACATAGAGCGGCCCCGCCACATCGAGGTCCAGATCCTCGCCGACAACTACGGCAACATCGTTCACCTGGGCGAGCGCGAGTGCTCGATCCAGCGGCGGTATCAGAAGCTGATTGAGGAGTCCCCCTCACCGGCCATTACCGATGCCCAGCGCGGGGCCCTCGGCGAGGCAGCCGTGAAAGCCGCCCGGGCCGCCGGCTACCGCAACGCCGGGACCGTGGAGTTCCTGCTGGACGAGACTTCGGGCTTCTATTTCCTGGAGATGAACACGCGGCTCCAAGTGGAGCACCCGGTCACGGAGCTAAGGACCGGGATCGACATCGTGAGGGAGCAGATCAAGATAGCGGCCGGCCATCGCCTGGCCTTTCGCCAGGAAGACGTCTCGCCGCGCGGCCACGCCATCGAATGCCGCATCTACGCCGAAGACCCCAGAAACGACTTCCTGCCGTCTCTGGGCAAGATCAGGCGACTGCGCAATCCCGAGGGGCCATGGGTGAGAATCGAGAACTACATCTACGAGGGCTACCACGTCCCGGTCTACTACGACCCGCTGGTAGCGAAGGTGATCACCTGGGGCGAGACCAGGCGCGACGCGCTGGCAAGAATGCTGAGGGCTCTGGAGGAGTACGTGATCGAGGGCATCGAGACCACCATTCCCTTCCACGTGTGGGTGATGCGCGACGCCAACTTCGGGCTGGGCAAGTACGACACCTCTTACATTGACGAGCATTACAGCCGCAAGGCCGGCGATGCCCGTCGCCGGGTGCCGGTGGAGATCGCGGTCATAGCCGCGGCCATTGAGCACATGCAGACCAGGGGGGTGCCGGCGCACGCCGAACCTGCCTCCAGGAGTCGCTGGAAGGATCAGGCCAGGCGAGAGGGCGTGTCCCAATCGGGCAGGACAGGCACGACCGCAAGATCCGCCGGAGCCGGCAACTCGGTCAGAGCGGGCGGCGGAGGCAAGCGATGATCTACTACGCCAGGATCAACGGGGAAACCAGGAAGGTCGCGATCCAGCGAAAGGAAGACATCTTCGAGATAACAATCGGGGACGAGGTCTTCCGGGTGGATCACCGGGATCTGGAGGGGCTGGGCTCTCAATCCCTGTTGGTCAACTCCCGCTGCTACGAGGCCAGCGTCGCCCCCGGTGAGGCAGCCAAACTGGTCTCCATCAGCGGAGAGAAGTTCGAGATCAGGCTCTTGGACGAGATTACCTTCAAGGCGGGGACCCCGCAGGTGCACGTCGGTCACGCCGACGAGGAGATAATAAGGACGCCCATGCCGGGAGTGGTTGTGGCCATCGAGGTTGAGGAGGGCCAGCGGATAGAGGCCGGCGCTCCCGTGGTCATAGTCGAAGCCATGAAGATGCAGAACGAGATCGCCTCGGTCGCGGGCGGCACGGTGCGCGAGATCCTGATTCGGCAGGGCGACGCCGTCGAGAGCAACCAGAAGCTAGTTGTGGTCGCGCGGGGCTGACCCAGGGGCTGAGCGCGCCACCGACCGAGGGCCGCCGTGCCCGAGGGTGACGATGAGCGAGAAGGAAGCGCGAGAGAGGAAGCCGGTCTTCCAGACCTCATCTGGAATCCCGGTCGACCCGGTCTACTCCCCCACCGACAGCGACCCGGCGCGGCTGCGCGAGTCGCTCGGGGCTCCCGGCCAATACCCCTTCACGCGGGGCGTCTACCCCAACATGTACCGCGGGCGACTCTGGACCATGCGCCAGTATGCGGGCTTCGGGACCTGCGAGGAGACCAACCGGCGATTCAAGTACCTCCTGGAGCGTGGCCAGACCGGTCTCTCGGTGGCCTTCGACCTTCCGACCCAGATGGGTCACGATTCGGACAGCCCGTGGGCCGAGGGTGAGGTCGGCCGGGCCGGCGTCGCCGTAGACTCGGTCGAGGACATGGAGCGGCTCTTCGAGGGCATCCCGCTGGACAAGGTGTCGACCTCCATGACCATCAACGCCACCGCTCCAATCGTGCTGGCGATGTTCATCGCGGTGGCCGAGGCTCGCGGCGTGGAACGGAGGCGCCTCGCGGGCACGGTCCAGAACGACATCCTGAAGGAGTACATAGCCAGGGGCACTTACATCTTCCCCCCCCAGCCCTCGCTCGCGCTCGCAACCGACATCTTCTCCTTCGCCAGCCGTGAGATGCCCTCCTTCAACACCATCTCGGTGAGCGGCTACCACATGCGGGAGGCCGGGGCGACCGCGGTTCAGGAGGTCGCCTTCACCCTGGCGGACGGCGCGACCTACGTCCAGCACGCCTGCGACGCGGGACTCAAGGTGGACGATTTCGCCCCGCGGATTTCCTTCTTCTTCGGCGCCCACAACAACTTCTTGGAGGAGGTCGCCAAGTTCAGGGCGGCGCGGCGGCTGTGGGCGCGAATGATGACTGAGAGGTTCGGCGCGCGCGATCCGCGCTCGGCGATGCTGCGGTTCCACACCCAGACCTGCGGCTCGACGCTGACCGCCCAGCAACCCATGAACAACGTTGTCCGCGTAGCTCTGCAGGCGCTTGCCGCGGTTCTGGGCGGAACGCAGTCGCTCCACACCAACTCCTACGACGAGGCCCTGGCGCTTCCCACGGAGGAGGCGGTGCAGGTGGCCCTGAGGACCCAGCAGGTAATAGCCTACGAAAGCGGCGTCGCGGACACCGCCGATCCCCTGGGCGGCGCGCCGGCCGTGGAGCGCCTTACCGACCAGGTCGAAGCGCGGGCCCGGACCTACATCGAGAAGATCGACCAGATGGGCGGGGTGCTGCGGGCCATAGAGACCGGCTACATCAAGCGCGAAATCGAGACAAGCGCCTACGACTTCCAAAGATCACTTGAGTCCAAGGCCACAGTGGTTGTAGGTTTAAATCAGTTCGAGGGTGAGGCCGAGGCACCGCCCACCTTCAAGTTCGACAAGCGCGTCGAAGACGACCAGAGGCGGCGGCTGGCCGCACTCCGGGCCGGCAGGTCATCGAGCTCAGTGGGCGAGGCCCTCAAGGCGGTCGAGACCGCGGCGGCAGGCGGAGGCCCACTGATGCCGGTGTTCGTGGAGGCGGTCAAGCGCCGGGCCACCGTCGGCGAGATCTGTGACGTGCTTAGGGGAGTCTACGGGGTCTTCAGCGAGGCGAGGCGGCAATGAATCTACTTGGTGTGGAACACATAGGCATAGTGGTCGCGGACCTGGACGCGGCGGTCAAGCGCCTGGAGGACGTCCTGGGCGTCAAGTGCCGGTCGCGGGAGAATCTCGAAGCCGGCGGCCTCGAGATGGCGATCTTCCAGATAGGCGAGGTAAAGGTTGAGATCCTCTCCCCCACGCGCGAGGGCACGGCCGTGAGCAAGTTCCTGGCAGAGCGCGGCGGCGGCATCCACCACGTCTGCTTCAAGGTCCAGGACATAAAGGGATGCCTGGAGGAGCTCGACAAGAAGGGCGTCGGGCTGATAGACAAGGTCCCCAGGGAAGGCGCCTCCGGCCACAAGATTGCCTTCATCAATCCCAAGTCGGTATTGAACGTCCTGATGGAGCTCTGCGAATCCAAATGAAGCGGCGCGCGCGATACCTGTGGCTGGCAGCGGTGGTGGCCCTCGTTGTGGCGGCAGGCGCCGGCTGCGGCAAGAAGCAGGTGACCGAAGAGGCCAAGCAGCGCTGGGTGAAGATCACTCACGCTCCGATCGAGGAGGCCGACGCCGGCAGGGAGACTTCCATTCAGGCGGACATAACCGCCGGACCCGCAGCAAGCGACATCAAGGCCTTCATCTTCTACAGGTCCGGGGGCCGGCCCTTCCAGGTCAGCGAGATGAGGCTCCTGGAGCCCGGCCGGTACTTCGGAGCGATTCCCCCGCACGTTCGCGGGGACAAGTTGGAGTACTACATAGAGGCCCGCACCGCGAGCGACATCGTGGTGCGCGTTCCGGCCAAGCAGAAGGCCGAGGGCTTCGTGGTCTCGATCGAGGGCAGGGCCAACAGGTACCTGCTGGGCACCCACATAGCGGTGATCTTCGTCGCCCTGTTCTTCTTCATCTTCGCCGGGTACCTGTCCTACCAGGCGCTTCAGCACAGGAGGAGCCTGCTCTACATTCCCCGCGTCGCCTTTCTTGGAACCGCTGCCTTCTTCATCGCCTCCATCCCGCTGGGAATGGCGGTGGCCTACCAGACCTACGGCAAGATCTGGACCGGCTTCCCGGTGGGCGGCGATCTCACCGACAACAAGTCCCTCGCAATCCTGATCTACTGGGCGGTCTGCGCGGTGCTCTACCGGGGGTCGCTCTGGCGAAAGGATCCCAGCCATGACTTCCTGCCCATGGTGACCCTGCCGTATGTTCACCTGGCCGGAGCTGCGATAACCGTGGTGCTCTTCCTTCTGCCCCACTAGCCCCGCCGGCATGGAATTGCCCTAACTTCAGCCAGTCCCCGGGCCGATAGAAGAATCAAGGCAAGCACTTGTCCTGGGGAGGAACGGGCCTATGCCGGCCAGTCTGAAGACCACGCCCAAGAGCACCCGAGAAGCCACCGTCACGTCCATCCTCAAGCTGATGGCGACGACCTTGAAGAACATGAAGACCTACCACCGAAGCAACCCGGTTCTCAAGAAGTCGTTCTCCATGCTGGTCGGGACCTTGACCACGTTCCTCAAGGAGAACGAGTCCCTGACCCTCTTGGTTCGCGAGAACGACCTGATCTTCGGTCACAGCGTGGTCTACACCTCGGCCGACAAGCTGGAGAACTTCGCCTTCTCGCTCTACAAGGACGGGATACGCCTGGTGACCTTCAAGGAAGGTCTCTCCAAACGCGAAGCGTGGGACTTCCTGAGCGCAATCCACGAGGCAAGAGAGGTCGATCCCTACCAGGCCGACTTGGTGACCATTCTTTGGGAGAAGGACATCGCCAACATATCCTATCGCGCGGTCGATGCCTATCTCGAAAGCGACGAGAAGCGCTCCATCGAAGAGATGGCGCGGAAGCGGGAAGCCCTGGGCCAGGCGCGGGGCCGGGGGCGGGGCTCGACGGTGGTTCCGGACTCCGAGTTCTTCATCAAGGAGCTGGGGCTCTCACCGGAACAGCGTTCCGGTGAGGCCGCCAGGGAAAGGGTCCAGGCAAGCGAGGAGGACTCCCGAAACATCGTCCGAGAGATTCTTGAAGAGGACGACAAGAGCATTCTGCGACGGGCCAGCGGCGTCTGCCTGGAGATCATACGCTCCACCCCTCGCGACGACACTTTCAACCGCGTGGTGGACTTCCTGGGCAGGATCTGCGACTGGCAGGTGGCCGGCGGAGACTTCCTTTCCGCCTGCTCGATCCTCTCGGACCTGCGCACGCTGGCCGCTCAGCAGGATCTCCCGGCGGTACGGAAGGCGAGCATCATGGACACCATCGCCAAACGCAGCGAGCGGCGGAAGATACAACAGATCGAGGAGCACCTGCAGAACCTCTCGGATTCCCAGATGGAGGAGATCTTCGCCTACCTCGCGCTGATGTCCCCGGTCGCTGTGGAGCCTCTGTGCGAGATGCTCGCTGAATCCGAAGTCAGGAAGGTGCGCTACCTGCTTTGCCGGGCAGTGTCGATCCTCGCCAGGACCGAGCTGCAGCGGCTGCGCCTCTACCTTCAGGACGAGCGGTGGTTCTTCGTCAGAAACGTGGTGATGATCCTGGGGATGATGGCCCATCGCGCGGCCGTACCGCTCTTGAGGCACACGGTCAGCCATCCCGAGCCCAGAGTGCGCCGCGAGGTGGCCCGGTCGATAGGCAAGATCCGCCATCCCGACGGGCTGGAGATTGCGAAGACCCTGCTCTCGGACGGCAACAAGATGGTGCGACTGGCCGCCCTGGCCGCGACCAGGGACACCGGCGGGCCGAAGGCCAGGAAGATGCTGGAAGACTTGATCAACGACAAGGGCTTCGGCAGGAAGCCCACCGATGAGAAGACCGAGACCATGAAGATGTACGGCAGTCTGGGCAAAGAGGCCTTGCCGCTCTTGGTGGCCATCGCCAAGGGCGAGGCCAGAGGCGCCGACGAGAAGACGCGGGCCAGCGCAGTCTACGGCCTGGCGATGGCGGGCGACCCCGAGATCGAGGGCCTGCTCAGGAACTTCGTCGATCGGGGGACCGGTCCGGTCCGATACGCGGCCTCGGAGGCGCTCACTATGCTCGAGGGACAGGTACCCGTCGGAGCCGGCGATGGAAACTGAGACCAAGCAGGCAAGCCAGCAGCAGGAAGCGATCGAGCAGTTTCAGACCGCCAAGGACGCCCTCGGCCGGCTGTATGTGCTGGTCCGTACCGCCCGGTCCTACGACAGGTCCAACTTCGCCATGCTGGAAAGCGCGCAGGCGCTGCACGCGATCCTCGGGGAGCTGCTTAACGAGCAGGACACCGTCAGATTCGACGTCGTGAACGACTGCGTCTTCTTCAACCGCGTTCGGATGAGGGCCAAGGTCTCCGGCTTCAACACCCTGAGGTACTTCGTCGAGGAGACCAAGCGCCGGGGCATCCGGTCCATTACCTTCGACGAGACCGCGGAAATCGACGACCTGGTCAGTTTCGCCATGGTGTTCGCCCAGATCGATCCCACCCTGGCCGATCCCTTTTCGGAGCTCACCCGCCAGATGGAGCTCGAGGGGATATCCGGAGTGGAGGTCAAGCCCATAAAGAAGAGCATCGAGGACGCGCTCCACGAGGTCAGGCAGCTGCCGACCAAGGAGGAGGCCAAGCGGTCCTTCTTCTCCGCGCTTCACATAGTCAAGGAGGCGGTCCAGGAGGGAGCGACGAAGGGCAAGGTCAATCCCAGGAAGGTCAAGCGCGTGGTGGAGTCCGTGGTTGACAGCATCCTCTCCGACGAGGAATCCATGATGGCCTTGACCGCCATAAAGGATTACGACGAGTACACCTATCATCACTCCTTCAACGTCTGCATCTACTCGATTGCCCTGGGTAACCGACTGGGGCTCCCGAGGCAGGCCCTGTGCGAGCTCGGCATAGGCGCGCTGTTCCACGACGTCGGCAAGACCGACGTCCCGCGCGAGGTCCTGAACAAGATAGAGAACCTCACCGACCAGGACTGGCGAAGCATCCAGGAGCATACCATGTCCGGAGTCAAGGTCCTGACCTACCTGAAGAAGATGGACCGCACCATCCTGCGGGCGATGGTGGTTGCCTTCTGTCATCATCTCAACCTGGACCGCTCGGGCTACCCCCAGACCATCTCCACCGTCAAGCCGGACGCCTTCAGCAGGATAGTGAGGATCGCCGACATATACGACGCCCTGACCTCGGCCAGGTCGTACCGGATGAAGCCCTTCTCCAGGTCCGAGGCCCTCTCGATCATCATAGAGAAGGCAGGCCGAGAGCTCGACCCCACGCTGTGCGCGGTCTTCGCCGACGTCGCGGGGGGGCTACCCGACAACGCCGACGCCACCGAGGATATCGCCCACCTGGGCGGAGAAGACAGCGGCGAGTCCGTGGACTCCGGAACCGAAACCGAATCCGGGTCCGGGGCCGCCAGGGCAACCCGCAGCAAGTGGGATTTCCCGACCGACCCGCCGATGGAGGACACCGACCGGGAGCCGGTGGAGGATTCCTTCGAGCCCTCAACCGAGGAGTCGATCGAAGACTCCGGCTCCGACGCCGAAGACCCGGCGGACATCCTTCCCGAGGACGACTGAGCCCCGCGGATCACCCGGGCTTTTCGCTTGACCATCCCCACAGCCGGTGCTAACTTGCCTTGATGAGTCTGCTTTCTTTCTTGCTGCTTTTCTCGACCCCTTGATACGGGTTAAGCCGCACGGCTGAGGCTGTAGAAGGAGGACCGGAATGAAGTTCGACCTCGAAGAACATCAGCAAATGATAAAGGAGACCGCGCGAGACTTCGCCGAGAAGGAGCTCAGACCGATCGCGAGCAAGATCGACGAGGAGGCCTCCTTCCCCACCGAGAACGTCAAGAAGATGGGCGAGCTGGGCTTCATGGGGATGATGGTGCCGGAGGAGTTCGGCGGCGAGGGGCTTGACTGCGTTAGCTACTCCCTCGCCGTCGAGGAGATCTCGCGGGTTTGCGCCTCCACCGGCGTGATAATGTCGGTGAACAACTCCCTGGTCTGCCAGCCCATCCTCGATCTTGGGACACCCGAGCAGAAGAAGAAGTTCCTGCCCGATCTCGCCACGGGCCGCAAGCTGGGCGCCTTCTCCCTCACCGAGCCCGAGGCCGGCTCCGACGCCGGCAACATCCAGACAACGGCGGTCTTGGACGGCGCCAACTACGTCGTCAACGGCACCAAGATTTTCGTCACCAGCGGCGGCAAGGCCGACGTGGTGCTGCTCTTTGCATCCACCGACAAGGCTGCCAAGGCCAAGGGCCTTTCGGCCTTCCTTATTGAGAAGGGGATGCCGGGCTTCAAGATCGGAAAGAAAGAGAACAAGATGGGCATCCGCGGCTCGGAGACCTCGGAGCTCGTCTTCGAGGACTGCAAGGTCCCAAAGGACAACTTGCTGGGCCAGGCCGGGGCCGGCTTCAGGATCGCCATGAAGACCCTGGACGGGGGCCGAATAGGGATCGCCTCGCAGGCCGTGGGAATCGGCCAGGCCGCGATGGAAGCCGCGGTCAAGTACTCCAAGGAGCGCAAACAGTTCGGAAAGCCGATCTGCGAATTCCAGGCGATCCAGTGGATGCTGGCCGACATGGCCGTGGAGGTGGAAGCGGCGAGGCTCTTGACTCTCAAGGCCGCCTTCACCAAGGACAAGGGCCTCACGTTCAGCAAGGAAGCCGCGATGGCGAAGCTCTTCGCCTCCGAGACCGCGGTCAAGACCGCCATCAACGCCGTGCAGGTCCACGGCGGCTACGGCTACATGAAGGAGTACGACGTCGAGCGCTACTTCCGTGACTCCAAGATCACCGAGATCTACGAGGGCACGTCCGAGGTTCAGCGCCTGGTGATTGCTGCAAGCCTCTTGAAGGGCTGAGCGTGGGGGTTACGTCATGAACGTGGTTGTCTGTGTCAAGCATCTGCCCGACACCGAGAGTAAGATCAGGGTCAAACCCGACGGGTCGGGGATCGTGACCGAGGGTCTTAACTTCGTGCTGAACCCCTACGACGAGTTCGCCGTGGAGGAAGCGATCAGGATCAAGGAGAAGCACCCCGGCAGCAAGGTCGTCGTGGTGTGCGCCGGCCCCGAGGACGCGACCAAGTCCGTGCGGACCTGCCTGGCGATGGGCGCGGACGACGCTGTCCACGTCCTGGACAACGACTATCAGAGGTACGACGGCGTCACCACGGCCCGGATTCTCGCGGCGGTCGTGAAGGACCTGGCTTTCGACCTGGTGCTGTGCGGCAAGCAGGCGGTGGACGACGACTGCGCCCAGGCCGGCCCTGCGCTGGCCGAGTTCTTGGGCGTGCCCAACGTGTCCGTGGTGACCAAACTCGAGGTAGCACCCGACCAGAAGAAGATCACGGTGCGCCGGGAGCTGGAGGGCGCGACCGAGACCGTGGAGTGCGCGCTGCCCGCGCTGGTCACGGCGCAGAAGGGGCTTAATGAACCACGTTACCCATCGCTACCTAACATAATGAAGGCAAAGAAGATGCCGATCAAGACCATGGCACTCGACGACCTGGGCCTCGGGCCCGACGCGGCCGCCAAGGTTGAGGTGATCAAGTTTGCCGAGCCACCGGGTAGAAAGGCGGGCAAGGTGCTCGAAGGCGAGCCCAGGGAGGTGGCCAAGCAGGTGATCACGCTACTCGTCGAAGAGGCCAAGGTGCTATAGCAAGGAGACAGCGATGGCTCGAGGCATGCTTGTAATATGTGAGCAGAGACAGGGCGAGATAAGACGGAGCACTTACGAGGCCTTGAGCGAGGCGGCAAGACTTGCGGGCGCGCTCGGCGGCGAGGTTTGGGCTCTTCTCATAGGAGACGGGATCAAGGACAAGGCGCAGGCCCTGGCCCGATACGGGGCAAAGACCGTGTTCGTGGCCGAGCACCCCGGGCTCGCTGCCTACTCCGCTGAAGGCTATGCCGCCGCAGCCAAGCGGGTGTGCGACGAGGTCAAGCCCGACTTCATCTTCGCCTCAGCGACGGCGACGGGCAAGGACCTTGCGCCCAGGCTGGGCGCCAAACTTGCAGCGGGCGTGGCGAGCGACGTCGTGGCCGCCGAGGTCGAAGGCGGCGATCTGGTCTTGACCAGGCCGATCTTCGCGGGCAAGGCCCTCTTGAGGCTGAAGGTAGTTTCCACACCTCAGATTGTGACCTTCAGGCCCAAGGTGATGGCGGTGGCCGAGGCCGAGGCTCCCGCGGCGGCCGAGGTCAAAGACGTGCCTGCCGACGGATTTGTGGAAGGCATCCGAACCACGGTCCTGGAGACCACGCAGGCGGCAACCGGCAGACCCGATGTTTCAGAGGCCGACGTGATTGTCTCAGGCGGCCGCGGCCTCAAGGCCCCAGAGCACTTCAAGATGCTCGAGGACCTGGCGGATCTCCTCGGAGCCGCGGTCGGGGCGTCGCGCGCCGCGGTGGACGCGGGCTGGCGCGATCATCAAGACCAGGTCGGCCAGACCGGCAAGACAGTGACGCCGAATCTCTACGTAGCGTGCGGCATATCCGGAGCGATCCAGCACCTTGCCGGCATGCTCTCCTCGAAGTGCATCGTCGCGATCAACAAGGATCCCGAAGCGCCGATCTTTCAGGTCTGCGATTACGGCGTGGTGGGAGACGTCTTCGAGATCGTGCCGCTCATGACCGAGGAGTACAGGGCGGTCAAGTCGGGGAGGTGACCGTTGGAGGCAACGGTTCAAGCAATCGGTGCAGGCGCTTACGCGATCCTCTACGGCGCCTTTGTCGCGGCCCTGGCCCTCTTTGCCTGGGGGCTCAAGGGCAAGATCGCCAAGATAAGGAAGGGCCAGGCCGAGACCAGGTCGGAGCGCCTCAAGGAACGTGTGAAGGGCGCCATAGACTATGTGCTCTTTCAGAGGCGTCTTTTCCAGGACGCCTTTCCGGGCCTCGCGCACGCCCTGATCTTCTGGGGCTTCCTGACCTTCGCCTTCGGCTACGCAATCCTCTTCCTTCAGGCTCACGACTACTACGATTTCGTATTCGGGTGGCTCTTCGGAGGGTGGCTGGCGCTGGCCTACAACGCATTCACCGACCTCTTCGCGGTGCTGGTGATAGCCGGTGTGATAGTTGGGCTCGTCCGCAGGTACATCTGGCGGCCGGAGAGGCTTGACGTCACCGCAGACGCCGGGCTGGTGCTCACCCTGATCATGTCGATCATGGTCACCAATCTCCTGGCCGAGGGCACCCTGATCCGGCTGGGCGAGATCGGGCGCGACGGGCTGCCCACCGCGCGCGCGGCCTTCGTCGGCAGGCACGTCGCCGGGCTCTTCGGGTCGACGACCGCGGAAGCGCTCACCCGGCTTCATATCGCGGTCTGGTGGATTCACATTCTCATAGTGCTGAGCTTCCTGGTCTACCTTCCCCACTCCAAGCATTTTCACATCGTACTTGGGCCCTTCAACGTGCTCTTGCGCAATCTCGGGCCTTACGGGGCCCTCACCAAGATCAACATCGAGGGCGCGGAGACCTTCGGCGCGGCCCGGCCGTACGATCTCAAGTGGAAGTCGCTGATGGACCTCCTGGCCTGCGCCGAGTGCGGCCGCTGCCAGGACCACTGCCCGGCTCACGCCACCGAGAAGCCTCTCTCGCCCAAGAAGGTGATCCTCGATCTCAAGGACGAGTTCCTGGAGTATCCCGAGCCTGCAGAGCCGGGGCAAGAGCAGGCGCCCGCTGCCGAGGCCGGTCCCCCGGCGGGCTGGGAGGACTACGAGCTCGCCAAGAAGATCGGCGAGGACGCGATCTGGGCGTGCACCACCTGCCGGGCCTGCGAGGAGCACTGTCCCATCTTCATAGAGCACGTCGAGAAGATCGTGGAGATGAGGCGCAACCTGGTGCTGATGGCGTCGCGCTTTCCCCAGGAGGTGACCGCGCTCTACAAGAACCTCGAGACCAACTACAACCCCTGGCCCATAGGTTTTGCCACCCGGGCGGACTGGGCCAAGGACTTGGGCCTCAAGGCCTTGAAGAAGGGGACCAAGGCCGACGTCTTGATCTGGGTCGGCTGCGCAGGCGCCTTCGACGACAGGAACAAGAAGGTGGTGCGCTCGCTCGTGAGCGTCCTCGGCAAGGCCGGGATCGAGCCCTACTTCCTGGGTACCGACGAGAAGTGCTGCGGAGATCCCGCGCGCCGAAGCGGCAACGAGTACCTCTATCAGACCCTGGCCGAGGAGAACGTCAAGCTCCTGAACGGTCTGGACTTCAGCACCCTGGTGACCACCTGCCCCCACTGCTTCAACACCATCACCAACGAGTATCCTCAGTTCGGCGGCGACTACAAGGTGGAACACTACACCACTCTGGTGAAGCGCCTACTGGACCAGGGTGCGCTCAAGCCCAGGGGCGACCGGGAAGAGGCCGTCTATCACGACTCGTGCTACCTGGGCAGATACAGCGGCATCTACGATGAGCCCCGCGAGGTTCTCTCCTCCTGCGGGGTCACACTGAAGGACGCCAAGCGCTCGCGCGCCGAGGGCTTCTGCTGCGGCGCCGGGGGCGCCAGGATGTGGATGGAGGAATCCCTGGGCAAGCGCATCAACCATGCGCGCCTGGCGCAGCTTGCGGCCACAGGCGCCTCGAAGATCTACACCGCCTGTCC
>JBAQHK010000097.1:0-2014 GCA_049288275.1 bacterium | reverse complement strand
CTAGCGCGAATCTACCGTAGGTTCTTCTGGCGGACCTACGACAACATAGGCCCGCTGGTTGTGATCAATGCCATCTGGTTTGGCCTGTGTCCCCTGGCGACCTTTCTCGTCTTCCGATTCCTGCCGCTCGAGGGCATGGCCCATCTTGTGGTGACTGCGCTGGTTGGAGTGGTGGCGTCGTCCTACGCCGGAGCGGGCATCTTCGCCCTGGCCGCCCGCTTGGCCCGGCGCGAGGAGATCCGGATCGGCCAGTTCTTTGGAGAGGCGCGCCGCTTCTTCGTGAGGACGCTCGCCGTCACGGTGATCTTCGGGGTGGTCTTCTTGATACTCTGGCACAGCATACGCTTCTACGCCGGTACTTCGCTCCCGGGACTGGATGGAGGCGGGGCTGGCGGTGCGGCCCCTGGTGGGACCGCAGGCTCGGGCGGGGCTGCCGCAGCAGGCGGGACCGCGGCCTCGGGTGGCACCGCGGCTCGACCCGGCCATCTCGGCGTCCTGGGCTATTTCCTGGCCGGCATCCAGCTCTGGATCCTGGCCTTCTGCCTCCTGATGCAGGTCTATCTCCTGCCGCTCATCTTCACCAAGGACTGGGGCGTCAAGCGAGCCATCAAGTGGAGCGCCATGCTGGTGGTCTTGAGGCCCGGTCTCACCATCCTGATCTTCCTCCAGGTGCTCGCCATCGCCGTCCTCCTGGCCATCACCGGTATCGGAGCCGTCGCCCTGCTCTATAGCGTCGTTGCCCTCTTCCTCACCACCACCCTCCGGGAGATCCTGCGCGACCTCGACGCCAGGTGGACCCCCAAGACCAAGCCCACCTCCTGGAAGGAGATCTTTGACGAGGCGGAAGAGGACAGGGAAGACAACCGCACGCTGCGAGATATCCTGAGGCCCTGGGATTCATGAGGCAGCATTCGACTTGACAGCCCTCCCCACGTCCCTATAGACTGCGCGCCATCGGGTTAGCTGCGAGAGGAGGATCCGCATGGCACGGCACGGGGTGTACCGCTTACTGCTGCAGTTACTGCTGCTGCTACTTGTGGCGCTGGCGCTCGGCGCAGCCTCGACGCCCCAACCTGCCACCGCCAAGGATCTCAAAGGGGACGACCAGCGATTCGCGACTCCCGAGTTCTGGCAGGAGGCTCAGGCCCTCTTTGGAGACTACGGAGGCGGCTGGTGGCTCCGGGGAAAGTCCAATTCAATACGCTACGAGGGGGGCAACTGGTTCGTTCAGGAAACCCACCACTACCAGCTGGTGGTGCTCGACGCGGACAAGATGCAGGAGTATGCCGACTGGACCGTGGACGTCGGCCCGACCTCGCGCATCAGCGACCTCAAGGCCAGGACCATAAGGCCCACCGGAGAGGTCCTGCGCCTCGAGTCCAAGAACGTCTATGAGAAGTCTCGCTTCCCCGGCTTCATGCTCTACTCCGACACCAAGGCCAAGGTCTTCGCCATGCCCGGCTTCGCCGACACCTGCGTGATCGACGTGAGCTACGTCCGCACCGACCAGGCCCTCTATTTCCAGGACTCCTTCGAGTTCTCGGGGCTCTTGCCGGTGCGCCAGGCGGACTACGCCTATCAGGTGGACGTTGGCCTCATCGGCGCCGGCTTCAAGATCTACTACATGTCCTGGAACGTCCCCCCGACGCCCAAGTACCAGGTACTCGAGACCATCATGGGGAAGTTCCACCAGTGGGCGTGGCAGGGCCGAGACCTCAAGGCCTTTCCCGAGGAGCGCTGGATGCCTCCCCGCGAGGAATTGGTACCCAGAATAATCGTCTCCGGGTTCGCGCCGGGCAGGCCCAAAGACGATTGGAGCGCCTTCACCGACTGGTACAGCGACGTCCTGCCCAATTTCGACAAGCCCCACTCCGATCTCGCGCCCGTGGCTGCCCAACTGGCCGAGGGAGGCGCGAGCCAGAGCGAGATTCTCCGTAGGCTCGTCGCCTTCTTCGGAGAGAAGGTCCGCTACGTGGCTGTCGATCTCAAGAACTCGGGCCTCAAGCCCCACCGA
>JBAQHK010000096.1:0-6340 GCA_049288275.1 bacterium | reverse complement strand
GAAGAGGATGATGTTGACGATGAAGTACACCGCGCCGGCAAGGCAGCCGGTGGCCAAGACCTCCGAGGCAGTGGCTTTCAGGCCAGGCTTTCCCATTCTCCCCCAGTGACAGACGCTGGTAGTTTACCGCCGCCCGGCGCGCAAGTCAAGTCGCCGAGTCGCCTTGTAGTCGCAAGGCCCCCTGGCCTGCGGCGCCCGGGAGGCGCTTCGGAACGCGCGCTTGCGCTTGGACGGAGCGCGCAGGTCGCTTATAATGTTGTAGGAGAGACGAACGATGAGCGAGACTCGCGGTCTTTCGATGCGATCGACGTTGCGACCGGCCTTTGCCCTCGCGCTGGCCGCGACGGCGCTTCTGGTCGGTTGCGGCCTGGATGAGGTCACGCCGGCCAGGGTTTACGTGTCTTCCTTCGAGGGAGGCATGGACAGCTGGTATGCCAACGGCACCGACGTCACCAACCCGCCGGTCAACTGGAACATCCAGCGCGCGGTGGACATGTCCAGGGACAGCATAAGCTCGGTGAGGTTCCAGCTCGACAACTCCAACGGCAAGGGCAAGATCTGGATGGAGCGGGCCTTCAGCGCGGATTCAAGCGGCGACTACCGGGTGCGCGTGTCCTACCAGTTCGCCACTCGCGACTACGGCACGGCGGGCCTCTGGCAGATCATCGCCGGGGCGGGCCCCCGGGCGGTCTCCTTCCCCGAGGAACTCATCTACCACGCGGACACCGGCAACGGCTCCGGGTCAGACGTCGGGTACGTGTGGCGCTATCGGGATTACACCTTCGACATCAGGTCCAGCAGCACCGGCAAGGTCTTCGTTTCCATCGGCGTGTGGGGAACCACCCTGGGAGCTCGCACCTATTATGTCGACCAGGTGGTGGTTTCCCTCCAGAAGCGCTAGCCGGAGGCCCGGCCGCAACGCTCGGCCGCCGGCCCAAAACGAAAGCCCCACCTCTCGGTGGGGCTCGTTTGGTGGTGCGCCGCGAAGGAATCGGACCTTCAACCTCCAGATTAAGAGTCTGTTGCTCTACCTAGTTGAGCTAGCGGCGCAGCTTATTCGATTTTCTCGTGGCACGCCTGGCAGGACTTGAACCTGCAACCCTCTGATCCGAAGTCAGATGCTCTATCCAATTGAGCTACAGGCGCACGATCCACGGTCGACGAAGGATGGCGCCTTCAGGCAATCGCGTCCCATATAGTATCTTGTGACCGGGACTGTGTCAAGCGCGGTCAGGAACAGCAACCCGAGGAGCCGCCGTCATCGCCTTCGGAGCAGCCGCAGACAGGTTCCTTCCTTCCCCGCAGAGCCGCCCATATCATGGCCGCGGCGCAACCCACTCCGCTGTCCACCTTGATCGCGCCGGCCGGGCAGTTCACCTGGCACGCGCCGCACTCCATGCAGGCGTCCGGATCGGCGAGCCTCGCCTTGCGTCCGTCCATGGCGAAGACCGCGTGCGGGCACACCGTCGCGCACATGCCGCAGCCGCTGCAGAGCGACTGGTCGTACTCCAGCGTGTTGATCGCCGACTTCTGCACCATGATCAGGCTCTCCCGCCTCTCAGAAACAAGTAACCAATCCCCAGCGCAACGCCAACGCCAAAAAGCACGGCCAGGGCCGGGATGTATCTCATCATCTCGCGCTTCACGCCCGACTTGGAGCTGAAGGTCGAGGAACCGGTGAAGTTGAGCGCCAGGTACGCCGTCGCCGGCGGCAGCGCCAGAAGCGGTATCAGGGCGCGATACAACCGCTGCCACATGTGCGGCTCGGCGCCCGCGGGCGAGGCCGCGAAGGCCGCCACCGCAAACGGCAGCGCCGCTGCGAGCCCTACGACCAGCCCCTTGCTCGTGAAGTCGCGCGTGGGCAGCCACGGGAGCAGGATCGGGAAGAGCACGGTTCCCGCGACAAAGGCCGCAACCACCGCGACTGCGGCCAAGAGCCCACCGAAAAGGAAGACCGCCGCCGCCGATGCCACCATGGGCAGGCCGACGTGGACAAGATCGACCGGCGCCACAGCGATCCTGTCCGCCAGCGTGAAGCGCACGCGGCGCATTTCGGGTGTGGCGCTGTGAGTCTTGAGGTACTCCGGCAGATCGCGCGCTCGGACCGGGCCGAACTCCACCCTGAATCCCGAGCGCCGCGCGACTTCGTGCGCCGCCACCCCTGTGGCTCCCAGCTGCGGGACAATCAGGGCGCGGCGCCTGACAAGCTCGCCCAACCCGGTCGCCTCGATGCGGCGGACCATCTCGTCGGTGCTGAAGGTGCCTTTGCCCGCGGCGCACCAGACGTTCACGCCGTAGGTCTCCAGCACCATTATGTAGCAGTCGCGGCCGGCCAGCGCCTCCCGCAGGGCGTCGAAGCTGAGGGTGTAGTTGGCGGTCACAAACACCGGAGAGTCCGGGCCCGGGCTGCCCAAAGAGTAGAGCCCCGCGCCGACCCGGTGCCCCATTCGATCGACACCCAACCGCGCCACCAGATGGTCCCAGCGATCTGCGAGGGTGATTCGGCCGGAGACCGGCCTGGGAACGGGCAAGGCCGCAGGATGTGCCGCACCGGTCAAGATGGCACCCCGGGAATCCGTGCTCAGCCGGAAGCACTGATAGAGGATTGCTGAATGGCGCGCCTGGCGTGACTCGAACACGCGGCCCACTGCTTAGAAGGCAGTTGCTCTGTCCAACTGAGCTACAGGCGCTTCACCGTCGCCTATTCAAGTGTCAATCTCAGAGTATGGTTCACTGGTCGGGGCGAGAGGATTTGAACCTCCGACCCCCTGCGCCCAAGGCAGGTGCGCTAGCCGGGCTGCGCCACGCCCCGTTCCAAGCCCAAGATAAACTTGGTCGCCCGGCGGATCAACACAATTTAAGCCCAACCGTGACCGGCTGTCAAGGATGCCCGGTGAGGACGCCGCGGTCGGCAGACCGCCGACACCGGGGTCTTGTGGACTCCGGCGCCGCGTGTTACCATGACCGCATGGCAGCAAGCCGTGCACTACTCGCAGCGGTGTGCGTCACGGTCCTGGCGCTTGCCTCGTGCGGCGGGGACCGGGACCGCCCCGACGGCAAGGCCGACGGCAAGACCGAGATGCTCTGCCGTTCGGGCGAAGGCGGCCAGGCCGCCAGGGAATGCACCGACCAGGAAGCGGCGGAGCTCGGCGCCGCGCTGGGCGTGGTGAGAGACTACTGGTCGCTTGCCTACGACCGCGAGTACTCGCTCTTCTCCGCAGCGCTCAGGCAAACCCTCAAAGAAGTCCTCGACGTTTCGGACGCCGCCGGGTACGCCGAAGCCATGACCGGCAATCAGAGGATGTGGCTCAAGCAAGCCTACAAGCAGGCGGAACTGCTGGACCCCACGCACGCCAGAGTGACCGTGCTTGCCGACTGGCAGCAGCAGGGTTACAGCGGCGTCCAGACCGTGATCTTCGACCTGGAGCGAGAGGGCGGGGCCTGGAAGATATCGGTGATATTCTACTGATTCCCCGCCAGGGCCTCGATCGCCGGCGCCATCGCCCGCAGCGCGGCGGCTCTGTGGCTGATGCCGTTCTTGACGGCTTCGTCCAGCTCGGCGATGGTCTTGCCGTAGGCCGGCAGGTAGAAGACCGGATCGTAGCCGAAGCCGCCCGTCCCCGCCGGGGCGTCGCTTATCACGCCCTCGACCTCACCCCTTGTCAGGACCAGTTCGCCCCCGGGCCTGGCCAGAGCGGCAACGCAGACAAACCGCGCGCGGCGTCGCCCGGGCGGGACGCCCGCAAGCAGATCCAGCAGCTTCCGGTTGTTCTCGGCGTGGGTGGCGGACTCCCCGGCAAACCTCGCCGAGAGTATGCCGGGCCTGCCGCCCAGCGCGTCCACCTCGAGGCCGGAGTCGTCGGCCAGCGCGGCGAGCCCGGTGGCTCTCCACACGTGGAGCGCCTTCTTGGCGGCGTTGTCTTCGAAGGTGAGCCCGTCCTCACGGGCTGAGCCTGCCTCGGGAAGGCTCTCCAGGGTCACCAACTCCACAGGCAGGCGCGCAAGTATCGCGCGGATCTCACGGATTTTGCCGGCGTTCCTGGTTGCCAGAACCAGGCGCAGCGAGCTACTCAAAGCGGGTCACTCCGCCCGCCCGATGCCGAGGGCCTTCTTCTGAATCGCAATCAGATCCCCGATGCCCTTGCGGGCGAGGCCGATCATCGCGTCCATCTGGCTCTTGGTGAAGAAGCCGGACTCGCCGGTCCCCTGCACCTCGACGAACTTGCCCTTGCCGGCCATCACCAGATTGAAGTCCACCTCGGCGACGGAATCCTCGGCGTAACACAGGTCCAGCAGCATCTCTCCGTTCACAATGCCCACGCTGGTAGCCGCGACCGAATCCTTGACCGGCAGCCTCGGCATCTCGCCGGCCGCGACCAGGCGCTCCAACGCCTGGTACAGCGCGACGTAAGCGCCGGTGATCGCCAGAGTCCTGGTGCCCCCGTCGGCCTGCAACACATCGCAGTCCACCATGAAGCTGCGCTCGCCGAGCGCCTTGAGGTCCACGACCGACCGGAGCGATCTGCCCACCAGCCGCTGGATCTCCTGGGTTCGACCGGTCACCTTGCCTCTGACCGATTCCCGCGGAGTGCGGGTGTGGGTGCTTCGGGGCAGGAGCGCGTATTCCGCTGTGACCCAGCCCTTGCCCGTGCCGCGCAGGAAGGGGGGCACCCTCTCCTCGAGCGACACCGCGCAGATCACTCGCGTCTCGCCGGCCTCGATCAGGGCCGATCCTTCGGCGTGCTTGAGGTAGCCGGTCTTGATCGTGACCTTCCTCATCTGGTCGGGCCTTCTGCCGTCAGCTCTTGCCGTCAATCTCTCGCCCCCTCCGTCGCTTGAAGCCTTCACGCGACTTCCTGAAACTCCGAATTCACGACTCTTATGCGCGGAACCTCAAAGCCGAGGAAGCGCTCGATCTGCAGGCGCAGGTTGAGGTGCATGTCGCTCACGTAGAGCTCGCACCTGGGGCCCAGGGCCTCGACGGCGGCCATGCCTCTCGCCCCCAGCACCTCCTCAACCGCCTTCGCAGTCTCTTCGGCGGAATCCACCAGAATCACCCGGTGCCCCACCACCTCGGAGATCACGTTCTTGATCAGGGGATAGTGGGTGCAGCCCAGGATGATGGTGTCAACCCCGCACTCCACTATGTGGTCCAGGTACTCGCGGGCCACCATCGAGGTGACCTGGTGATCGGTCCAACCTTCCTCGACCAGAGGGACAAGCAGCGGGCAGGCCTTCTGAAAGACCTTGACCTGCGGGTCCTTCGACTGGATCGCCTCGAGATAGGCCCCGCTCTGCACCGTGGCGCGGGTGCCTATGACGCCGATCTTCTTGTTGTGGGTGACCCGAATGGCCGCGCGCGCGCCGGGCTCTATCACGCCGAGCACCGGGACGCGCACCAGGCTCTCGATCCTGGGAAGCGAATAGGCGCTCGCGGTGTTGCACGCCACCACGATCATCTTGGGATTCTTCGCGGCGAGGAAGCCGACTATCTCTTCGGAGAACCTGGTCACGGTTTCGCTGGACTTGCTGCCGTAGGGCAGCCGGGCGGTGTCGCCGAAGTAGACCACGCTCTCGTTGGGCATGTTCTCGAGGATGGCCTTGAGCACCGTCAGCCCGCCTATGCCCGAATCGAACATCCCTATCGGACGCCTCTCGGCAACCATCACTACCTCCAGTCCCTTGCGCGGAGCGCTTTGGAGACGTCCAGGTGTCCCCCTATGGTCTCCACTTGCTCTCCGTCCACCAGCAGGGCAACCGAATCCACTTCAGGGAAATCGGCGCACACGGTCTCCACGATCGAGGCCACCAGCAGGTACTCCGCCGCGCTGCCCCCCGCGAAATTGTCGACGATCTGTCTTGAGAAATCTATATAAGCTGTCTTTCCGTTGATGTAAACGCCCCGCACGCTGACGTCCGCGGGGAAAAGGCCGGCCCCCGCGCCGCCGGCCGGTCCGGCTATCAAGGCTTCGACCACGCGCCTGAGGTCCTCGAGCACCGCGCCGGTGGCCTTGATCTCGCGCTCTTCGGGTACCAGCGAGGAGCCGTCCCGGGAGCCGAAATAGAGAGTGACCACTCGCAGGTTCTCGGGCTCCGGTGCTTGCTCGGGGCCCGCCGGCTTTCTCAGGGACCACCTGGCCACCGCGACCGCCAGAATCACCACCGCAACCACTGCGCACGCCAGCACGATCTTCTTCATCGCCCTCTACCTGTTGTAGTCCTGCTTGAATCGACCCACCGCGGTCACCACCGCTTGGACCAGGCTGTCCTGGAAAGATTCCTCCTTGAGCATGGCCTCCTCGCTGGGATTGGTTATGAAGGCGGCCTCCACCAGAATCCC
>JBAQHK010000095.1:0-2576 GCA_049288275.1 bacterium | reverse complement strand
CGGTGGCCTTCAATCATCTGCCCGCGCTCTACATGCGCTTCTACGAGGCCGTGGGCAAGACCTGGCAGTCGAGCGTCCTCATAGAGTTCCTGCTCTCGGCCATGATAATGATCGTGCCGGCTGTCCTGATGGGCGGGACCTTCCCGCTGGTGGCCCGCATCTACGCCACCGACTTGGGCCGGGTGGGACGGCGCATCGGCGTCGCCTACGCCTTCAACACCGTGGGCTCGATTCTGGGGTCCTTCATCGGCAGCTTCGTGCTGCTCGAGGCGCTGGGCGTGGAGAAGGGCATGATGGTGGTGACCGTGATCTACCTCGCCGTGGGCGCGGTGCTCTTGGCGCGCGCGCCCGAGCGTCCGGCCCGGCGGATTCGGCTGGCAGCCTCGGCGGCGGTGGCCGTGGGCGCGGTCTTCGCGGTCGCTTTCGGCCCCAAGTGGGACAAGCAGACGATGACCAGCGGTGTCTATATATACGCCGGCATGTTCGGCACACCCGAGGGCCTGGAAGAAGCCGAGAAGTTCAAGCAGCTGCTCTACTACGACGAGGGCCCGGGCGCGACGGTGGCGGTGGAGCGCAATCAGTTTATCCTGTCCCTGAAGATTGACGGCAAGGTGGACGCCTCGACCGCCGGCGACATGATAACCCAGGAGCTGATCGCCCATCTTCCCCTGCTCTTGCACCCCAAGCCCGATACCGTGCTGGTGGTCGGCCTGGGCTCCGGGATGAGCCTGGGTTCGGCCGGGCGCCACCCGGTCCGGCACATAGACTGCGTGGAGCTGCTGGAGAACGTGGTCAGGGCCCAGCGCTTCTATGCAGACACCACGTACCATTGCCTGGAGGACCCGCGGGTCAACCTCATCCTCGGCGACGGGCGCAATCACGTGCTGCTCTCCGACAAGAAGTACGACGTGATCATCTCCGAGCCCACCAACTGCTGGATCTCGGGCGTCGGCGATCTCTTCACCCGCGAGTTCTTCCTCTTGGCGCGCGAGCGCTTGAAGCCGGGCGGCGTGATGTCGGCCTGGTTTCAGACCTACCACATGGGAGACGCCGAGCTGCGCTCGGGCGTAAGGACCTTCCTCGAGGTCTTTCCCCACGTGAGCATGTGGCTTGCCAACGAATCCGATCTGGTGCTGGTGGGCTCGCTCGAGCCGCACAAGGTTGACCCGGGCTTCATCGCCCGGATGGACCGCCCCGAGGTCGCCGCCGATCTCGCCAGGGTCGGCGTCGCCACTCACGCCGACCTCTTGAGCGCGTTCTTGATGGACCGGGCCGATCTTGAGGCCTACGCCGGCCGCGCGCGCATCCACACCGACGACAACATGCTGATGGAGTTTCACACCGGCCGCAGGATCTACGAGACCACCCAGAGCATTCACCTTGCGGCGATCATCCAGCGCTACGGGCCGACCCGGTTCGAAGGGCTTGACGATGCCACCAACGCCGAGACCGCACGGCAAGTCGAGGCCAAGCGGCTGGCCTTTCAGGGCACGCTCTTGAGGTCGGGCGGCAAGTTGCCCGAAGCCCTGGCCATGTACACCAGAGCCTACCAGCTGGCGCCGGGCGATCCCCACGTGGCGGGCAAGTACGTCGAAGCCTACTACCAGCTGGGGGACGCGCTGCTCTTGCAGGGCAAGCAGGACCAGGCAGCCGATGCCTACCTCAAGGTGGTTGCGGCTCCGGTGACCGTCAATACCTGGACCGCCTGGGACGGGCTCGGGGTGATCTATCTTGCCAGGGGCCTGTTCGCCGAGGCGCGGGACGCCTTCGAGGCGGGATTCAAGCTCAATCCCTACAATTCCATGGCCCACCTTCGCTACGGGGACGCCCTGATCGAGTTGGCCGACACCACCGGCGCGGTCGAGGCCTTCGCCCGGGCATACAGCCAGGGCGCCTGGAACCTCGAGGCCGGCAACAAGGCTGCCTGGTACTACGCCGAGCGGGGCCAGAACCTCCAGGTGGCGCTGGAGATGGCCGAGGGCGTGACGCGACAGTCCAAGGAAACCACTTATCTGGATACCCTCGGGTGGGTATATTACAGGTTGGGAGACGTGAAGAGGGCCGGCAGGGCGCTGGAGCAGGCCCTCAAGGTTGACCCTAAGAACTTCGAGGCGGCCTTTCACCTTGCCGTGGTGCGCCGGGCCGAGGGCGATGGGGCGGGCGCTGAGCGTCTCCTGAGGAAGGTGGTCGAGCTCGACCAGGTCGGGGACTACGGCCGGCAGGCCGGGGCCATGTTGAACGAGTAGGCGAGCAACGAGGAGGGTGGGCAATGCTGGGGCGGATTCGGTGGGGAAGGTTTCTCGGCGGGGCTTGGGTCGGCGCGCTGGCGTTGCTCGTAGCGGGGGCCGCTTGGGCGGCAGCGACCTGGCCTGAGACAAGGGTAGTCGCTGAAGGCCCGGACGAGATCGTGATCGAGGTCGGCGTGCCGGAGTGGTCTCTCGAGCCGGTCGCGGCCGATGAGAAGTCCTACACCCGCATAGCCGGTACGGGCTTCGTGCGCTTCGCCCGGGAGGGCGAGCCCGATCTGCCGGCGATTCCCGTGCTCCTGGCCATACCGCCTGCGAGCGAGCCTGTTG
>JBAQHK010000094.1:0-9808 GCA_049288275.1 bacterium | reverse complement strand
GTGCACGGCGAGGCGCTGCGGGAGCTCGGCCTGGCACCCGAGGAAGCCAGGAGCACGAGGTTCGTCAAGGGCCGCGGCTGCCAGGCCTGCAACAACACCGGCTACTCCGGACGGCATGGGCTTTACGAGGTGATGCCCATCAGCCCCAGCATACGCAGGATGATTCTTGACAGGGCGCCGTCCGACCAGATAAAGAGACAAGCTGTCATGGAGGGAATGCTGACTCTCAGGCAGGACGCCCTGCTCAAGCTTAGAGGCGGGGTGACCACCGTCGAGGAGGTCCTGCGGGAGACCGCCAGGGACGATTGAGGCTCGAAGGGAGAAGACCATGGTTTCGCTGAGGGAGCTGTTGGACGAGGTGGTGAGAAGGAAGGCATCGGACCTGCACTTGACGGCGGGGCTGCCGGCTCAGTTCAGGATAGACGGGGACATAGTGTCTTCCAACTCCGAGGTGCTGACTCCCGACATCACCAAGCAGCTGGCATACAGCATCTTGAATGAGGAACAGCGCAAGAGATTCGAGATCGACAAGGAGCTGGACTTCTCGTTCGGCATAAAGGGCCTCTCGAGGTTCAGGGCCAACTGCTACCTGCAGCGGGGCGTGGTCACCATGGCGATAAGGCAGATTCCCTTCGAGATTATGGGCTTCGATGCGCTGGGGCTGCCACCGGTTGTGAAGGATCTCGCGGCCAAGCAGAAGGGGCTGTTGCTGGTGACCGGGCCCACGGGCTGCGGCAAGTCCACCACTCTGGCCTCGATAATAAGCAAGATCAACGAGGACAGGAGTTGCAACATCATTACCATCGAAGACCCCATAGAGTACATGCACCATCACAAGCGCTCGATCGTCAATCAGCGCGAGGTGCGGGCCGACACCCTCGGTTTCGCCGAGGCCCTGAGGCACGTCTTGAGACAGGATCCGGACGTGATCCTGATAGGCGAGATGAGAGACCTGGAGACCATAGGCGCGGCCCTGACCATCGCCGAGACCGGGCATCTGACGCTGGCCACGCTGCACACCAATTCCACCTATGAGTCGATCAACCGTGTGGTCGACGTGTTCCCGGAGCACCAGCAAGCGCAGGTGCTGGCGCAGCTGGCATTCGTCTTAGAGGGCGTGATCACCCAGCAGCTGATACCCAAGCTGGGAGGGGTGGGACGGGTCCTGGCGGCCGAGGTCCTGGTGTGTACGCCCGCGATCAAGGCTCTGATCAGAGAGAAGAAGGTTCACCAGATATACTCGCTGATGCAGGCCGGGCAGAAGTTCGGCATGCAGACCATGAATCAGGCGCTTTACAGGCTCTATGTGACCAGGCAGATCTCTCTCGAGGAAGCGATGGCCAGGAGCTCCGATCTTGCTGAGTTGGAGCAGATGCTTGCTCGTGGCAGGTCCGTCGGCGGTGCCGGAGACCGGGAGAAGTCCCTGAGTCGGTAAGGGGGGAGCGACCTTGGCAACCACTTTTGTGTGGAAGGGCAAGACAGCGACCGGTGATGTGGTGACCGGCGAGATGCTGGCTAAGTCCAAGAACGAGCTCATAGTCAATCTCAGGAAGCGTCGGGTGACTCTGACCTCGGCCAAGGAAAAGCCCAGGGGGATCAATCTGGGCCTCGGCCGGCTCCGCGGCGTTTCCACCAAAGACCTTGCGGTCTTCACCAGGCAGTTCTCGACCATGATCAACTCGGGGCTTCCTCTGGTGCAGTGCCTGGACATCCTCTCCAAGCAGTGTGAAAGGGAGCACTTCGCCAAGATCATCACTCAGACCATGAGGGACGTGGAGAGCGGTTCGACGCTGGCGGACGCGCTTGGGCGTCACCCCGGCGTCTTCAGCGAGCTCTATGTCAACATGGTCGAGGCCGGCGAGACCGGCGGCGTTCTGGATGTCGTGCTGGCAAGGCTGGCCACGTATCTTGAGAAGATGAACACCCTGAAGCGCAAGATAATGGGGGCGATGACCTATCCCGCAGTGGTCTTCTTCGTCACCATGATGGCCACGGTCTTCATGCTGATCTTCATCATACCGACCTTCGCCAAACTCTATACGGACATGGGCGGCGAGCTGCCGGGTCCGACGCGGGTGGTGATGGCCCTCAGCAACTTCATAAGGAACCAGTGGTGGCTGCTGGCGGGCTTGGTGCTGGTCGTGGTAATAGGCTTCCGCAGGTACTACAAGAGCAAGGGCGGGCGCGCCAGGATGGACAGGATGTTCCTCAGCATCCCGGTTTTCGGTCCGGTGCTCCTGAAGGCAGCGATCGCGAGGTTCACCCGCACTCTGGGCACGCTGGTCTCCAGCGGCGTCCCCATCCTGGAAGGCTTGGAGATCACGGCCAAGGCGGCGGGTAACATAGTGGTGAGAGATGCGGTGATGAAGACCCGCGCAAGCATCTCCAGCGGCCAGACTATAGCGGAGCCTCTCAGGCAGTCGGAGGTCTTTCCGCCGATGGTGGTGCAGATGATCTCGGTGGGCGAGGAAACCGGAGCGCTGGACGAGATGCTCTGCAAGATAGCTGACTTCTACGACGAAGAGGTGGACGCCGCGGTGGACGCCATGACGTCGGTGATCGAGCCCATAATGATTGTGCTCATGGGCGGAGTGGTCGGAGGCATGGTGGTTGCCATGTATCTGCCGATATTCAAGCTTGTGACCGTAATGGTAGGGAAATAGACGCATGACCGGGAAGATCGAAGAACGGGAAGTGGTGACGCTCGCCAGGATGATGATAGTGGTGCGGGTGATCTGCGTCGGCGGAGCTCTCTCTGTCATAGCTCTGTTGGCCGGCACCGGCCTGGAGACCAGGAATGCTCTGGTCTTGGCCGGGATGCTGTTCCTGGTCTTGCCCTTGAGCCTTGTATGGTGGATGGTCCTGAGGTCAGGGCGGGGTCTCACGAGGCTGGTTTACGCCCAGCTTGCCGGGGACGTCGTACTGGCCACCGGCATGGTCTATTTCACGGGCGGAGCGAACAGCCATCTGACGGTGCTCTACCTGGTCAGCATACTTCTGGCGAGCATCCTGCTCTCGATGAGAGGTGCGCTCGCGACCGCCACGGTCTCTGCGGCTCTGTACGCCGCCGCCTCGTGGCTGGAAAACTCCCGGCGCGGGGTGTCGGGCGGCGATGGGGAAATCTCCGGCGCCTACTCGGTACTGGCGGTTGCCCTCGAGATCGCGTTCTTCTTTTCGGCAGCGGTCTTGAGCGGATACCTGGCCCGCAGGATGGGCATCTTCGGCGCCAGACTGCGGTCGGCGGCCAGCGAGCTGGCCAAGGTCAAGCTGGACATCCGGTTCATCATTGAGAACATGTCCAGCGGCTTCATGATAGTGGACGCCGAAGCCAGGATCACTGAGTTCAACGGAGCGGCCTCCCGGATGCTCGCGGTGCCGGCGGAGGATGCGATAGGCAGGCGGGCGGAGGACGTTATCGGGCCGGTTTCCCGCGACCTGGCCTCCAAGATCGCCGCCGCGCTCGCCGAGGGCGCGGAGGAGGAGCGCGGCGAGGCGCGGGCCTTGAGCCGTGACGGCAGGGAGGTGCCTCTGGGCGTGAGCCTGTCGCTCCTGAGGGACGGCGCCGCCACCCGGGGCGTGGTGATAATCTGCCAGGATCTTACCGACGTAAAGAGGATGGCCGAGCGCATGAGACTGGCCGACCGCCTGGCTGCCCTCGGGGAGCTGTCGGCCGCGCTGGCCCATGAGATACGCACTCCGCTCGCGTCCATATGCGGCTCGGTGGAGATGCTCAGGGACTCGGGGGCAGCCGACGGCGAAAACGGCAAGCTGATGTCGCTGGTCATAAAGGAGTCGGACAGGCTCAAGAGCATCATCGACCACTTCCTGGAATTCGCTCGCTCGCGGCCCTCGAGGATGCGCGACGTGCCGCTGGATTCCGTGCTGGCCGAAGTGGTGTGCCTGGTGAGAAACCACCCCTCGTTCCACGGCGGCATCATCGTGGAAACGTCGGCCGGGCCCTCGGTCAGGGCCTGGGTGGATGAAGAGACCGTCAAGCAGGTCTTCTACAATCTGGCCTTGAACGCGGTCGAGGCGATGCCGTCGGGAGGCAGGTTGAAGATCGGGCTGGAGGCGTCCTCAGGAGAGTCGCCGGGATGCGCCGTGGTCAGGTTCGAAGACCAGGGCGTTGGGATCGACCAGGCCGATCTCAAGCGCATCTTCGAGCCCTTCTTCACCCGCAAGCAGGCCGGCACCGGCCTGGGCTTGGCCATAGCTTCCAAGATAGTGGAGGAGCACGGCGGCAGGATCGAGATCACGAGTCGAAAAGGGTCGGGCACCGTCGCTACGGTGTTCCTGCCTCGACATAGAACACAGGATTCCCGGATCTGGTGCGGGTTGGATGCTTCGCAAGTCCTCGTCGATGCGGCAAACACAGCGGAGTGATCTGAGATGTCAGGAGAGAGAGTACTTGTAGCCGAAGATGAAGAAGGGATGAGGGAATTCCTGAGAATTCTCCTGACCAAGGAGGGTTATGAGGTGGTGGCGGTCGGTGATGGGGAAACCGCGGTGCAGCGGTTTCAGGAGGAGAACTTCAACGTGGCCATCACCGACATCAAGATGCCGGGCATGGGCGGCATGGACGTGCTGACGCGCTTGAAGGAGATCGACCGTTCGGTGCCGGTGATCATCATGACCGGCCACGGGTCAATGGAGACCGCGATCGAGGCGGTCAACAGGGACGCCTTCGCCTACATCCTGAAGCAGGCGAGGAACGACGAGATCAAGCAGCTGGTGAAGAAGGCCGTGGAGATGAGGATGCTCCAGAAGGAGAACAGGCTCTTGAAGCAGCAGCTGAAGAAGAACCTCTCGGAGCGCCCCACCATCGGCAAGAGCCAGAAGATACGCCAGGTGTTCGCGCTGGTGGACAAGGTGGCCGAAACCGACTCCACCATCCTGATCTTCGGAGAGAGCGGGACCGGCAAGGAGCTTGTCGCGAGGGAGATCCACTTGAAGAGCTGCCGCTCCGACGGTCCGTTTGTCTCGATCAACTGCGGTGCGCTGCCTGAGACCCTCTTGGAGAGCGAGCTCTTCGGGCACGTCAGGGGCAGTTTCACCGGCGCGGTGCGCGACAAGGACGGTCTCTTCGCCGTGGCCAAGGGGGGAACCTTCTTCCTGGACGAGGTCGGCGAGACCTCGCCTACCATCCAGGTCAAGCTGCTGAGGGTCCTCCAGGAACGCGAGATCATCCCGGTCGGAGGGACCAGGCCGATCAAGGTGGACGTGCGGCTGATAGCCGCGACCAACGCCGACCTGGAGGCCGACGTGGACAGCGGCAAGTTCAGAAAGGACCTCTTCTACAGGCTGAACGTCATCCCGATCCGCATCCCGCCCTTGAGGGAACGCAAGGACGACATACCGCTCTTGGTGGAGCATTTCCTCAAGGGCTATTGCGAGACGGCGGGCAAACCTGCCAAGTCCCTCTCGCCGGAGACGTTCGACGTTCTGGCCCGGTACGACTGGCCAGGCAACGTGCGCGAGCTGGAGAACGCGATTGAGCGCGCGGTCATACTCCAGGAGGACCGGGTGATCACGCCCGACGACCTTCCCGAGAAGATGAGATTCCAATCCAGGGACAAGACGGAGTCGGTGGTCTCGGTCAGCAATCTCACGCTGGATGAGCTGGAGAGAGAATACCTGCTCAAGGTGCTCGAGGAGACAGGCTGGCACAAGAAGCGCGCGGCCGCGATACTGGGAATCAACGCGTCCACCCTCTACAGGAAGCTTCAGCGCTACGGCTTCGAGACTGCCGTGGGTCCCCTGAGGCAGCACGAGGAACTGGTGGGAAGTGCAAAATCCGACCTTTGAGCTTGCAAATTGCATGGAGACGGGGTACAATTCTCTTCTGCGGAGCATAGGCCGGCTCGGAGAGCATTGTGCAGGCTTGGGATAGGACGCGGTGCCGGCCGAGAGCGATCTGGTACGGACATTGCATCCCATAGCAGGCGAGATCGGTACAGTCGAATAGCTTAGGAGATATGGGGAATAGCGTACGAAAGGGAATCCAAGCCAAACCCGAGAGGAGGTGACAGGAAATGTTCAACCAGAAGGGTTTCACACTGATCGAGCTCATGATCGTGGTCGTGATCATCGGCATTCTGGCTGCTATTGCCATTCCGAACTTCATTAGCATGCAGGACAGGGCTAAGGAAGCTAGCGTGAAGGGCAACATGCATACGGTGCAGCTCGCGTTCGAGGACTTCTCAGTCCAGCACGACGGCACCTATCCTGTTGCGGCCGACGACGCCGATCTTCAGGCGCTTTGCCCTGATGCCGACAACGACGGCGCCGGCGAGTATCCGGACAACCCGTTCACAAACGTGACCAGCACTTTCGCGTGGGGCGCTGACCCCAACACCGAGGGTGACATGGGAGCGAATCCAGCCCTTGCGACCAACTACGCCATCAAGGGTTGCGGCAAGGACGACGTTCTGCTCACGCTTGTTCTGACCACGGGCATGTAGTCTGGTCTTGAAGCAGGATTGGGGCGGTGGCCCTTGGGGCCCCGCCCCTTTTCTGTCTTCCCGAGGCGCCTTCGGGCTTAAAGTCCGCACCCGGGACTGCCGATTATCCTTGACACGTTCCGGCTTGTTATGGATTCTCGGATCGAAGCGGCTTGGAGGCGGCGAAGCATGTCGGTTCTGGCTTTTCAGGCGGTCACCAAAGTCTTCAAGTCCAGCCTGCGGGGACGATATCAGTACACCCTCGGCCCCATAAGCTTCGGCGTCGAGCCGGGGGAGATCTTCGGCTATCTTGGGCCCAACGGCGCCGGCAAGACCACCACCATCAAGCTGGCCATGGGGCTGCTGCGCCCCAGCGCCGGCAAGATCCTGTGTTTCGGGGCTCCCTGCGAGTCCGCAGAGGCCAAGCAGCGGGTCGGTTTCCTGCCCGAGCAGCCCTACTTCTACCAACATCTCACTGCCAGGGAGCTCCTGGAGTTTTATGGGGATCTCTTCGGCATGTCTCGCAACGACAGCAGGCGCAAGGCGGAGGACCTCCTGGGGCGGGTCGGGCTCGCCGACCAAGTGAACACCCCGGTGTCCAAGTTATCAAAGGGCATGCTCCAGCGCATCGGTCTGGCGCAGGCCCTGGTCAACGATCCCGACCTCGTGGTTCTGGATGAGCCGCTCTCCGGACTTGACCCGGTCGGCCGGCGGGACATCAGGGACCTGATACTGGACCTCAGGTCCAGGGGCAAGACCGTCTTCTTCAGCTCGCACATTCTGCAAGACGTGGAGATGATCTGCGACCGCGTGGCGATACTCGCGGGAGGCACGATCACGCGGATCGCCAGTGTGGCGGAGGTGCTGGAGAGGAGCGTCCGATGGACCGAGGTTCAGGTGGACGGTCTCGGAGTCGCCGCCGCCAAGGCCCTGGGATTCGGTGACGTTGTGGCCCTCGGCGACAAGGCGGTAATCAACGTCGCGCGCGAGGAAGAGCTGACCGAGGCCCTGGGCAAGCTGATTGCCGCGGGGGCAAAGATATCGGCGGTGGTTCCCATGAGGCTTACCCTGGAGGACTACTTCATGAGCCACGTGGGCAACTCGGCCAACCCCGGTAAAGGCTCCACGCCGCCCGCCTCGGGATCGACAGACCCCGTGGGGCGAGGTGCGGAGGTAGCGGGCCCGGGCCGGCCGAACCGGCGGCCGCACGGCGATGAGCAGCCGAGGTCCATGGAGCGGTTCCCCACTTCCGTTGGCAGAGAGGTCAGGTAAGGAGTGCGCACCCGCATACTGGGCATAGCCAGCAACACCTTCAAGGAGGGCGTCAGAGACCGGCTCTTCCTGGCGATCGGGGTATTCGCGCTGTTCGTGCTGGCTTCCAGTCTCGTGATAGGCCCTCTCTCCCTCGGCGAGCAGGTGCGGATAACTCAGGACGTCGGCCTCGCATCGATATCCATTCTGTGCTTCATGATAGCGGTCCTGGTGGGCACCAGCATCGTTCACAGGGAGATCGACAGGCGCACCATCTACACCGTGATATCCAAGCCCGTTGAGAGATGGCAGTTCATAGTGGGCAAGTACATCGGTCTGGCCGCCACCGTGAGCCTGCTCCTGGGCGGGATGACCGTGCTGCTTGTCATAACAAACCTCGTGGTGGCCGGCGGATTCAACCCCAGCTTGCTCGTGGCGGTACTGCTCACGTGGATGGAGCTGCTGCTGCTGACGGCGCTGTCGGTGCTGATGTCCACGGTGGCCTCACCGATCATGGGAGCGGTTTTCTCGCTGCTCCTGTACGTGATCGGTCACGCCAGCGCCGATCTCAGAGACCTCGCGGTCAAGTTCGGATCGGGCCCGCTGCGGGCGGTGACCGACGCGGTCTACTACGCTCTTCCCAATCTTGAGTACCTCAACGTCAGAAACAAGGTGACGCACGGCGTGGTGATAGACACCGGTTACATTGCCTTCGCGTCGTCGTACGCTCTGCTTTATTCACTGGCTTTCCTGGTGATTGCCGTGCTGGTGTTCGAGAGGAAAGAATTCAGGTGAGAAAGCCGGGCTCAATCCTGCTCGCCCTTGTTCTGGTTGCCTCGGCCGCAGCGATCTACTTCCTGCGGGTGGGGCTTGACTGCAGGCGCTACTCCGGCGAGGTTCGTGAGGAACTTACCTACTATCCCTCCGGCAGGCTGCTCAAGGTGGCCGACCTGGGTTACAGCGCGCTGGCCGCCGACATCCTGTGGCTGAGGGGAATCCAGTACTACGGCGAGCACCGCAAGACCGACCGGCGATACCCGCTGGCCGAGCACATCTTCTCCACGATCACCAACCTGGATCCGGACTTCGTAGGAGCGTACCGATTTGGCGCTCTGGTGCTCTCCGAGGATGCCGGTTCGGTGGCGGGCGCCGTGGATCTCCTGAGAAGGGGCCTGAGGAGCAATCCCGGGGTCTGGCAGATACCCTTCGATCTGGGCTTCATCTATTTCGTGGGTCTCAACGACTACTCCAAGGCCGCCCATTACTTCAGGCTCTCCTCGCGGCTGCCGGAGGCCCCCGAGGTCGCCAGGCGGTTCTCCGCCTTTGCCTACCGCAAGGCAGGCAAACCCGAAGTCGCCAAAGCCCTTTGGCAGGAGATGATCGAGTCCAGCGCCAACGCGGTGCTGAGGGAGATGGCTGTCAATTCAATCAAGAAGATCGACAGGGAGACCACCATCGCTGCCCTCGACCGCGCGGTCGGCCGCTTCAGGTCCGAGCGGGGAAGACTCCCCGGGGACCTTGCCGATCTTGTAGCGGGCGGGCTGGTGGACGCGATTCCGCCCGATCCCCTCGGAGGCTCTTACTTCCTTGATCACGAGACCGAAACCGTCTCCAGTACTTCCAAGGCCAGGGACGAGGCCGACCTTGCCACAAGACGGCTTCAACGATTGCTCACCCGGTACCAGGAGTCCCACGGTGTTTTCCCTCAATCACTTGCCGATCTCAAGGCCGACGGTCTGATTGCCGAAATACCTAGGGTGGCAGGGACCAAGATCACATACGACCCCGGGGTGGGGCGTGTGGCTTATCACTTGGTTGGGGAAGACAGAGGGCAATGACCATCGGTTTCACCGCTCAACTCATGCACCTGGTGAAGACCATCAGGGCGTTCCTCGGTCTGAAGCGAAAGGACCGGCGCACCGTGACAGCTGAAAGCTGGAATCCCGAAGAGGCCAAGGATATCAACGAGGTGGTGGAGACGTTCAACAGCCTGGTGGCCAGGCTGTGCCACGACGGCAACCAGATCGGCGAGCTCTACGCTCGCGCCGAACGCAGGGCGGCCAGGTTGGCGCTCCTGGGCGAGACCGTGGTGGATTCGGTCACAAGCGGGATACTTG
>JBAQHK010000093.1:0-18006 GCA_049288275.1 bacterium | reverse complement strand
AGTCCTCGGCGGCGCCCCCCGCCCGGTCTATCACGTGACCCACCGGCGTCCCGATCCTCACCCGGAAATTGCCGGGCGACTTCGCGGCCGAACCCGCAACCGTTATCACCCTGGAGACAAGGGGTCTTCCGAACTTCAGACACTCGTATACGGCAAGTACGGTGCTCACGTTGTGCACCAGGCAGCCGACTTCGACCGGCAGGCCGCCGCGAGGCACTTCGCGCCCGGTGAGGGTCTTCACCAGCTGCTTCTCGGCGCCCTGGGGATACTTGGTCTCCACCTCGGCGACCCTGATGCGGCTTTCGCCTTTGAGGGCGCGCCGCAGGCTCCGGGCGGCATCCGGCTTGTTCCATCCCACGGCCACGAGACCGCGCTCGGCCCCCACCGTCCTCATCATCACTCTCACGCCCTCGACGATGTCGGCCGCGCGCTCCAGGATCGCCCGGTGGTCGCAAGCCAGATAGGGCTCGCACTCGGCTCCGTTGGCGACCAGGACTTCCACACGCCCGCCCGCGGGCGGGATGAGCTTGAGGTGAGTGGGAAAGGCCGCTCCCCCCAGGCCGACGATGCCGGCGTCCCTCACCGCGTCGCGGACGATCCCGGGGTCGGCGCCGGTGAGATCGCGCCAGCCCGAGAGGTTCACCCACTGGTCGCGGCCGTCGTTCTCGATCTCGATCGCGACCGAGGTCGCGCCGGAAGGATGCGGAAACCCGCCTATGGACTTCACCCGGCCCGACACCGACGAGTGCACGGCAGCCGAGACCGGCCCCGAGGCCTCCCCGATCATGGTCCCTGTCTCGACCCGATCGCCGGGTCCGACCACCGGCCGGGCAGGTTGCCCGACGTGCTGGCTGAGGTGGATCACCACGGTCGGCGGGGGGGGGATTTCCACGACAGCAAGGCCGGCAACCCGCTCCTTGCGGGCGTCAAGACATATCCCGCCTGGAAAGGCTCTGATCACTAAAGGATCTCCCCTTTTCGGGGTAGCACGCTGCCGGGCTTGCCGCGGAAGAAACAGCGTTTCACGTGAGCGTGTGCCCTCCCGACCATCCCCTCGACCGCCGCGTCGGTGTAGGGTACGGCGCCCCTGAGGCCGGTGTCAAGGCATTTGTCCGGGACGAACTGCTGGAGCACCAGTCTGGCGGCGCCGCGGACGGCGCGGGCCACTTCCTCGACCTCGCCCTCCCCCACCAGCCCCGGGACCAGCGTGGTCCGGAATTCGTAAGCCTCGCCGGGCATGGACATCACGGTGGCAATCGAAGACCGGATGGCGCCAAGATCGACCGCCGCGCCGGCCGCGGCGCCGTACCTCTCATCCAGGGGCGCCTTGACGTCCATGGCGACGTAGTCCACCAGGCCCCGATCGATCATCTGCCGGACTACATCCGGCCGCGTGCCGTTGGTGTCCAGCTTCACGCCGAACCCCAGGGCCTTCAATCTCCCGGCCAGCTCCTGCAGACCGTCCGAGATCGTGGGCTCACCCCCTGTCAAGACCACGCCGTCGATCCACTCCCTGTTCCGGCAAAGGTAGTCGCTTAGGGTGTCGAACCCGGTGGACTCCAGCCGCTCCGGCGCCAGCACAAGGTCGCCGTTCTGGCAGAAGGGACACCTGAGGTTGCAGCCGGCGAGGAACACCACCGCGGAGATCCTGCCGTCCCAATCGCAGAAGGAGGCCTCAACAAAGCCCTTTATCTCGAGCCTCGCCATCGATGCCTTCTTCAAGGAAGTACTTCCTGAAGTCCCGTGAGATCGGCACCTGCTTCACCCACCGCGCCAGCTCCGTGCCCTGGTTCTCCAGGATCACCGTGGGGATATCGTACACGTCTCTCCAGGCCCCTTCGGAAAGGCCCTCGACGGTGTCCATGTCGAAGAAGTCGATCGCGACCTCTTCGGCCTTTCCCCATTTCCTTGAGAAGTACTCCATCTTGGCGATGGCGGACTTGCACGCGTCGCAATCCGATCTTCCGAATACGGTCACTTTCATTTTATCCCGCCCCTCGCCCGATCCTTGAGCTCGGCTCGCTTGCCGTTGTTCCATCCGGAGATCCGTGAGAAGTACCCGGTGACGCGGGTTATGCCGTCCACGTCCATGGAGCCGCAGTGCGGGCACGTCTGGCTCAAGCCTCTGGCAACCTTGTCGCACGAATTGCAGGAGGTGAACTCCGGAGAGAAGGCGATCTGCGCGTTGCGGGTCAGCTTGAAGGTCTTGACCACGAAGTTGGCGATGGAGTCCTTGGACGGCCTTGAATCCGCGATCCACAGGTGGGTAATCGCCCCGGCCTCTATCAGGTCGTGATACTTGCCCTCCAGCCGCACTCTCTCGATGGGGTTCATCGCCTCGGAGATGTTGAGGAAGGTGGAGTTGGTGTAGTAGACGTGGCGCTTGCCCAAGTCGCCCTTGACCACTTCCTCGGCGCGCGACCCGAACCGGTCGAGATCCAATCTCGCCAGCCTGAAGGCCGCGCTCTCGGCCGGGGTCTGCTCCAGCACGAATCTCATGCCGTAGCGCTTGGAGGCCTCCTTGGCCTTGAGGTTGAGGTGGGCCACCGCCTTGAGCCCGAACCTGAAGGCCTCCTCGCTCTCGTGCAGTTGCCGACCGGTGTGGGCCTGCACCATCTCGTTGAGGCCAAGCAGTCCCACCAGATAGGTGGCGCGCTTGGTCCTCAAGTAGGGCTCGCCGTCCTTGTTCATCGTGAGGAGCGCGAGCGGGCCCTCGCTACCCAGGTTCAAGAGCGACAGGATGAAGTTCTTCTTCTGAACGTGCGCCTTGACCGCGATCTCCAGGGTCTCATCGAGCGCGGCAAAGAGCTTGGCGTCGTCGCCCCCGGAGACCAACCCCGCGCGCGGCATGTTCAGCGTGACGTTCTGCAGCGCGCAATACCTCATCCGCCAGGGCATCTTGGCGTCGTCCAGGTCCTCTTTCTCCAGCTTGAAGGACAGCCTGCAGCACTCGGATATCTTCGCGGTCTCGCCCCGGTCGAAGACGAAGTAGGTGTTGCCCTTCTCCGCGGCGACGTCGCTGATGTGCGCAAGGAAGTCCTGGTGCCCCGGAGTCTTGAAGAACTTGTCGGTGATGTGCACCAGGGGCTTTGGGAAGAAGAAGGGCCTGCCTGTGCCGTCCCCTTCCATGAAGACGTCGAACAGAGCCCAGGCAAACCTCTGGGCCTCCGGCTGATAGTGGCTGTACGTCTTTCCGGTAGGCAAGCCGCCCGGCCCTATGGCCTCGACGTTCTCGAAGTGGGACGGGACCTCCCAGTAGATGTTGATGTCGCTGAAGATCGCCTGGCCTCCGCGTGCCACGCTTTGCTGGGAGTACTCGAAGATCAGCATCTGGGCCATCTGCTTCATCTCCCGCTCGCTCAAGCCCACAAGGAACGGCGAGAAGAAGACGTTCACGGCGTCCCAGCCTATCGCTCCGGCGAAGTGGCCCTGCAGCGCAGCGGAGAACTTGACCATGTGCGCCAGGAGGGTCTCAGGATACTTGGCCGGCTTGGCGATAGAGAGGGCGTTGGGCAGATTGAGGCCGAACTTCTTGACGTACTCCAGCGACTGGCCGGAGCAATAGGGCCGGTTGATGAAGCCCAGATCGTGGAGATGAATGTCCCCGCGGGCGTGCGCGGCGGCCACGTCCTCCGAGAAGACCCTCAAGAGCGCGTACTGCTTGTTGATCGCCTCCGCCAGGGTCATGTTGGTGGCTTCGGGGTTATGGGGTATGTTGGCGTTCTCGCGATTGCGCCAGGTTATGATCTTCTCGGCATCATAGAGGGGCACGCCCAGCCGTCCGTGGCGCTTCCGCGCGTCCTCGAGTCCGTGCTCGGTGAGTTTCGCGTTGACCAGTTCCCGGACCAGGGAGACCGTGATCAGGGAGACCTTGGAGTTGAGGATCACTTCCTCAACTTCCTCGCTTATGGAGCGCGCGGTGGCCTCGGGCACGCCGGCCTCTCTGACCATCGCGTTGACGATTCTCTGCTTGTCCCACTGCGCCATATCGTCGTCCGAGGTCCTTACAAAGAGCGCCAGCTCGGTGGGATCGGCGTCCAGCGCCTTGTCCTTGGATTCCGCGTCGACCTCGGGCTTGGTCCTTATCTCGCCGCGGCGCTTGGCGCGCTCGTGGCGATACAGAATGAAGGCCTTGGCGGTCTTGGCGTGGCCGCGCTCGATCAGGACCTTCTCTATCGCGTTCTGAATCTCCTCCACTCCCGGAAGCTTGGAGCCCCTTTGGGCGAAGAGATAGAGTATCACCTCGTCGGCCAAGCGCCCGGCAATCGATCGGTCCTGGCCGCCGACCGACTGGGCCGCCTTGAAGATCGCGCTGACGATCTTGTCGCGCTCGAACTTCAGGATCCTGCCGTCGCGCTTCTTCACCAGATGGAAGAGTTGAGAGGCCAGCCTGCTGTGTAGATTGGAGATGTGCTCGTCTGCGTAAACAAACCTGTCCGTGTCTTCAGCTGAAGCCAGGGGATTAGGTGGCTCCATTTGTGAACCTCCGTGTCACTGCTATTGCTTATCGGCTTTCGCCTGTCTTATTAGGTTTCTCAGCTCCTGCATGAACTCGGTGATGTCCTCGAAATGCCTGTAGACTGACGCGAAGCGCACGTAGGCGACCTCGTCGAGGTCCCTCAACTGCTTCATCACCCTCTCGCCGATCTCGCTCGACGGGATCTCGGTCCTGAAATCGTTCTGGATCTCGGCGACTATGGCGTCGGTCACGTCTTCGATCTTCTGCCGCGGAATCGGCCGCTTCTCGCAGGCCTTGAGAATGCCCTCGAGGATCTTTCTGCGCTCGAAATCTTCACGCCTGCCGTCCTTCTTGACGACCGCAAGTTCCTCCGGCTCGACGTACTCGTACGTGGTGAACCTGTGAGCGCACTTTAAGCACTCCCTCCTTCTGCGAGTCACGGTTCCTTCCTTGGTCGATCTCGAGTCGATTACCTTGTCTTCCTCAAAAGCACAGGCTGGACATCTCACCTATCGCACTCCAATATGTTGGGTCCGCGCAGAAGGTATACCCAAGATATTGGGTTGTCAAGTCTCTTCTTGGGGGGTCAACGGCGGGGCAACTTGAATAGAGTCAAGGGCCAAAACCCGCGACAACCAATCTCAACTATTCTCGAAATCCCTCGAATCCACGGTCGAAAATTCCACCCCGGCTTCCTCCAGCATGGCCCTCGAGAGGGGGTCGGGGTAGGCCTCGCAAACCACCAGACGCCGGATGCCGGCGTTGATCAGGAGCTTGGTGCACAGCACGCACGGGAAGTGGGTCGAGTAGAGCATCGCGTCGCTGATGCTGACGCCGAAAGAGGCGGCCTGAACGATCGCGTTCTGTTCCGCGTGTATCCCGCGGCATAGCTCGTGCCGCTCCCCGGCGGGCACCGCCTGCTCGGCTCTGATGCACCCCACCTCGGCGCAGTGTTTGAAACCGCGCGGGGCGCCGTTGTAGCCGGTGGCAAGAATGCGCTTGTCCTTCACCACCACGGCTCCCACCCGCCGCCTCAGGCACGTGGACCGCCCGCTTATCAGCCGGGCTATGGAAAGGAAGTAGTGGTCCCAGCTAGGGCGTCGCCTTCCAGTGCGCTTTCTCGTACTCGATGATCTTCTTGAGCCTGCGCTCATGCCGTCCGCCTTCGAATGATGTTGCGAGCCATTTGTCCAGTGCCGCCAGCGCGGTCTCGGGCCCCATGAATTTCTGGCCGAAGACCAGCACGTTGGCGTCCAGGTGAGCCCTGCTCTGAACGGCGACGTCCACGCTGTAGGCGACCGCCGCTCTCACACCCCGCACCTTGTTCGCGGCGATGCTCATGCCGATTCCTGTGGAGCAAACCATCACTCCGAACTGGCATTCGCCGGAGCTCACCGCCTCCGCCACTTGGACCGCGAAGTCCGGGTAGTCCACGGATTCCCTGCCCGAGGCGCCGAAGTCTTTGACCTCGATGCCCCGCGAGACAAGATGCTGCTTGATGGTCTCCTTGAGATCAAATCCCGCGTGATCGGCTCCGACCGCTATCTTCATCGGTGCTCCTCCTCTGGTTCAAGATCCTGCGAAGCCTGGGCATCGCCTTCCTTACCTCGCCCCGCAACTGGAGCGCGCACGCCATGTAGACGTCCAGGTCGCCCCCCGCCGGGTCGTCGATCCCGGCGCGCCCGCTGCCCGAGAACTCCGCCAGGGTCCAGATCTTCTCCCGCGCGAGCGGCCACAGAGCGGTGATCCTCAGCTTCTGAGCTTCGGTCATGGTGAGCACCAGGTCCGCCCGCGCGACGCGAAGCCGCGTGAGCGGCCTCGCGGCCCGCGCCTTGAGCTTCGCGCCCAGCTCGGCCGTCGCCGCGAGAGCGTTTCTCGACGTCCTGGTGGAGGCGATCGCCTGCAAACCCGCTGACGACACCCGCACCCCCTCCAACCGGGCCCGCTCGATCTCGGCCCGGGCGATGGCCTCGGCCATGGGGCTGCGGCAGGTATTGCCCGCGCAAACGAAGAGGACCGAGTAGAGGGGCTTCAAATCCGGGCTCCCTTGAGACTCAGTCTCCCCTCGCGCAGGACCTCGAAGCGCCGCCTCCTCACCACGACTATGGTCGAGGGCACGCCGCTCTCCACGGGGCCCCCGTCCAGTATCAAGTCCACGCTGGCTGCGAAGTCGCGCCGGACTTCCTCGGCCGACCGGGCGGGCTCCTGCCCTCTCAGGTTGGCGCTCGGCGCCACCAGCGGCGATCCGCACGCCCGCAGCAACGACTGGGCGAGCGCATCGTCGGGAACCCGCACGGCGATCGTGCGGTCGCGCCCCACCAGGTAACGCGGCACCGCGTCCGACGCCTCGAAGACTATGGTCAGGGGGCCCGGCCAGTAGGCGTCCATCAGGCGCTTCTCCGGAGGCGTGACCCTCGCTGCAAGCTCCATCACCCAATCGGTGTCCGCCGCCAGGACAACGAAGGACTTACCCTCGGCACGGGTCTTGATCCTTCGCAGACGCTCGACGGCCCGCTCGCACCAGACGCTGGCCGCAAGCCCGTAGGTGGTGTCGGTGGGGAGCGCGACTATCCCGCCTGAGGCGATCACGCCGGCCGCCGCGTGAACCGCTTCCCACTCGGGAAGCTGGCGGGTTACCTTGACCAGCCTGGCTTTCACGTCGCCCTCCGCCCCGAGGCCAGCCTTCTCTTGTAGGCCCTGAGCTTTCGCGCGAGCCGCTGGTCCGTGAGGGCCAGAATCTCGGCAGCGAGAATCGCCGCGTTGGTGGCTCCGGCCTCGCCGATGGCCATAGTGGCGACCGGCACGCCCGAGGGCATCTGCACGATCGAATGAAGCGAGTCCAGCCCTCCCAGGGCCGAACGCGCCAGCGGCACCCCGATCACCGGCAGCGTGGTCTCCGATGCGACCACTCCCGGCAGGTGAGCCGCCATGCCCGCCCCGGCGATTATCACGCGCACGCCGCGGCTTCTGGCGGTGCGGGCAAACTCCCGGGTCTTGGCAGGGCTCCGGTGGGCGGACAGCACGAAGGTGCCGTGGCTAATGCCCAGCGAGGCGAGCATCCTGGTGGCCCGCTCCATCACCGCCAGGTCGGACTCGCTCCCCATCAACACTGCGACGGATATAGGCTTCAAGACTTGGTCACCCCCACGGTTCTCAGTCTCCTCAAACCCTTCAGTCCGATGTCGGTCCTGAGGTGCATCCCCGCGAACCTTATCATCCGGCCGGCTTCGTAGGCGGTGCGTCTTGCCGCGCGCAGCGTACCTCCCACGCCGGTCACGCCGAGCACTCTGCCTCCCGACGTCACCAGCTTCCCATCGTCCAGCCTCTTGGTGCCGGCGTGAAACACCAGCACTCCCTCGCGCGCGCTCGCCCGGTCGATTCCGGTTATCTCCTTGCCGGTCGCGTAGGCGCCCGGATATCCCCCGGATGCGGCCACCACGCACACGGCCCACCGGGCAGGCCGAATCGTCCGCGACCGCTTGAGGCGCCCTGCGGCGGCCTCGGCCATCATCTCGCCCATGTCGGCGTCCACCGCGGGCAGTATGGACTGGGCTTCGGGGTCCCCGAAACGAGCGTTGAACTCTATCACGAAGACACCGTCGTCGTTTATCATCAGCCCGGCGTAGATCACTCCGCGGTAATCCAACCCTTCCTTGGTCAGGCCCGTCAAGAGGCGTTTGAAGACCGTTTCCTCGACGCGGCCGAGCATGTCATCGCTCACCACAGGCGCGGGGCAGTAGGCGCCCATCCCGCCGGTGTTGGGCCCCCGGTCGTTATCCAGAACCGGCTTGTGATCCTGGCTCGGCGGAAGCACCACCAGCCTCCGGCCGTCGGTCACGGCCAGCACCGAAGCCTCCTCGCCCACCAGGCGCTCCTCAATCACTACCACCGAGCCCGCTTCTCCGAAGGCCTTCCCGGTGATCATGGCGTCCACGGCGTTGTGGGCCTCGGCCCTGGTCTTGGTCACTACCGCGCCCTTGCCCTTGGCCAGGCCGTCGGCCTTCACTACCATCCTGTGGCCAGCGCGGTCAATGAAGGCGTGGGCCTTGGCCGCTGAGGTGAAGACCTTGAAGGGCGCGGTCGGGATCCGGTAGCGCGACATCATCTCCTTGGCGAAGACCTTGCTGGTCTCTATCCTGGCCGAGGCCTGTTTGGGCCCGAACACCAGGTGGCCGTCGTCGGCAAGACGATCCACCAGCCCCGCGGCCAGCGGCCCTTCCGGGCCGACCACTATGAGGTCGGGCCGGGCCTTGACTGCGTACTGCCTCACCGCCTCGACGTCGTTGGCCGCGACGTCGAGGTTAGCGCCCAACTCAGCTGTGCCTCCGTTACCCGGCAGGAAGTCCAGCCGGGTATCCTCGCTCTCAGCCCTAAGCTTCCAACCCAGGGCGTGCTCTCTCGCTCCCGAGCCGACGATTGCCACCCGCATTGCCCGGCATCTCCTCTAGTACGACTTCAGACCCACTATCCGCCGCGCGCCCCTGAAGTCCTCGGCCCGCGAGAAGACCTCGATCTTCTCCAAGATCACTCCGCGCGACCTGGACGCGTGGACCATCTCCTCGTTGGACACCGCTATCCCCACGTGATCCGGCAGACGAGCGCCGCCGAAGAAGACCAGATCGCCGGTCCTCACCGCCTGCCGCGAAACCTCAATGCCCGCGGCGAACTGGTCGGCCGCGGTCCTCGGCACCTTGACACCAAGCGGCTCGTAGACCGCGGACACAAGCCCCGAGCAATCGATGCCGTCGAAGGAGTCTCCCCCCTCAGCGTAGGGCACGCCCTGGTACATGCTGAGCTCGTTCAAGAGATCCTCCCGAGCGACCATCGGCAAGCCTTCATCCGCGACCGCGGTCCTGGTGGTAAAAATCGGCGCGGGCTTCATCGAGGAGCAGCCGGCCGCCACCAGCACCAGAGCCAGAATCACCATCACTTGTCTTGTCATAGCTTCACCTGCACAACGCTCTACTTACACCACCGGCAAGATGCCCCAGGCAGCGGGCATCACGTAGCAAAGGGGCGCCTGGTCCACGCAGCACCCGGCGAGCGCCACAGCCTCGTCCAGGTCTCGCGCGGGCGTGATCCCCGTGCGCTCGACCACCGACGGGTCGAGCGCGGACACCAGTATTATCTTCAATCGCTCGAGCTTTTTCATCAAAGAAAGCGCGGTCTGGCCGTTGAGCCGGTAGTCGCTTGCCAGCCTGGCGGAAATCGCGGCGGCGCTACCCAGATCGAACCAAGGCAGGAAGGTGTCCGACCCCACACCGGCCGAGCACTCCGCGAGCGCGATCACCGCTCCGCCGTCCCTGACGGCGGCGGCGGCGTGGTCGATGGACTTGTGAGCCTGGATCAGGTCGATGTCCAGCGGATGCCCCCCCGCGCTCGCCACAGCGACGTCGCACGGGCCGGGAAGCCTGATCTCCAGCATACGCTTGGCCCGCCGGACGGCCTCGAGGTAGGACTCCGCGGCATCGCCGCACACTATGTCGGCTATCTCCGCAAGCCCGTCCAGCACCAGGTTCACCAGGAAGGCTCTCTTGAGGCTAGCCTGCATGCCCTCCATCATGTCCTCGTGAACCGGGTTGCCCTCGAGGTTGCCGCTGCGGCAGCCGGGGTGCATCTGGCCCGTCGGGGTGAGGCTCAGGCGATGATTGGCCTTGACAGTGTCGTGGCTCGAGGCTCCAGGCACCACCATCTTCCTGCCGCCGCCCATGCCCGCGAAGTAATGGAATGCCGTCGGGCTCACGATGACGTTAAGTCCGGCCTCGAGCACCACCCTGTTGACCAGGATGGGGGTGCCACGGCTGGTGGTTGCGACGAGCCGGAAGTCGGACGGCGTGCGCGCGTCGTTCTGGACGATCTTGATCCCGGGCGGGAGCCCGCCGCCCGCAAGATCGCGCAGGGCCGCCTCGCCGACCGCGGAGTGCACGCCCGAGGCTACGAAGATGGTGACATCCTCGGGGCGGACTCCGGCTGACAGGATCTCGGCCACGATGAGCCCGAGGACCCGCCTTGCAACCGGCGGCCGGGTGGTGTCGGGAATCGAGACCACGACCGATCCGGCCTCTGAGGCCAGAGCCTTGAGGCCCGGAGAGCCCACCGGGCGGGCGAGCGCGCGCCCCAAGAGCTCGGCCGGGTCCACGGCAGTCCGCTCGGGGGCCCCTACCGGCTGAAGCCTCCAGCCCGGGCCGCCACGGAAAGCGACTTCACCCTTGCCGTAGCGGAGCCGGATCGCCCTTTCCGGAGAGGCGTCTTTCGGGATCACGCCGCCAGTCTATGGGCCGTGAGACCCCAAGTCAAGGAGAACGTGGCTCGCGCCTCGCCAGCGGTATGCCCAGACGCTTCATCTTGGCCACCAGAGCCGGGCGACTGATGTCCCCGAGGGCCCGCGCCGCGTGGGTCTTGTTCCACCTGTAGCGCTCCAAGACGGCAACAATCCTTGAGCGCTCGACCGCCCTGAGCTCCTCTCGCAGGGACCAGGCCGCCTCTGTGGGGCGTCCGCCGGTGATAGAGGCCGACAGCAGGTCGGCGGTAACCGTTCCCGAGGGGCCGAGCATGGCTACGGCCCGCTGGATTTCGTTCTCCAGCTGCCGAACGTTGCCCGGCCACCGGTAGCCCGCGAGCGCCTGCATCGCGGCCCGATCGATCTCCACCCGCCGCGGACCGACCAGTCGCGTGAGGAAGAGCCGGGCCAGGAGCACGACGTCTCCCTGCCGCTGCCTCAAAGGGGGCAGCTCGATCGTCACCACGTTGAGCCTGTAGTATAGGTCCCGTCTGAACCGTCCCTGCTCAACCTCCTCCTCGAGGCGCTTGTTTGTGGCGGCTACGAACCGGACGTCGATCGGTCGCGCCGCGGTATCCCCGAGCCGCCGTATTTCGCCGCTCTCGATCGCCCGGAGCATCTTGGCCTGTGTCGCCGCCGACACGTCCCCGACCTCGTCCAAGAAGAACGTGCCGCCCGTGGCGGCTTCCAGGAGACCTCGCTTGTCGGCCCGGGCGTCGGTGAAGGCCCCTGCCTTGTGGCCAAACAGCTCGCTCTCCAGGAGATGCTCGTGAAGGGCTGCGCAGTTCTGCGCGACGAAGGGTCCGCCGCTTCTCGGGCTCAGGCTGTGTATTGCCCGCGCAACCAGCTCCTTGCCGGTCCCGGTCTCACCCGCCACCAGAACGTTGGCCCGGGTTCGGGCAATCCTGGGAAGCGACAGCAGCACCCGCCTCAAGCCGGCATCCAGAGTGAGAAAGCCTGCCAGGCATAACGCGGTGCTGCCCTCGGACGCCTCGCCTCGCGCGGCGGACTCGCCCGCCAGAATCGGCTCGAGTCGCACCAGCTCGTTGTACGCCTCGGCAATGGTCGAGGTAGCCTCGCAGTGAGTCTGGGAGCCGCCGGGCCGCCAGCACACCACGGAGACCGCCGGCGAGGATCCGCCGCCCGGTGGAACAGCCAGGGGAACGGCCAGGAGCGACCTCAGGCCTGACTTGGTGAGCGACGGGTCGCTCCCCGAGATGCCTGTCAACACAAGCGGACCGGCCTCGGCGGCCCGCGCCAGACCGAGCACGCTCGCCGCAGCGCCGGCGCTGGTCCCGTGAAACGAAATCACCTCGCCGGCCGACGGTCCGTCGGGCCGGCCCACGACCAGGCAGGCAATGCCGCAGCGGCATCGCAGCATGTCGAAGGCTTCCTCAGCATTGGTAGGGCTCAGCCGTGACCGAGCCGCCAGGCTCCGCGATACGTGCTGGTCTACCTCGACGCGGGTCGACGCTACCAGCCCGGCCAGATGCGAAGCGTGGGGGACGCGCCCCACGGTCTCGTCCGCCTGCGCCAGGGCCGCAAGCGCCCTGTCGGGCCTGCCGGTCGCGGACGAGATCGACGCCGCAGCGCACAGGGCTCGCACCCGACAGTGGCTTGCGTCCGAGGCTTCGAAGATCGCGGCTGCCTCACTCAGGAGCTTGGCGGCGAGCGGCCCGGTTGTCTCCCGCGCCGCAGCGCGGGCGCCGAGCGTCAGGGCGTATTCCAGATCGGCCCCCATCCGCCTGAAGATCCTTGCGGCCTTGCAGAGGCAAGCCTGGGCCGTCTCGCCGTCATCGAGGGCCAAGCCCAGCACCCTCAGCGACCGCCCCAGCTCATACAGATCGCCTGTCTCCTCGGCCAGCCGCGCGGCCCGTTCAGCGGCTGCCCTGGCGCTCTCCTTCATCCCCAGGGCAAGGTACGCCTGCCCGAGGCGCGAAGCCACTTCGGCTTCGATGTCCTTGGCCGAACCCGCGACCTCACCCAGACAAGCCTCGAGCACCTCCCGCGCCTTGGCGGCCTCGCCCTTCTCGCACAGGATCTCCCCCAGAGCCTCCCTGGCCAGATAGCCGACGCGGGGCTCGTCCAGGCCGCCGGGGTCGCGCGTCAGTCCGGCGAGCAGCCGTTCGGCCTCGTCGAAGTCCCCGCGCATCCCGCACAGCCTCGCCTTGCACACGCAGGCCAGGTTTGCGGTGCGAACCAGATTGAGCAGGGCCGATATTCTGGCGCACTCATCGACAGCCTCGACGGCGGCCCTGGTGTCACCTCGCTTGAGCAGGGTTACGGCCAGATTGAGAAGTCTCACGGCGAGGCTGGCGTCGTCGTGGGTGCGCCTGGCTACCCTGACCGCGCGCCTCAGGAACTTCGCAGAAACGTCCAGCCTGCAGAGGTTCTTGTAGACAATGCCCAGGTTGTTGAGGGCGTTGCCCAACGAGTGAAGATCACCCGACATCCTGGCGAAGGTTGCCGCCTGCTCCAGGCAGACTGCTGCCTGCTTCCACTTGCACAGCCTTGAGAGCACGTGGCCAAGGACCAGATAGATTCCCGCGTCCTTGCCCCTCTCCGCGGCGGGCTCTTCGCGCAGGGCTTCTTCGCAGACACCCGCCGCTTCACCGTAACGGCCCGCCAGGCACAACAGCGTGGCCTTCTCCGCGAGCAGGTCTCTTCGATGACGTCCGTGAGAAGATGGCATTGCGCTCGTCACCATCTCCAGGGCAGCATCCGCCCTCCCCTGACGCCTCAGGCACGATGAGATCTTAAGCAACGCCTCAAGCCTGACCTCGCTCTCCACGTCCGGCACCGATGTCAGGGCCTTTCGGTAGTAGACCAGGGCATCGGTCAGGTTGCCGACTGCCAGACAAAGGTCGCCAAACCTGATGTCGTTGGTCACCGATTGCCCCGGATCCCCGTCCCTGGGAAGGTGTCCTCCTTGAAAACATGCTTCGGGTTGCCTTGGGTCTTGCATTTCAATCAACCTCCCAGCAAACGAGAACGCTGTTTTCCCAGGAGAACCTCTCCAGAGATTGCGATCGAAATCCGCGGGCGACCGACCGAGCTGGCGACCGGGCGTCCAGCCGCACAACCGGCCCAGCGAGCGGCCATGCTACCAGCCGAGGTGCGTCTGGCCGAGTCCGCGCCGACTGCAGTTTGACCGGACCCGTTGTCGCCGGTCCCGCACTCGGGCACATCGGTGGTGTGACCCAGCACCAGGCCTTCGTCCAGCACCTGGCGCGCCTGGAACTCATCGGGGTCACCGCTGACTTTGACCGCGTTGGGCAGGGTCAGCCCCTGCGCGCCCGATACCCCCGCCAAGAAGATTGCCGCCAGGACAAGGAGCGTCTTGCCTGTCATACCTTCACCTCCCTCCAGCAATAAGAAAACGGGAACCTGCCCCAAACCCCTTTGCAGGGTCGGAGACAGGTTCCCGCGCCGTCTTATCTCACACTCTCAGTGTGATTGATCGCATTTGACCACGTAGGTCGACACCTTGTCAAGCTAAATCTGCCGCAGTGCCGATAACCCACGCGTTGCCAAACGGTTGCGCCGCGCACCCGCGACCCTGCCCGGGGTGGCTCAGTCGTGGATTGCGCTCCGGGTTGTGGCTTGGCGCCATCGTCGGGCCGAAGCCCTTCGCTCAGAGAACTGATATTCGCTACGGGCAGTCGGCCCTTCCTCGGCACCTCTCTCGAGGGCGAAGTGCGGCAGAGCGCGGAGTGAATATCAGTACTCTGAACGAAGCGCCTGCCGCAAGGCGCCCGACGTCGGCGCCCCGCCACAACTCCATTGTGAAAGTCCCGCTCTTGGCGTAGTATGCCTTGGTCGGCGACCGAGTGCGCGACGACTCCGGCGCGCGCTCAGGGCGGCCGACGGGATCGACAGAATCTATCTGGGGGCAAGGCACAACTTGGAGCAACGAACGGGGCTCTTGGCGCGAGCCGTCAGGGGCGGCATGTGGGTCTTCGCCCTGAGCGTGAGCCAGGAGATCCTGGCCTTGGCGAGGCTGGTGATCCTGGCGCGGCTCCTCTCCCCCGACGACTTCGGCCTGGCCGGCATAGCGGTGATAGCGCTCACCACGCTGGACACCCTCACCTCCACAGGTTTCGACACCGCGCTCATTCAGAAGAAGGAGGACATACGGCCCTATCTCGACACAGCCTGGACCGTCGGCGTCTTGAGGGGATTCGTGGTCTTCGCGCTGGTCTTGGCCGCGGCGCCGTGGGCGGCCGCCTTCTTCAGAACCCCTGAGGCCACCTCACTGGTGCGCCTTATCGGCCTTTCAATGCTGGCTCGATCCTTCACCAGCATCGGCGTGGTGAGCTTCCGCAAGGACCTGGAATTCGGAAAGCAGTTCGCCTGGCAGTTCGCGGGACGCCTTGCGGACTTCGTGGTGGCGGTTGTCGCCGGCTTCGTGCTGCGCAACGCCTGGGCGCTGGTGGTGGCCTTCGTGGCCGGAGACGCCGTCAAGCTGGCGCTTAGCTACGCTCTTCACCCCTATCGGCCGCGCTTCGCCCTGGACGGGCCCAAGGCTCGGGAACTCTTCGGGTTCGGCAAGTGGGTGCTGGGAATCGGGGTGCTGGTCTTCCTCTTGACCCAGGTAGACAATGCCGCGGTCGGCCGCCTGGTCACACCCATGCCGATGATGCTCGGCTTCTATCAGCTGGCGCGCCGAGTCGCCAACGTCCCGGCAACCGAGATCGCCCACGTTCTGGCGAACGTGACCTTTCCCGCCTACTCCAAGCTGCAGGATGCGACCTCGAAGATGAGGGAAGCCTATCTGATGACCCTGGAGATCATAACCCTGGTCGCCTTGCCGGTGGCCTCGGCCATCGCCGTGCTTGCGCCCGAGATCACCGCGGGTGTCTTCGGCGAGAAGTGGCTGCCCGCAGCGCCGGCGGTCCGCATTCTGGCCGTGTGGGGCGCGATCGGCGCCCTGGCCTCGACTGCCGAGCCCGTACTGATCGCGGTCGGCCGCCCGCGAACCCTGACCAAGTACCAGGCGATCAACCTGGTTGTGCTGGCCGGACTCCTGGTGCCCCTTACTCTTAGGTGGGGCATCCAGGGAGCTTCCCTGGCCATGGTGCTGGCGGCGGCGGGCCCATGCCTGCTGGTTACACGGAAGGTGGCAAGGATTACCGCCTGCGGCGCTGCGGGCCTCGCGCGGATCGTTGCGGTGCCCCTGGCTGCCGCTGTCCTGGCCGGTGCCGGCGTGCTCCTCGTAAAGAGGCTGGACGCGATTGCCGCCGTCTCCTCCGCGGCCCGGCTGGGCCTCGGCCTCGCAGCTTTTGCCGCGCTGTACCTGGGAATTGCGTGGTGGCTGGGAAGGCGGCTCGAATATCGGATCGGGACCCTGGTGGCCGAGGTTCTGCGGGTGATCAGGTCCAGAGCGGCCAGGTGATGCCGATCCTCTCTCAGCGTTGAGTGAGGAACATCACCACGGCGAGGACAATCAGGAAGCCCCCACCTATGTCTTCGGCAATGCCGGTATGCCTTGCCAACACTCTTCCGCCCGCGAAACCCGCAGCGCTCATGCCGACCGAGACCAGGCCGATCAGAGCCGCACCCGCGACCGACACCTGCCCCACCAAGCCCAGGGCAACGCCCGCGCCCAAGGCGTCCAGGCTGACGCTCACCGAGGCCCCTGCGATCGCCAGGATGCCCGCCAGCCTCAGCGAGGGCTGCTCGCACTTGAGGCCCTTCCAGATCATGAGGACGCCTATCGCTCCAATCAGGATCGGCGCCGCCAGCCTCAGCGATCCGTGCAGCAGAGTCTCGAGAGTCGCCCCCCCATACATCCCTCCCACGGCCATGCCGAACTGAAACAGCCCGAAGAGGCCGGCGACAAGAGCCATGGTGCCGCGGCCGGGCTTGGAACAGCCGAGCCCCGCCGACACCGCGAGACAGTCCACTCCAAGCGCAAGGGCTATGCCTAGCATCTCAGCGACGTTCACTTGCCGTCTCCCTCTTCGACCATCTCTCTCCCCAGTGGCGGCTCCCCAGTGGTGGCTCCGTGCCATTGTAAGGGCGCTGCCGCTCCGGCCCAAGCGCAAAAAGGCCCCCGCTCCGCAAAGAGCGGGGGCCTCAGCCTTGGCCGAACTGCCAGGCCGGACTAACGGGCCCGGCTATCTGACCACAACTGCCTTGCTCGTGGACTCGTACGCGCCGGCCTTGAACCTGTAGAAGTAGATGCCGGCGGGCACATCGGCCCCGGTCGCGCTCTTGCCGTCCCAGGTCACAACGTTCTCGCCCTGGTCGAGCATTCCGTCGTACACCTCGGCAACCATCCTGCCGGAGATGTCATAGACCGCGATCGAAACCCGAGTCCGCGCCGAGAGCGCGAACCTGATCTGGGTGGCATCCACGAATGGATTGGGAGCGGTCGCCAAAGACACCGCAACCGGCAAGGTGACATCGGGCTCGACGCCGGTGCGCGAAGTGTCGGCCACACAGGTCTGCACGTCGCTGTCACCAAAGAGCCCGTTGTACTTGTTGTGCTGCTGGTACCAGCCGTGCGCGTACCACTTGATGGTCTCCCCGCTCAGCGCGTAGATCTCTGCGTAGAAGACCGCGACCGGCACGCTGCAATCGCCGCCCGGTGTGTCCTCGTCCCGCAGATAGGCGCCGTGAATGGTGTAGGCGGTGGGGCTGGTCTTGGGATCGGACCCGTCGTGGGTGTAGATGAAGTCTATCTCGCACCCGAAGCCTCTGGGCGAGATCGACGCCCTCACCAGAAGGCTCTCCGGAACACACGTGAGATTGCACAGGATCGGGCCGCTAGTGACCCCGGCCACACAGGTCTGAACGTCGCTGTCGTTGTAAGCGTTGTTGCCGCCCCAGGCGTGCACGTACCACTTGATGGTGTCGCCGACTGAAGCGGTAAGGTACGCGCCGAACGTGGCCGCGCTGTCATTCTCCACCACGAAGGAACCCTTGGCGGTGTGCGCGGTGCCGCTGGTGGTGGGGTCCGAGCCGTCGGTGGTCCAGGTGAACTCGGCGCCGGCGCCGTAGCCCTTGGGCACAACGTCGGCCTGCACGTAGTTGGAGTCCGGCGCGCAAATCAGGTTGTAGATCCGCGCGGTGTCGCCCTGAATGAAGGTGAAGAAGGTGTCTGTCTGGGCTGTGTTGTTGTACATGTCCAGACCGTAAGCGTACCAGGTGACCGTGTCCCCGTTGGAGGGACCCGACAGCACGGCGTTGTACCTGTCGTTGTTGCCGGTCTTGTAGTCGAAGGTGCCGTCGGCGATGACCGCGGTGCCGCTCGCCCTGGGAT
>JBAQHK010000092.1:0-5219 GCA_049288275.1 bacterium | reverse complement strand
TCGATCCCGCGCCGGCCGACGGCCTGGACGATCTCCCGGTCGCCGTGCGCGACCTCCATCAGGTGCCGGCCCTCGCTCTCGGCTCTCACGGCCAGCCTCTGGACCTTCTCGTAGGCCCGTTTGCGGGTCCAGCCGGCGCCCATCAGGACCAGCATGAGCCTCTGGGAATACACCCTGCCGCCGGTCAGCTCAATGTTGCTCCTCATCCTGTCCTTGTTGATCTTGAGGCCCCCCAGGACGTTGTTGAGGCAGCGGGCCATGTAGTGGAGCGCGATCGTGGAATCCGGCAGGATCACCCGCTCCGCCGAGGAATGGCTTATGTCCCGCTCGTGCCACAGCGCGACATTCTCAAGCGCCACGGTGGCGTTTCCCCTCAGGAGCCTCGCCAGCCCGCAGACACGCTCCAGGACAATCGGGTTGCGCTTGTGAGGCATGGCCGAGGACCCCTTCTGTCCTCTGGTGAAGGGCTCTTCGGCCTCGGCTATCTCGGTGCGCTGCAAGCTCCTCAACTCGACGCCGATCCGCTCCAGGCTGGCCCCGGCAAGCGCCAGACTCTGGACGTAGGCCGCGTGCCTGTCCCGCTGCACCACCTGGGTTGCCGGCCGTTCGGCCTGAAGGCCAAGCGCGCCCAGCGCCCGATCCTCAACGCGCGGCGAGAGGTGGGAGTAGTTGCCGACCGCGCCCGAGACCTTGCCCACCTCGACCTCGCGGCCCGAGCGCCTCACGCGCTCTATCGCGCGGGCAAGATCGTTGGCCCACACCGCGAACTTGAGCCCCAGTGAGGTGGGCTCGGCGTGCATGCCGTGAGTTCGCCCTATCACCAGCGTGGCCCGGTGTGCCCGCGCCAGTCCCGCAACCTTGAGCCTCAGGGCCACGAGCTCCTCCACGACGGCCTCGGTGGCCCTGCGCAGGAGGAGAGCCAGCGCGGTGTCCAGGACATCCGAGGACGTGAGCCCCATGTGGAAGTAACGGCTGTCGGGCCCCAGGGTCTCCCCCACAATCTCCACAAAGGCCAGGACGTCGTGCTTCACTGTGGCTTCACGCTTGGCGACCTTGGCCGCGTCGAAGCGGGCCTTCTTCCGCATCCGCAACGCGGCCGCCCTCGGCACCAGCCCTTCGGCGGCCAGCGCGTCCGCCACGGCCAGTTCCACCTGGAGCCAGGTGCGGAGCTTCTCTTCCTCGCTCCACACCGCTTTGAGTTCGGGAAGCGTGTATCTGTCTATCAAGCGGAAAACACCTGTCCTTGCGACATCTATCCTTGAGGGGCTTCCTCCACTACAACCGCTACTTCCCTTCGCTTGCCTTGCCTGTTGATACCGAACTTCAGCCGGTCCCCCACCTCCGCCCCGAAGATCGCCTTGCGGGCCGCCTCGAAATTCACCACCGGCTCGCCGTTGACCTCGACTATCACGTCTCCGCGCTTTATGCCGGCTTTGCTGGCCGGGCTTCCCTCGTCGACCTGGGAGACTATCACCCCGCGGGTCCCCTCAAGGCCCAGCGAACGCGCAATCAGCGGCGTCACCTCCTGGACCAGGAGCCCTATCCAGATCCGCCGGATGCGGCCGTACTGGGCCACTTCATCCACGATGTGCTTCACGCGGTTCGCGGGAATGGCGAAGCCGATCCCCATCGAGCCGCCGCTCTTGGAAATGATGAAGGTGTTGATGCCGATCACCTCGCCGAGCGAATTCACCAAGGGGCCGCCGCTGTTGCCCGGGTTTATGGCGGCGTCGGTCTGGATCATGTCCTTGTAAACCCCGGTCATGCCCTGATCGGACTTCATCGACCTGTGGAGCGCGCTCACCACGCCAACGGTGACCGACGGATGGGTGTCCTCCAGGAGAAAGCCGAAGGGGTTGCCTATCGCTATCGCCCACTCGCCCGTGATTATGTCGTCGCTGTTTCCCAGGGTGGCCGAGGGAAGATCGTTTCCGTTGAGCTTCACCAGGGCCAGATCGTACTCCGGCTCGCTCGCGACCACGGTGCCGGCGAACTCGCGCCCGTCGGTCAGCGTGACCTTTATCTCGGTGGCGTCCCTCACCACGTGCTCGTTGGTCACAGCCAGGCCGTCCCGGCTTATGATCACGCCCGAGCCCAGGCTCGCAACCTGCTCCACGTATTCCCGCTCACCGAAGAAGTCGCGGAAGAACTGGTCGAAGAACTGGTCTCTGAAGGGCATGTAGGGAGATGCCCTCACCACCCGTGCCTGGGTGACGCTGACCGAGACCACGGCCGGTCCCACTTGCTCCGCCGCCCGCACAATGGCGTTGCGGCGGGATGCCGAGATCTCGTCGTCCGCGACCGCCGCCTGCCGTCCCGCCTGATCAACGGATCGCTCATCCGACCTCAGCTCGGGCATGTAGGCCACCAGGGCTATGGCAAGACCGACCACAGCCGAGATCGCAACCGCCGCGACAATCTTCATGCTGCACCTCAGATCCTTGGCTGGATCTTTGCTAGATCTTGGCTCCGAGCTTCTCCCAGTCCGCCAGGAACGACTTTATTCCCAGGTCGGTCAGGGGATGTCTTATCATCTGCTCGATCACCTTGAAGGGAATGGTGACCACGTCGGCGCCGGCCATCGCCGCGTCCACAACGTGGAGGGGATTGCGTATGCTGGCCACAATCACCTCGGTGTCGAAATCGTAGTTGTCGTAGATGGTGACGATCTGGGAAATCAGATCCATGCCGTACTGGCTGGCATCGTCGAGCCTTCCCACGAAGGGGCTCAAGTAGGACGCTCCGGCCTTGGCGGCAAGGATCGCCTGATTGGGGCTGAAGACCAGTGTGGCGTTGGTCCTTATCTCCTCCCGCTTGAGCCTGCCTATCGCCTTGAGGCCCTCCTTGGTCAAGGGCACCTTGATCACGATGTGCTGGTCAAGCTTGGCCAGTTTCCTGGCCTCCTCAACCATGGTGTCGGCATCACCGCCCACCACCTCGGCGCTCACCGGGCCCTTTACTATCTCGCAGATCCGCTTGAGAATGTCCTTGAAGTCGCCCTTGCCCTTCTCCCTGGCGAGGAGCGTGGGGTTTGTGGTCACGCCATCCAGGATCCCAATGCCGGCCGCTTCGGTGATCTCGTCGATGTTCGCCGTGTCGATGAAGAACTTCATCCCGGACCTCCTTTTCAGTACTCAACCTTGACGAGATAGAGACCGTGTGGGGGCGCACAGGGCCCCGCACGCTTCCTGTCCCGGCTTGCAAGTATATCACATAGTTCGCTCGGAGGCATTCTTCCCCTTCCGATCTCCACAAGCGTGCCCACCAGGTTCCTGACCATCTTGCGCAGGAAGCGCTTGCCGCGTAACCGCACGGTCACCACCCCCGGCTCGATCTCTTCCGCCGAGGCCTCACTGATCGCGATCCAGGGACTGCGCTGCTCCTCCTTGCAGGTGAAGGCCGAGAAATCGTGTTCCCCGAGCACGGCCGCGATGGCCTGGTTCATGGCCTCCACGTCCAGTTTCCACTTGACATACCACCTGTAGCCCCGCCACACCGCGGTCGGCTTGAGGGAGACCACGTAGACGTAGCGTCTGGAGACGGCATCGTAGCGGGCGTTGAAGGCCAGCGGCGCCTCGTCGGCTTCGATGATCCTCACGTCGGGCGGCAGGGCGGAGTTCAGGGCGTAGGCCAACCGCTCGGGCTCCAGGGGAGACACCGCAGTGAAGTTCGCCACCTGACCCAGGGCGTGAACCCCCGAGTCTGTCCTGGCCGCGGCGATGATCTCGGGCTCGGAGCTCAGGATCGGGGCCAGGGCAGCCAGCAGCTCGCCCTCCACGGTGCGCACCTTCACCTGGCGTTGCCAGCCGCAGAAGTCGCTCCCGTCGTATTCGATCAGGAGCCTGGTGTTGCGTACGCTCAACTCGGCTTCCACAACGATCTACCTCAGCGCCAGGACGGCCCAGACCAGCGCGGCCGATCCCGCCAGGAACCCGGCCTCGTTCACCCCAACCCTGACCGCACGCGCCGCCGGAAGCGCGAAGCCGTAACAGCGGGCGTCCAGCGCGAAGGCCAGATTGGCGGATCGCCGCAGCGAGGACTCCACAAGCGGCACTATCACCTCCGCCAGCGACCGCACTCTGCCACGGAGGCCGCGCCGTGCTGCGCCTCGCAGCACCTGCGCCGCCCGGACCCGCTCCGCCTCCTCAAGCATCACCGGGACGAACCGGAGGGCCATGGAGACGACGGCGGCGAAGTCGGCCGCTTTGCGGCCGGCGCGGCCCCTCGAGCGCGCGACACCGACAGCGAGGCTCACCATGGTGTCTCCCAGCTCCGAGGGATTGGTCACCATGGTGAAGGCGGTGGCCGCAAGTATCATCAAGACCAGCCGTCCTGTGGCCAGGCCCGCGGCGGCCAGCGCGCCCCCGGTGAAAGCCTGGGAGAGTCCCCCGCGGGGAAAGATCACGTTTATCGCCAGGGCCAGCGCGAACATCCACAGAAAACACTTGAGGCTCTGAAAGTAGAAGGCCGCACGAATGCGCGACAGGCCGCACAGGGCGACCACGCCGGCGGCCACAGCGCCCAGGCCCACGTAGTTCGAGGCGAGGAAGACCGACGCCAGCACCACGGCGAAGACCAGGATCTTCACCGCCGGGTCGAGCGCGTGGAGAGGAGACTCCACGGCCACGTAGCGCCCGAATTGCTGCCTGAGGGCGAAGCTCATCTGATCAAATCAACTCTTCGGCTATCTGCACCGCGTTCAGCGCCGCGCCCTTCCAGACGTTGTCGCTCACGATCCACATCACGAGCGCGCGGGCGGAATCCGGATCGCGCCGCAGCCTCCCCACGAAGGTGTCCGCTTTGGCAACGCAGTCCGCCGGCATGGGATAGAGGTCGTGGTCCGGATCGTCAACCAGCGTGACCCCGGGGGCCTGTCTCAAGATCCGGCGAGCCCTGGCGACGTCAACTTCCTCGGCAAACTCCGCCCACACCGCCTCCGAGTGGCCCCTGAAGACCGGCACCCGGACCGCCGTGGCCACCACCTGTATCGACCGGTCGCCCAGGATCTTCCGCGTTTCGTTCATCACCTTGCGTTCCTCACCGGTCCAGCCTTCGTCGTCAAAGACGTCTATCCTCGGAATCAGGTTGAAAGCGATCCGGTGCGGAAGCGCCGAGGGCCGAAACAGCCTGCCCTCCAGCACCGCAAGCGACTGCGCCGCCAGCTCTCCGGTCGCCGCCAGGCCCGCTCCCGCAACCGCTTGATAGGTGGCCACCACCAC
>JBAQHK010000091.1:0-3835 GCA_049288275.1 bacterium | reverse complement strand
CGATCGGCGCTGGCGCGCGCGGTCGAGAGCAAGACCCGAGTGATCCTGGGGCGGCCCTCGATACGGGACCACACCACCGCGAACGGGCCGAACCGCGAGTCGCGCAGGCAGTGGAACTGCCCGGCCTCATTGCCTGGCACGCCGCCCGCCAAACCCTGTGAGGCAGACCTTGGTTGCATGTGAGCCATGACATCATCATACATCAGCAGCTGTCAGGACGACACACTCAGGTTGTGCCGATTACAACATCTCCTCCCTCCCTCTTCCCCGCCTCTTCCCTGCGCCGCACCCGATGGCCAATCGATGGCCGCAGCGCACAGCAAACCACGTGCTAACTCCATTAGTGACAGGTGCCTGCCGGCCCACGCGCCGGCGCACCGTCCTGCCGCGGGATTGACCGGCCGGATCCAGCCCTTCGCCACCCCCGGCACGACTCTTGCGATTGTTCTCACGCAAGGTGATTGCGTGCGCAGCAAGACCGGGAGACACCGGGAAACATTATAGGCCCTCAAAGCGTCTTTACGTTTCGGATCGGCTCGAATCAGACTCGTTCACTATGGTTCAGCACGGTTGAGCATGGTACTCTCGCCGAATACCCTCGAAAGGAGGCCAGCAGCATGAAGCCCAGAACGAATTCAGGTGTCGGGTCCGGCATCACATTCACCATCAGGTCCAGCATGGAATCGGTGTTGCCCGGCAAGATGGTCATCACGATGGCGTTCAGTTTGGCCGTCGCGGTCATGGTCGCCCTCGCAGCCGCGCTGTCTGCTTTGATCGCGCTCCCCGCCAGCGCAAGCGCAGGCGAGGCCGCCGACCCGGTGATCGCGCCCTACCACTACCAGAACGACCTCGCCTTGACCTCGGGTGGGGCTTTGTGGTGGGACAACTACGGCTTCGGCAATCCCGCCTTGTTGGGTTACGTGGCCGGGCCCAACGCGACCTTCACCTGGCGCGGCTCGCAGTCCGAGCGGCAGTCGGGCATGGCCTATCCCACCGACGACGATCCCGGTCCCGGCTTCGCCGCCGACCTTGACCAGTGGAGCCTGCTGGCGGCGGTTCCCCACCTCGGCTTCGCCGTCCGCCACGACAAGACCGACGTCGGCAGCGTGAGCGACTATCGCGTGGCCTATGCCCTGGGCACCAGGAGCACCAGCTTCGGCGCCAGCTACTCCTTCTCGGGCGGCGACGCGGGACTCTTCGGGCGCGGCCACACCCTCGGCTTCGGCGCGCTCTTCCGCCCGATCCCTTACATCTCGGTTGGACTATCGGGCCAGACCTCGACCGAGGGCAAGGCCAAGGAAGGCGTCTTCGACGTCGGCCTGAGGCCGCTCGGCACCGATAACGTCACTGTCTTCGGCGACTACGCCATCCAGCAGGATCAGGTCTTCCGTGACGGTGCCTGGAGCACCGGGGCGGCGCTCAAGGTTCTGCCGGGCGTGCACCTCACCGCCCGCTACCTCGGCACCCACGCCTTCTCGGCGGGCTTGAGCATCGACCTCGGCCGCCTGGGACTCGCGAGCCAGGCCCACTACGACAACAACCAGCACCGCGCCTACAACACTTATAGCGTCCGCGCGGGCGCCTACACTCCCAACGTGGTGGATGCCTACCTCATGCCCGAGCGCAAGTACCTGGAGTTCGACCTCATGGGCCCGCTCAAGTACCAGCGGTATCGCTGGTTCGACAAGGCCAACACCCTCGCCGGCCTCTTGACCGCCATCGAGGCGGCCAAGAACGACCCGCGGGTGGCGGGAATAGCCATCAACACCTCGGCTATGGACGCGAACCGCGAGGTAGCCTGGGAGGTGCGCGAGAAACTGCGCGAGTTCAAGTCCACCGGCAAGCACGTAGTGATCTACCTGGATTATGCCGGCATCGACCTCTATCACTTCGCATCGGTGGCCGACAAGATCGTCATGGATCCGATGAGCATTATGCTGCTTGAAGGCTACTGCATGGGTCGCACCTACCTCAAAGGCACGATCGAGAAGGCGGGCCTCGCCTTCGATGAGTGGCGCTTCTTCACCTACAAATCCGCCAACGAGGCGCTCTCGCGCGAAGGCATGTCGGAGGCCGACCGGGAGCAGCGCCAGCGCCTGCTAGATGAATTCTACAACGTGGCCAAGACCGAGATATGCGCTGCGCGATCCATCTCCGGGGAGGAGTTTGACCGCATGGTAAACGAGGCTCCCATCATGCTCGCTGCCGACGCCGTCAAGCTCGGCCTGGCCGACACCCTTGCGAGATGGGACGAGATCGAGGACGTGGTCAAGTCGCTCGAGGGCAAGTCCAAGCAATTGGGCGGACCGGGAGGGCTCGCTGTCACCTCCTCGCCCCGCGCCAACTACGGCGCCGATGAGGGCTTCGCCGAGGAAGACCGCTGGGGAGATCGCCCCCAGATCGCGGTGGTCTACGCCCTCGGCGAGTGCGCCATGGACACCGGCATCAAGGCTCGGACCCTCTCCAAGGTGGTCCAGGACGTGACCGATGACTCGGCGATCAAGGCCGTGGTCTTCAGAGTCGATTCCCCCGGCGGGGACGCTCTCGCCTCCGACATCGTCGCTGCGGCCCTCAAGAAGTGCATGGACAAGAAGCCCGTGATCGTGTCCCAGGGCTTCGTCGCGGCCTCCGGTGGCTACTGGATCTCGATGTACAGCGACAAGATCGTCGCGGCCCCACAGACCATAACCGGCTCGATCGGCGTGATCGGCGGCTGGCTCTACAATGCCGGCCTCAAGGAAAGACTCGGCATGACCACCGACCACGTCCAGACCGGCAACCACGCGGATTTGGCCTTCGGTATGACGATGCCCTTGATCGGGGCCCAGGTGCCGGACCGCAACCTCTCCACCGACGAGCGCGGCATGGTGGAGAATCTCATAAAGACCAGCTACAAGGAATTCGTGGCCAAGGTGGCCGCGGGCCGCGGTATGGAAGCCGAGGCCGTGGACAAGATCGGCCAGGGCCGCGTGTGGCCCGGCGTGGATGGATTGGAGAACGGCCTGGTTGATGCCCTGGGTGGCCTGGATGTCGCGATTGCGCTGGCCAAGCAGGAGGCCGGGATTGGGCGTGATGAGGCCGTGGCCTTGGTCGAGCTCCCCGAGCCCGAAGCCTTCAATTTCGGCATGTTCACGCCCAAACTGATAGGCTTCGCTAAGCTGGGGTATTTGGGGCAGGCGAAGCAGCTGGCAGGATCCTGGCTGCTGGGCGGGGATGCCGGCTTTGAGGCCCTGGGCAGTGCGGGCCCGGCGTTCTCCGAGGACGCGAGTGCCCTGGACCATCTGCGCTTCCGCCTCGAGCACAACGGCCAGCCGATGCCCATGATCCCCTTGGAGGACATGGACATGATCCTTGGGAGCCAAGTCAGGTAAGCAGACTTCCCTTCGATTGGGTAGCGGGCGCCAGACCTCACAGGTCTGGCGCCCAAGAAACCAAACAAGTTGCCATTTGCCCACCTCGCAGATATGATCACGCCCGTGACGGACCGACCGGCAGAGCGCTCCTTCACCACCCTGCGGCCCGTCGTATCCGGGGACACAGCCAACGGAGGTTAGGTCATGCGAGTCTTCCTAACCGGCGGTACAGGCTTCATCGGGCAGGCACTCACCAAGCGGCTCTTGGCCCGCGGCTGGCAGGTCGTGGCGCTCGCGCGCAAGCCGGAGAGTGCGCAGGCCCGCACGCTCGCCAAGATGGGCGCCCAGTGCGCCACGGGCGATGTCACCGATCGCGAGTCCATGCGCTCCCCCATGAAGGGGGCGGACATCGTGGTGCACAATGCCGGGCACTACGAGTTCGGGGTGACTAAGACCGGCGCGGAGCGCATGCAGGCCGTGAA
>JBAQHK010000090.1:0-3992 GCA_049288275.1 bacterium | reverse complement strand
GCCCAGACGATCTACGAAGAAGGCGGGTTTGGCGGCGTAGTACCTGGCGCCGGCGACCGTGGCGGAGATGCCGCTACCGGTTATCGAAGTGACCTCGGTGGGCTCGGGCCAGTGCAGCCCCGCCTGCCTTGCGTGGGCGAGCACCGCCCCGGCCAGCGGATGGTCGGAGGCCGATTCCACGGCGGCGGCGACCGCGAGGAGATCGCTCTCCGTAACCCCGCCGGCGGGCCTCACCGCGGATACGGCGGGCCTGCCGTAGGTGAGCGTGCCCGTCTTGTCAAAGGCGATGGCACTGATACGGGCAGCCTCCTCGAGGTGAACGCCGCCCTTTATCAAGATCCCCTTCTTGGCGGCGGAGGTGAGGCCGGAGACTATCGCGACCGGGGTCGCGATCACCAGCGCGCAGGGGCAGGCGATGATCAGGATCACCAGCGATCGGTGAATCCAGCCGTCGCTCGCGCCAAGGGCCAGTGGCACCGCGGCCAGCGCGACCGCGCCGACGACCACCGCGGGCGTGTAGATGGCGGCGAACCTGTCGACGAAGCGCTCGATGGGAGCCTTGGTCTCGGCTATGTGCTCCACCAGATGAATGATTCTGGCAAGCGTGCTCTCTTCTTTGATCTTGGTCACGGCGACCTCGATCATGCCCTCTTCGTTGAGGGTGCCGGCGAACACCTCCGAGCCCGGGCCCTTGGCCACCGGCATGGACTCACCGGTTATGGGAGATTGGTCCACCGAGGTTGCGCCTTGGAGGACCCTTCCCTCCAGGGGAATCCTCTCCCCCGGCTTGACCACGATGGTCTCGCCGGGCCGGACGGTGGCCGCGTCCACCCTGGCGAGCTGGCCGCCTCGCCTAACGGTGGCCGAATCCGGCGAGAGCTCGACCAGGGATTCCATCGCCCTGCGTGTCCTGGCCATCGCCAGGGCCTCCAGCATGTTGGCGATGGAGAAGAGGAACGCAACCGTTGCGGCCTCCTCCCACTGGCGTATGGCCATCGCCGCGGCCACGGCGACGGTCATGAGCACGTTCATGTCGATCGAGCGGCTGCGAATGGCGTTCAGGGCGCGCAGCAGGCTCAAGGGCAGGCCCACGACCGCGGCGGCTATGAGGACGGCGTCGGTCACTTGACGGGGCGCGCGCGCAAGCCAGGTGACCAGGGCAACGGCGAGCAGCGCTCCGCAGATTGCGGTGAAGGCGAGTCTCCTGGACGAGACTACCCCTCTGAGGGCTCGGGCCGGCCTGGGGCGCGCTCCCTCGGAGATGGCCACCTCGTAGCCCTTGCGCCTCAGGGCTCTGACCACTGACTTCCTGTCAGTGCCGGGCGCGAGAGTGACATCGATGGTCGAGAGGGCCACGCTTACCGTTGCGGCCTCAACGCCCTCGATCCGCCGGGCGACCTGTTCGAGCGTCCTGGCGCAGTCGATGCAATCGAGGTCTCTGACCTTGAGTCTGATGTGCACGCGAAATCCTTTTGGGTTTGCCAACGGTCGGGCCGGCGCTATACTGCCCAAGTGGCGCTGGCCGTCGCGGGCCGTCGCGGACCCAGCGGGTCGCCGCGGGTCCTCCGAGCCGTTGCAGCAGCTTAAACGAGGCAGGTCATGACGTTCAACCAAAAACCGGATGCCGCCCCGGCGGGCGACTACCGCGGTCGCACTCGGGCCGGGTCCGGAAGCAGGCCCTTGATCTCGGTGGTGATCCCCAACTTCAACGGCAAGGATCTCCTCGCGGATTGCCTGGCCTCGCTCGAGCGGCAGACTTTCGCCGGTTTCGAGGTGATTGTGGTGGACAACGGCAGCACCGACGGCTCGGTGGCCGAGACAAGGCGGCGGTTTCCCTGGGTCGCGCGGGTGGTCGAGAACAGCGCCAACCTGGGATTCGCCAAGGCCTGCAATCAAGGCATCGAGGCCGCCCTCGGCGACCACGTTGCGCTCCTCAATAACGACACCGAGGCCCATCCCGATTGGCTGGCCGAGCTGGCGCGGGCCGCCGAAGGCAACCCCGAGGCCGGCATGTTCGCGAGCAAGACCCTCTTCTTCGACCGGCGCGATGTCATAGATACCGCCGGGCACCTGATCTATCCCGACGGCCTCAATCGCGGGCGCGGCAGGCTCGAGACCGATCGGGGCCAGTACGACCGGCTGACCGACGTCTTCTTCCCCAGCGGGGCGGCCGCGCTTTACCGGCGCGCCATGCTGAATGAGGTCGGGCTTTTCGACGAGCACCACTTCGCCTACGGAGACGATACCGATCTCGGGATACGGGGCAGGCTCGCCGGCTGGAAGTGCCTCTTCGTGCCCGGCGCGGTGGTCTACCACAGGTACTCGATGACCACCGGCGAATACTCGCCGACCAAGGTCTTCCTCGTCGAGCGCAACCGAATATGGGTGGTCTGGAAGTACTTTCCCGCGGGGCGCCTTGCGGCGAGCCCCTTCTATTCCATCCTCAGGTACTGCTACCAGGCCTACGGGGCCCTGTCGGGCAGGGGAGCCGCGGGGAGGTTCGCGGAGCGCTACTCCGCCTGGAGGCTTCTGCCCGCTGTGATCGGCGCCTACGCCTCGGCCTTGGCCGGCCTGCCGCGGATCCTGCGCGAGCGGCGCCGCCTCGCGCGCTTGAGGAAGGTATCGGACGCCGAGATAGACAGATGGTTCAGGGACTACAGGATTTCCGTCCGGGAGATCGCTCTGAAGGATTAGACCCGCGCCGCCTCAGGTCCGCTATGCCCGCTTGTTGTACGCCCCGATGCCGGCTTCCAGAATCTGCATGGCCCGCTTGAGATCGGCCACGTTGAGGACGTAGGCGATTCGGGCCTCGTCACAGCCCCTGCCGGGGGTCGCGTAGAAGCCGGGGCCGGGGGCGACCATGGTGGTGGCGCCGTCGAGGCTGAAGTCGGTGAGCATCCAGCGCGCGAAGTCCTCGATGTCCTTTACCGGGAGCTTGGCCATTATGTAGAAGGCGCCGCTGGGCTTGCGGCACACCACTCCGGGGATCCGCATGAGCTCGTCGTAGACCGTGTCGCGTCGTCGCCGGAACTCCTCCACCACGCCCTCGTAGTATTCGTCCTTGACGCCAAGGGCCGCGCTTGCCCCGACCTGTTCGATCGACGGCGAGCAGAGCCTCGCCTGTCCCATGCAGAGCACCGCGTCCATCACCCTGGGGTTCTTGGACACCAGGCAGCCGATTCTGGCGCCGCAGGCGCTGTAACGCTTGGAGACCGAATCCAGAAGGATCGCGCGCTCGTCGATACCCTCGAGGTGCATCACGCTGGTGTGCTTTCCCTCGTAGACGAACTCGCGGTAGACCTCGTCGGAGAGGAAGAAGAGATTGTGCCGCCTGCACAGGTCGGCGACCATCTCCATCTCCTGGCGGGTGTAGACCGTGCCCGTGGGATTGTTGGGGCTGCAGACCAGGATGGCCCGAGTCCTCGGGGTGATCGCGCGCTCGATCTCCTCCCGGGCGGGCAGGTGGAAGCCGTTCTCGGCGCGGAGCGTGATGGGCACCAGCCTGACGTCGGCCATCATGGCGAAGCCGTTGTAGTTGGTGTAGAAGGGCTCGAGCACGATGATCTCATCTCCGACGGCCGCCACACACACCATCGCGAAGATGATGGCCTCGCTTCCGCCGGTGGTGACCTGAATGTCCTTGGGTTCGACCTCGATGCCGCAGTGCTTGTAGTACCCTGCCAGGCCCTTAAGGTAGCCGGCGTCGCCCTTGGAGTGGCCGTAGGCCAGGACCGCCTTGTCGTAGTTCCTCACCGCCTCCATGAACTCCGGCGGGGTGGGGATATCCGGCTGGCCGATGTTGAGGTGATAGACCTTGATACCTCTGGACTTGGCCTGGTCCGAAAGAGGCACCAGTTTCCTTATAGGGGATGCCGGCATCGCCGCGGCGCGCTGGGAGATCCTGGCGCCCGACCCGGTACCCTGCAGTGCACCTGACTTGGCTTGGGGTCTGGCGTTGGCTGCGGAATCGGACATGGGCTTTCCTCTCGTCT
>JBAQHK010000089.1:0-4541 GCA_049288275.1 bacterium | reverse complement strand
CAAGCTCTACGACAAGGGGGAGCACGACAAGGCCCTCGAGGCATACCGTGAGGCCCAGCGGGCGGACTCAACCAGCGCGGTGCCTCAGTTCAACGCCGGGGACGCCCTGTACAAGCTGGGCAAGTACCCCGAGGGCGCAAAGGAGTTCATCAGGGCGGCCTCATCCTCGACCGACAGCGTGTCCGCGATGAGCTACTACAACCTGGGTAACACCGCCTTCAGGTCCAACGATTACCGAGCCGCGGTGGAGGCCTACAAGCGGGCCTTGCTGATAGCGCCGGACGATGAGGACACCAAGTACAATCTGGAGTATGCTCTGAAGATGATCCAGCAGCAACAACAGCAGAACCAGGACAACCAGCAGCAGGACAAGGACCAGCAGAACCAAGAGAATCAGCAGCAACAGCAGCAGGAGCAGCAAGGCGACCCGCAGCGCGAGCAGAACCAGGGGCAAGACCGGCAGCAGGACCAAGCCGGCCAACAGGGCGCTCAGGGGCAAATCACTCAAGAGGAGCTCGAGCGGATACTCGCGGCGGTCCAGGCCGCGGACGAGGAGACCCAGCGGGAGCTCTTGAAGCAGGCGGCCCGGCTCAAGCGGATAAGCGACAAGGACTGGTAGGTGACAGGGTGAGAGTGGGCATGGCGAGCGGACGGGGTCTGCGGAGGGTGCTGGCTGCCCTTGCCGGCGCCGTCCTGATTTCGGCATTCACCGCAGGCGCCGCGACCGCCGAGGACCTTCGCGTGGAGGCCTCGGTGGACACCAAGAACGTTACGGTCGGGGAGACCCTGACTCTCACGCTCACCGCGTACGGCGACGGCAAGATCGTCCCGCCGGACCTCACCAGTCTCGACGGGTTCGAGGTTGTGTCGAGCTACACCTCGCAGAATATCTCCATAGTCAACGCGAGGATGTCACGGTCGGTGAGCATCCAGTACGTGCTCGTGGCCTTGAGGGAGGGTGATCTCGCTCTCGGCCCCTTCACGGTGAGATCGGACAAGGCGGCCTACCAGACCGAGCCGATAGCGGTGAGGGTGACCAAGGGGGAGCCCGGAGCGTCCCGGGGCCCGGCCCCGCAAGGCGGCGGTTCCCGGGCCGGCGCGGGAGGGACGGGCGCTGCCAGGCCGGGGCCGGATTCCGGCTCAGGCGGGAGGGACATCCTGGCCTCCGCCGCGGTGGACAAGAAGCGAGCCTACGTGGGGGAGCAGATCACCTATGCCCTCACCTTCGCCTACCGGGTTGAGGTGAACGACGCCGCCTTCGATCCGCCGGATCATGCCGGCTTCTGGTCGGAGGAAATCGGCCAGACCTCGAGCCCTACGGTCAAGGTGATTGACGGCGTCAAGTACTACACCATAACCAAGACAACTGCCTTCTTTCCAATCTCAAGCGGTCGCTACACCATCGGTGCTGCGGGGGTGAGATACATAGCGCAGGACCGGGCGGCCTTCTCCCGCGATCCCTTCAGCTTCTTTAGAGGTGATCCCTTCGGGAGAACCGAGGGGACGGCGAAGGCCGATCCCATAAGCATTGAGGTGCTTCCCCTGCCGTCGGAGGGCAGGCCTTCGGACTTCAGCGGCGCAGTGGGGTCATTCTCGCTTTCGGTCGCGCCGAGCGCGGAGGTTGTGAAGGTCGGGGAATCGGTGACGCTCTCGGTGAGGGTTCATGGCCAGGGCAACATCAAATCCATAGGCGAGATACCCTTGCCCAGGTGCGACGGCTTCAGGGTCTTCGCGCCCAAGGCCAGGGACTCGGTGCGGGTCGAGGCCGGTCGTATCGGCGGCGCCAAGATTTTCGAGCTGGTGCTGGTGCCGGAACGAGTGGGAACTCTCTCGGTCGGCGGATTGAGCCTGGTCTACTTCGATCCCGCCAAGGGCGCCTACGTGAGGAAGGAAGCCGGGCCGATTGAGATCACCGTGCTGGAAGGCGACGAATCCACGATGCGCGCCCTTGCGGCGAGCGGCGAGCGGCCCACGCTCAGGCAGGACATCCGCCACATACGGCGGCCCCCGCGGATCGGCGACGATCTGTCGGTCGTGCCGGCCGGCGGGACAGGGGTGGTGGTTCGCCTTGCGCCGGTGTTCATAGGTCTGGCAGGAGTGGTGGTGGCTGTCCGCCGCAAGCGCATGGCTGCCTCCGGCAGGACCAGGGTGAGGAAGGTCTCGAGAGCGCTGGCCAGGGACCTCGGCTCGGCCCACGCGGTTCTCGCCAGGGAAGGCGCGGTGGCGGCCTCGGCGACGGTGTCGCGGGCCATTCGCGCTTACATCGCCCAGAGGAAGGGAACCAGCGAGTCCCTTGTGGACGCCGCCTGCCTGCTGTCGATGCCTGAGGTTTGCGAGGAGAGCCGGTCGCGGGTCGCGCAGCTGCTGGCGGCGCTGGACCAGGTGCGCTTCGCCCCGGCAGGCTCGGCTGATGCGGGAATGAAACATCTGATAGATGAGGCGGCTGCCGCAATGCGGAAGCTGGACGAGGAGTGGCAAGGGTGACCGGCGCTGACGGCATGAGCTCGAAGCTGTCGGCAGTGGTCCTGCTGGCTGCCCTGGCTCTTGCGCTTGGGTGCGCCCGGCCGGCCGGCGTCCGGGCGAGTGAGGCGCGGGCCGAAGGGGCGGCAGATGCCGACGCCGGCACCCAGGCGGCCTTCCGCCAGGCGTGCGATCTCTACGACGCCGGCCAGTTCGACGCGGCGGCGTCGGCCTTCGAGGTCCTGAGAGGCCGCGCGGCCCGGAGCGCCGACCTGCTCTTCAATCTCGGCAACTGCTACTACAGGCAGGGGCGCCTGGGCAGGGCGATCGCCAGCTATCGCAGGGCGCTAGCACTCGCTCCCGGGGACGGCGACGCCAGGGTCAATCTGGATCTGGTGCGGGCGGCCGCGGCCGGAGGAGATTCCGCCGTGGTCGGCCTCTCAAGGGGACCGGGTCTCCCGTTGGGACCGGTGTCTCCCCGGCAGTTGAAAGCGCTCTTCTATGTCGCCTGCTACCTGGCCTCGGGCTTCCTGGTCGTCGCGCTGATCGTGGGCGGCCGATTACGCCGGCCCGCGCTCTACGGCCTTGGGGTGGCGGTGGTGGTTGCGGTCGCGGCCTTCGCGCTCTCGCAGCATGCGGTCACAAAGATGAACGCGGGGTTCGAGGGTGTGATTGTTGTCGATCGCTCCGAATTCAAGTCGGGGCCGGGCGCCGCCTTCGAAGAGATCTCGGCCTTGACCGACGGCACGGAACTCCGGCTCAGGGCTCAGAGCGGCATGTGGGTCGAAGCCCAGTTGCCTACCGGGGAGATCGGTTGGGTCAAGGAAAAGGACATCGAACGCTTGTAGCGCTTGCGACCCCGCCCGCTCACGCCTACTTGGCCTTGGAGGCCCCCAGCAAAGCCAGGGCGTGGTCCCTGCCCTTGTCGTAAGCCCGCATGTTGAGGTCGATCGTCGGCTTGGGCACCGAATCCGCCACCGCCTTGCGAAGCGACTCGTCGCGCACAAACCCGGTCAGCGCAGAGAAGAAGCCCAGCATCACGATGTTGGCCACGATCTTCCTGCCAAGCTCCTCGGCGAAGCGGGTCGCCGGGATCCTGTAGACCTTCGAGGCGTCCTCGTCGCTTGCGAGCGTCACCAGGTCCTCGTCGATCAAGAGCCTTGCGTCCGGGTCGCGTTGGCTCCGGTACTTGGTGTAGCCTTCCTGGGACATGCCGACAATCACGTTGGGCGCCGAGATGTAGGGATACATGATCGGCTGGTCGGATATCACCACCTGGGTAGAGGACGCGCCGCCGCGGGCCTCGGGCCCGTAGGACTGGGTCATCGCGGCGTGCTTGCCGTCGAACACCGTGGCGGCCTTGCCCAAGATGTAGCCCATCACCACCATGCCCTGACCGCCAAACCCGGTGAATCTCACTTCCACGCGCGAGGCGCGCCGCTCGGAGGAGTCGCCGGGTTTCATCGCGCGCCTCCCGCCTTTGCGGTCACCGTCTCGGCTAAGAGCTCGGCGAAGGTCGGCCGCTCTATGTCCAGGAACTTACCCACGATTATCTTGCCCGTGAATTCGATGTCGGCCTCCCGAGGATCGGCGCCGTGCTTGATGACGGAGTTCTCACGATAGAACTTCATCAAGTCGAGCCCGCTGCCCAGCCTGTTCTTGTGAGCGTAGGCAGTGGGGCAGGGGGATATCACCTCTATGAACCGAAACCCGCGCTTGGGCAAAGCCTCGGCTATCGAGTTCTTCAGCCTCCTCAGGTGGAGCGCTGTCCACCTCACCACGTAGGTCGCACCGCTGGCCATCGCCAGGTAGGGCAAGTTGAACGGGTACTCGAAGGCGCCGTAGGGCGCGGTGGTCGCCCTGGCGCTGATCGGGGTCGTCGGCCCCGCCTGCCCGCCGGTCATGCCGTAAGTGAAGTTGTTGACGCACAGCACCAACATGTCCATGTTGCGCCTGGCCGCATGTATCAGGTGATTGCCGCCTATCGCGGCGATGTCGCCGTCGCCGGAGATCACCACCACCCTGAGATCGGGATTGACGAGCGTCAGCCCCGTAGCGAAGGGTATCGCTCTGCCGTGAGT
>JBAQHK010000088.1:0-1512 GCA_049288275.1 bacterium | reverse complement strand
GAAGCCGTCCTCATAGAAGGAGCAAGAAGGGGCGATCGGGCCTCGCAGGAGGCCATCGTCAGGCTTTACGAGCGCAGGGTTTACGGGCTCGTGCTCCGCATGGTGGCAAACCGGGAAGACGCGAGGGACGTTGTGCAGGACAGCATGGTGAAGGCCCTGATAGGGATCGGGCGCTACGAGGGGACGAGCTCTTTCGTCACCTGGCTCTTTCGCATAGCCACCAACACCGCGCTCGATCTCTTGCGGCGGCGGAAGCTGGAGTACCGGATCTTCCAGTATGAGACGGATGGCGTCCAGACCGAGTACGGGGAAGGCGATGCGGCCGTGGGGATCACCGCAGGGGCCGTGGGAACCGGGGGGGCCGTGGGAACGGGCCTCGAGGCTGCCAGGGATGCGGCGTCGGCGGGCCTGGGCCGTGCTGACTCCGGGACCTCGGACTCGGCGGTTGACTGGGAGGTCGTCGCGCGCTCGATGGAGGCGCTCCCGGCGCGCTACCGCACGGTGCTTCACTTGCGGTATCGCGACGACCTGAGCTACAGGGAAATCGCGGAGGTGCTGTCGGTTCCGATTGGCACGGTCAAGATTCTCATCCACCGCGGCCACGCCGAGCTCCGAAAGGCCGTGCTGGCCGCGACTGCGGGGGAAGGCATCCAGGAATTCAAGGAACTCAAAGGGAGGTAAGGAGATGATCTGGGAAAGAACACTTGCAAGTGAGGCGCGGCTGGCCGGGAGCAGGATCAAGGCTCGGAGTGGTCAACCCGCGGGGAGGGCGCTCGCCGGGTCGGCCGTCATCGGAGCTCTATCCGCGGCGCTCGCGCTCGCGACGATTCCGGGCTGCACCCTTGAGGGCATGTACAAGTACAGCGAGACCACCGTGGAGACCAAGACGGCGCCCCTGGCCGGCATCGATACCATCGAGATGCGCCTCGGGGCGGCGGACATCCAGGTGGTCACCAAAGAGGGCGCGCAGGCTGAGTTCATCATTGAGAAGACCGCGCGGGCCAGCGACCAGGGGGAGACCGGGAAACTCCTACGCGAGGCCGAAGTCACGATCGAGCAGCGGGGCTCTCGCCTCCTCGTAGAGCGCAAGGAGAAGGGCAAGATCAAGGGCGATGTGATCTTCAAGGGCTTTGTTTCCCTGGACATCACGGTGAGCGTTCCCGCCGGAATCGGACTCGACGTCTTGACGGGAAGCGGGGACGTGGTGATTGACAATCGCACGGGCGCGATCAAGGTGAGGTCAGGCAGCGGCGACATCACCGTGGAGCAGGCGGGACAGGGGGCCGAGGTCAAGACCGGCAGCGGGGACATCAGGCTCACCTCGGGCCGGGCGCGCTCGTTGGTCTCCACCGGCAGCGGCGACATCTTCGTCACCGAACTTGATGGGGGCCTCGAGGCGTCAACCGGTAGCGGCGAGATCAACATCGAGCGGCTCTCGGGCGATGCTCGGCTCTCCACCGGAAGCGGCGACATCTCGGTGGCATCCTCACATGGGACGGCCTCAGCCCAAAG
>JBAQHK010000087.1:0-20515 GCA_049288275.1 bacterium | reverse complement strand
GGTTGTAGATGCGCGCGGTGTCGCCCTGAATGAAGGTGAAGAAGGTGTCGGTCTGGGCTGTGTTGTTGTACTTGTCCAGGCCGTAAGCGTACCAGGTGACCGTATCCCCGTTGGAGGGACCCGACAGCACGGCGTAGTACCTGTCGTTGTTGCCGGTCTTGTAGTCGAAGGTGCCGTCGGCGATGACCGCGGTGCCGCTCGCCCTGGGATCGCTGAGATCGGTGGTGTACTTGAACTTCATCCAGGTGGTAGCGCCGTCGTCACCCACAAAGATCTCGGCCCACACCGTGCAATCGGTCGGGCTGGATCCCGCGTTGCCGACCCATGCGGTGCCTCCCTGCACGAAGGACTGAACGTTGTCGCTGGTGTCGGAAAGCCCGTTGGAGGCTGTGCCCACGGCGATCCACTTCACGGTGGAGTCATCCGGAGCCGGAATGACCCCGTAGAAGGTGTCGGTGGTGTCCGCCCCAGTGCGGCAGGTGTCGTAGGCGCCCACCACAAACGGGCTGGAGAGCGTAGGGGTCGTGCCGTCTGTAGTGTAATAGAAGGTCATCGAGGTGACGGCGCCGCCGCAGTTGCCGGGCGTGATGTCGGCCATCACCGTGCAGGTCACGGCGAAGCTCCGCTCGTTGTCCACGATCGCCGAGGGCGGCGTGGGCTTGACGGCCAGGGTGTTGGGAGCAACACCGGCCCCCAAGGTGGGCGCAACCCAGAAGTAGTTCATAGGCTGGGACTTCGCACCTATGGGGTTGGCCGTGGGGAATGAGGCGACGATCTGGCTGTTGTCCTCGGTGGAGATCCAGGAGACAATCGCCAGGCTGTCGGCGTTGCCCAACATGCTCAGGGGAATGCACATCTCCGAGACCAGGTTGCCGCTCCAGCCGCCGTAACTGCAGTTGCTGGACCAGCCGCGATAGTTCCAACTGGACCCCGTCCAGTCGCTGCTCTCGTACCAGCCGAAGCCGCCGGCCCGGTAATAGATGTACTCGGGAAGATAGTCGCCCGAGAAGGTAACGTGGCCGTAGCCGTCGGCGGTTCCGCCGGAGCCGGGGACGTGGTCGATATCAAATGCGATGAACCAGTCGTACTGCCCGTCTTCCTGGGTGGCGTAAGTCCCGGTGATGGCGACGAACAGCATGGTGTCGTCCCAGGTCACATAGAAGTTGGTGCCGCCGTCGTTGGCCATAAGCTCGTCGCTCTCCCAGGTCGTGCCCCCGAGCGCGGGCGTGGAGCTCTCCACAACGCCGTCGGTGGTGGTGGGCGTGGTGTAGGTCAAGGCCAGAGCCCAACCCGGCACCATCGCCAGACAAAGTCCCAACAGGACTCCAAGTTCAAAGCGCTTCATCACTTCCCCCTTTCGAGACGAAACTCCTGGTTACACTGCCCCCTGTGGATAATCCTGGTGTTTTCGGGCTACATTATATTACACGGTAGGCTATATGTCAACTTCAAACCCGGCGCGTCAGCGGCTCCCGAGGGACCTGAGGCCGATCCTGTGCACGCCGCCGAGAGGATCAGCGTTTTCGTAAGCGTAGTCCATCCAGAGCCTGCCGAAGGAAACGCTGAAGCCCGCCGTCAGGCCCCGGTGCCACGCGAAACCGTAGGACGCATCGGACTGGGCTCCAACCCCGCGTCTGTAGCCCAACCGCGCCTCGAACTCCTCGGACAAGAGTCCGGCTACCCCAAACCGCGCTTCGCGTCCGCCCGCCCGGTCGAAGACCATCGAGCAGCCGACCGAGGTCAGGCCTGTGGGGAACTTGAGGCCGAGCCCAGCCTCGACGCTCCCGGACTCCTCCCCCAGGTCGGTCTCGGACGCCCCCAGCACCCAGTTGCGGCCGACGATGCAGGCGTACCCCTCTCCGCCGGCGCCTTCCCACAGGGCCGCAGTCGCGCTCAAGTCACCGAGCACCGTGCTCTCCGACACCCCGTCCATGGTCTGCCGGGCCGCCTTGACCGCCGCACCCAGCAATACCGCCGGGATCGCCCGAACCCCAAAAGCCGCCCCTCCCACCACATCGCTGTAGGAGAAGCTCGCCCCAAGGCCCCCCGTGGGATCCTCCCAGCTGGTAAGCGCCATCTCGCCGCTGGATAGATAGGAAACAAAGCAACCCCAGCTCCAGGATGGCCGTCCATGGCCAAGGTATCCCACGGCCCCGCCCTTCACTCCCGCATGATAGTCAAGGTACGTGGCGAAGGCCGACCCGCCGCTCGCCTCAGAACGGCCCAACCCCGAGGCATTCCAGAAGATATTGTCCACGTCCCCCTGGCGAGCCACCAAGCCCCAACCTCCGCCGCGGCCAAGGAAGTCGATGTCGGAGGACGCGAACCCTGAGCAACCGGCACGCCCGGCCAGGCCCAAGACCAGCGCCGCCACAACCAGGCTGACCGAGCCCAAACCCCGCGTACTCGCCACCGATCGGCCCTCCCTCAACACTCCTGACACCGCCGTCCCCAATCCCGTGCCGCCCGCCTTACCTACCCCTGACTACTCCATATACTCTATTAAAGACCGCCCGCGACGTCAACGGCGCCACCGAGCCCGTCGGGCGACCCCCAGCCCCCTGGCCACACCTTGGCCCCCTCGGACCCCCTCCTCGGGACCCCTCATCGGGCCCCTCCCCAGCACCCCAACAGCCGCCAACAAAAGCCCGAAGATGCTTGACATTGTTTGCATAACCTGCTAAACTGGGTTCATCGTTGAAGAGAAGGGGGTGATGCTGAGCACAGGTCAATTGCTACAGGACCATCCACGCGAGTTCAATAAACCGAGGGAGTTGAGCTATGATGAAAGGAACTGTCCTAGTATTGGCACTGCTGTCTCTGACGGCGGCTTCGGCCGCGATCGGTGCGCCCTGGTACTTAAACTTCCAGGTTTCGGGATCGCTGCTCAACCAACCCGCTGAGTACAGTGGGATCTTCACGAGCGGAGCCACGGGTAACCTCCGGTTCGCGATCAACGATGCCGGCTGGCCCGTGGAGCCCAACGCAAGGTTCGATCATATTTGGAGCACCTACTTCGCGGGGCACTACTACGGCACGCCTGCCGGATCCGAGAAGTGGGTTGGCACCATGGTGGGCCGGTTCTACATGACGGTGACCACTGGCCCGGTGGGATACAAGGGAACTTGCGAGGGCACGATCACAGCGGACTTCACGGTACGGGATCTGGACGCCGACGGCGTGCTGGACGAGAGCGAGAAGGACAACTGGAACAACATGCTTGACGCGCGCCTGTCCAAGCTCTGCACTGACCCCAGCACCGGAGAGATGATGTGCAAGAGGGGCACCGGCGCCCTCAACAGCAACGGGTTCGCTTTCAAGTACCCGCCGGACGTGAACGTGCTCAACGGCAACGGCAATCTCTGGTTGCTAACCTGCCCGTCTGCCGACGAGCCGACGTCGTGGGGCGCCATCAAGTCGCTTTACAGATGACTAGCGGATTAGATACTTCTCTCGAGGGGGGGGATGCCCGGAACAGAGACGCAGGTTTTGTCCCTACAGGAACTTGGGCAGCAACAGGAGGTTTCAGGAAATGAAGAAAGTGCTAGTTGCGATAGCAGTCGTTATGCTGACTTGCGGCGTCGCCAACGCCTTTGTTGAGTACAACTTCTTCTGTGATGGCACCGGCAACATGGTGAAGAACAGCCCGGTGTTGTACACGGGCGCGATCAGCAGTGGCGCTCTGGCCCCGGGCACCTGGGAAATGCTGATCTGCGACACCGGCTGGCCTTCGACCGCCGACCCTGTGGCCAGATGGTCCTACATCTGGACGACTTACTACACATACAACCCGGCCACCTGGATCTGGACGGGCGCGTTCCAGATGTGCGATCTGTATCTGGTGCATACCGGCGCCGGGAGCATGCGCGGAACCTGCAGCTTCAACTTCCAGGTGCAGGACTTCAACAAGAACGGCATCCTTGACTCCGACGAGTGCATGGACGGGATGTCGGGCGCGGTGATCATAATCGACGAGGGGACCGGCAACTACGCCGAGCTCTGCGGCAACGGCTCCTATTCGGGCTTTTACCTGCGGGCCTGCGACCTCTCGCCCAGCGATCCGGACTACATGATGGACATTGTCGAGTTTGAGATGACCCTGTGGTTGGACGAGTGCGGAATGGGCACCGAAGAGACCACTTGGGGCGCGGTGAAGGCCCTGTTCAGGTAGGCCGCGCGCGGTGGAGTTCTTACTGGCTCATTCGGGTACGGGTACGGCAATCTGACCTCAAGAGAGGTCAGACCACAGGGACGCGTGGGGACTTGCTGAGGAGTCAGAAAGGAACATCTTCGAGGATAACTCTGGAAAGCCGCACTTGACATCTTAGGATGAGACAGGGGAGACCTGCCGCATCGGCAAGTTTCCGAAGAGGTGCGGATGTCGGTTTTTGGCAGATGCGGGGATGCGTTTACGGGGATAGCGGTGGTCTTGGCCGTCGCTATCCCCTTTGGTATTTGCCTCGCAAATCCCGAGATCGAGGTTGAGCTCTCCCTGCCTTCGGAAGAGCTTCAGATTCACGACAGGTCCCTGTGGTTCCCCATACCCGAGTGCGACGATGCCCAGCTGGACCTTGAGGCGGGCGGGCTCGTGGTGCGCGGCAGTCTGGTCGAAACCGCGCGCGTGAGAGACCAGCGAATCGGCTTGTTCCGGTTCGGGAGGGACCTCGGTTCAGGCGACGAGGTGTCGGTGCGCGCCAAGTTCGCCGGAGCCACGAGCGAGCAGTGCGTGCCCACCGGTCCACTCTCTGGAATCCTGAGCGGAGCCCTCCTGGGGTACGGCGCCGCCGAGCCGCCGGTGCTCCTGTCGGGGCCGGGCACGGTCACCCGGGCCCTGAACCTCGCCCAGTGCGCTGATGCTCGTCCCGACATTCTGATGGTCGCAGGTAACGCCATCTACGCGAGCTCTTATGTGGACTCGCTGGCCCTGATGTGGGCGACAAGGATGGGACTTAACGTCGCGGTGATCGACGTGGCGAACATCTCCACGTCAAGCCCGGTAATGATCCGGGACTTCATTAAGGGCCTCTACGATCTCCGGTGCGCGGCGAACTTCGGCGACGGGCACCTGGGCTTTGTGGTCCTTCTCGGAGACGCTTACGAGGACGACAACACCACCAGGATGGTCCCGGACTACGATGGCTACGGAGGCACTTCCGAGGCCTCGGATCACTATTACGCCTGCGTTAGCGGCGAAGATGACTTCGAAGATCTCATGCTGGGGCGAGTCCCGGCCGGCAACACCGCCGAGCTTGTCAACTTCTACGTCAAGGTCCGCGATTACTCGCCCCTTCCCGCCGATTCGTGGACCAAGTCGTTGCTCTTGATTGCTGGGTGTTTCTTCGCTTACAAAGATGACTACATCGATCTGTTCGACCAGTTCGAATCCTACGTTCCGGACGAATACCAGGTGTCCCGACTGTACAGGTATGACTACCCCGCCAACTCAACCGGCGACGCCCTGGCCTGCCAGGCCGTCAGCGACTCCCTGAATCAGGGCTTCCTGTTCGCGCTCTATAGCGGCGACGGCGACAGATGGGACTGGGGTGGGGTCGGAGAGAGAACATACCGCAGTACATACATACCCGGGCTTGCCAACAACGCCAATCTCCCCATCATGCTTTCGATCGCGTGCAGCAACGGATGGTTCGACAACAGGACCTCGCCTTACGTGGACGGCGGCTACGACTGCTTCGCCGAGCGGCTGCTTGTTGCTCCCGCCGGAGGGGCGGTGGCTTGCGTGGCTTCCCCGAGGGAAACCGGGGGGGGCGCGACCACGGTGTTCGCCCACGAGATACTCAAGTCGGCCTTCGTCAACGGCTCCTCCTTCCTTGGGGAGCTGATGCTCGAGGCCAAGACAAGGCACCTGCTCAATCTGGGAAGCGTGTCCTACGTACGGCAGTTCACCATCTTCGGCGATCCGTGCCTCAATTTTGTGCTGAATCAGCCGCTAGTCGCGCTGCCGGACCTTGTGGTTAGACCGTATCACGTCAGTATCCAGCCCAGTTTCGTCACTCCTTCCGAGCCTGTGACGATCGCCGCCGAGGTTTGGAATGCAAGCGGCGTGTTCGTCGGTTCCGCCGACGTGGCGCTCTATGTTGGCGCCCCGGATTCCGGCGGCGCCCTGCTCGGGACCCAGACTCTGACCCAGGTCTATCCCTGGGAGAAGCGGACAGTGTCTTTCAATCTGGGCGACCTGGACATCGGCGACGTGACCTTCTACCTACAGGCGGACGCTGACGAGGCGGTTGCGGAGGCGGACGAGGCCAACAACCTGGTGGGAGTATCCACGTACGTCTATCCGTGTCAGCTGGGATTCCCGCTGAAGCTCACCGACAAGGTCAGGGGCCAGGTAGCCGCGGACCTCGACGGCGACGGTGCGCTGGAGATCCTTGTCACCTCGGGGGGCAAGACAGCGCAGGCCGTGGACCTCGACGGCAACACCCTGTGGGCCAGGAGTGATCTCGGGTTGTCCCAGTGGTTCGATGGAGTCGAGCCCGCCGCCGCCGACCTGAACGGGGACGGCGTCACCGAGTGCGTGATTCCCATCAAGGCCGGCCTCGTGGTGGCGGAAGGGGCCACCGGCAACGAGAAGTGGAGAGTCTACACAGACTACCCGTGCCTCTCCCCGGTGATCACCGATCTGGACGGCGACGACACGTTCGAGATCGTGCTGGCAACCTACAACTTCACCTACTCCAAGATCTGTGCGTACGACGCCTCCGGCTCCCTGAGATGGGTCCACTCGGTCCCAGGCGCCGGGGAGAAGGTCACAGGCATGGTGGTGTGCGACCCGGATCTGGACGGCGGAAGGGACATCATCTACAGCACGAATCTCGGCAGGTTGACCTCTCTGTCGTGCGACGTCGGGCCCCCCGCCGGCAGCTGGCAGATACAGCTGTCCCCGAACGCGATATCGTCCATTGTGGGAGGTGACCTGGAGCGCGACGGTTCGATAGAGATTGTCGCCAATCACGATTCCACCATAACCGTGATCGACGCCGCGAGCGGCGATGTAGAGGACGCCTTCACCGTGGGCTCGGAGCAGTGCATGTGGAACCTCTCGCTCGCCGACGCTGACCGGGACGGCGTGCTGGAGATCCTGGCGGGCTCCAGCTGCGGCGAGATCGGCGTGATCGACGGGGGCGTGATGACGCTGCACCAATACGTGGAGGGAACGCCGTTCAGGGCGCCGGTGGTGGCCGACGTGGACGGAGACGGCGTACACGAGATGGTCTTCTCCATGAGCGAGGGCTGGCTGCGGATAATGAACCTCGACGGAACCGACCAGATACCGCCCCTTCCCATGAGGGACATGTGCGCGGTTACCCCGATTTCGGACAACATAGACGGCGACCCGAGTGTCGAGATGATCGTGGGTTCTGCTGACTCCATGCTCTTCATTCTTGATCTCGGCCAAGAGGGCGGCGTCGCCGAATGGTCCTACGCCGGTTGTTCCTCCTACCGGACCAACCTCTACGCTCAGCCCCTCTATGGCGAGGTGCCGGACGGGTTGACGCTTTCCGGGCGAGTGGATGTGGTCGGAGACGTGCAGGTGGCAGCGGGTACTACCCTGACGCTCGAGCGTCACACCGACATGCGCTTCATGGACGACGCGGTCTCCCCCACCGGGCCGACCCAGGGCAGATGCGAGATAACTGTTGAAGGGACCCTCACCGTCAGGGGATCTCACTCGGACAGGGTCAAGATGAGACCTCCGGAGTACCCGCCGGGCAAGGACGTGTGGCAGGGCGTGTTGCTCATGCCGGGTTCCAGCGGATCTTTCACCAAGACCGACATCCAGGGTGCCATAGCCGCGATAGAGTGCCGGTCCTCGGACGTCTGCGTGTCCGAGTGCACAATCAGCAACAGCTCAATCGCCGTCAAGGTAACCTCGGCGTCGCCGCTGATAGACAGCAATCTCCTCACGTCCAACGACTACGGGATCTCGGCCAGCGGCGCAGGCCCGGTCATAGTCAACAACTTGATCACCGCAAGCAGGTACAACGGCATAGTCTTGACGGATTCCGCGGATGCCCTGGTAGAGAACAACACCGTCTCGGGGACCCTTCAGGGCAACGGAATGGTGGTATATTCGTCCGTCCCGACGATCTCCGCGGGCAACAGGTTCGAGAACAACTATGGCAGCGGCATTTACCTCAGCAATAGCTCCCCAGTCATAGACTCATGCTGGATCAGCGGCTCAGGCGACTGCGGCATCAAGGCCGCCTATTACTCTTGCCCGGTGGTCAGCCGGACCTCTTTGGTGTCAAACAAGTACGGCCTGGGCGCGTTCTTGAGCGCCAGGCCGGTGTTGGGAGACGCCGCCGCCGGCCAGGGCGGGCTGAACGACATTCGCCAGAACGCGTCCTACGCGATCTACAACAGGACTACGTACTCGGTGAAGGCCCAGATGAACTGGTGGGGAACCGAAGAGCCCGGACCGGGACTGTTCTACGGGTCGACCGATTATTCCTCGTGGCTCACCGAGCCCCCGGCCGGGGTAGGGCCCGGCGGCGAGGCGCAGTCGCTTGTCGTCGGTGTCTACCCCAACCCGTTCTCGCTGTCGGTGGAGCTCAGGCTGGCTGTCGGTGCGACCGACCTGCCTGTGGCGGTGAGCGTTTACGATGTTCGCGGGCGGCTGGTGAAGAAGATGGTCTCGGCCGACCCCGGCGGCAACGTCAGTGTGGTCTGGGACGGGCGCGACGCCTTCGGCAATCCCGCGGCCAGCGGAGCCTATTTCGTCTCGGTGGTGTGGGGGAATGCCAGCCAGTCCAGGAAAGTGATCCTGGTACGGTAGCCTCTCCGGCCTGCCGGCTCACAGGTCGTCCTCCCCAAGAATCTCCAGGTTGGCGTAGCGGGCCATGATCCGCTTGGTAAGCCCGGGCCCGAAGGCCACCACAAGCCGCAGGCTGTCGCCGAACCCCTCACATCTGGCCACTCTTCCTATCCCCCAGTCGTGGTGCCTGACCCGGGTGCCTACCTTGATCACCTGCTCCGGATCCGGCTCCCAGCCCCGGTCGTTGTCCCGGTCCTGGTGGCCGTAAGACACGTACTCGGTGGTCAGGATCTCCAGGCACGCCTGCGGGATCTCCTCCAAGAACCTCGAGGCGGCCTGAGCCACCCATCCCTGGAACCCCCGCCTGCCCGAGGCCAACGAGATCACCACCTGGGACCGAGCGCGGGTCAACCCGACATAGAAGAGGCGCCTCTCCTCCTCTATCTCCTCGGGGTCCTCGAAGGAGGTGTGATGCGGTATCAGTCCCTCCTCCACCCCCGCTATGAACACCACGGGAAACTCCAGGCCCTTGGCGTTGTGCAGGGTCATCAGACTCACCGCTTCCTTGCGGTCGTCCCACAGATCTATGTCCATTATCAGGGAGACCTCCTCGAGGAACTTCTCCAGGGTCGCGCCCTCCACCCGTTCCTCGAACTCAAAGCCGCTGGCCACCAGCTCCCTGACGTTCTCGGTCCTTGTCACCGCCTCCACGGTTGCCTGCTGCTTGAGGTGCTCGAGATATCCGGACTTGTCGGCCACCAGCCCCACCAGCTCGCCCAGGGACGCGGTGCCCGCCGACTCCGCGAGGTCCCGGATCAGGCCGGCGAAGGCCCTGAGCTTGCTCCTTGCCCCGCTTTGGATCGTGGCTATCTCTCCCGCGCGTTCCGCCGCCTCCAGCAGGGAACAGGACGCGGCGGCGGCGAACTCCTTGAGCCGCGCGAGCGTCACATCCCCGATCCCCCTCGGAGGCACGTTGAGTGTCCGGAGCACACTGACGGAGTCCTGCGGGTTTGCCACCAGCCGCAGATAGGCCACAACGTCCTTGATCTCCTTGCGCTCGTAGAACTTGGTGCCCCCCACTATTACGTAGGGCATCCCCTTCCGCCGCATGGCATCCTCGATCGACCGGGACTGGGCGTTGGTCCGATACAGGACCACGAAGTCGCAGTAGCGCCTGTCCTCATCCCGCACCAGGCTCTCCACCATGTCGGCTATCAGCCTGCCCTCGTCCTGTTCGCCCCCGGCAAAGGCAAGACCTATCTTCCTGCCGACCTCGTTCTCGGTCCAGAGGTCCTTCTCCTTGCGCCGCTTGTTGCAGGCGATCACCGCCTGGGCAGCGCCGAGTATGGTCTTGGTCGAGCGGTAGGATTGCTCCAGCCGCACCACTTTCGCGTCGGGGAAGTCCCTTTCAAAGTTGAGAATGTTGCTGACGTCGGCTCCCCGCCATCTGTATATCGACTGATCGTCATCTCCGACGACGCAGATGTTCCTGTGGCGGCCGGCGATGAGCCTTATCAGCTCGTACTGCGCCCTGTTGGTGTCCTGATACTCGTCGACCAGCACGTACTTGAACCTTCCCGCCGTGCGCTCCAACGCCTCACTCGAACTGCGAAGCAGCCTGACCGGCACCACTATCAGGTCGTCGAAATCCAGGGCGTTGCTTGCCCGCAGGGCGGCCTCGTAGGATCGATAGATCTCGGCGGTCTTGCTATCGTGAGGCGAGGCGGCCTCAAACTCGTCGGCGGACAGCAGATGGGACTTGGCCCAGCTTATCCTGCCGAGCATGCCGGCCGCGGAGGCCCGGGTCAGCGACAGCCCGGCGGCAGTCATCGTCTGCTTCACCAGGGCCAGTTGATCCTGCTCGTCGTAGATTGTGAAGTTGGGCGAGACGCCGAGGCTCCTGCCCTCTCTCCTCAGTATCCTGGCGCAGACCGAGTGAAAGGTCCCCATCCACAGGCCAGCGAACACGTCGCCCACCAGACCCCTGACTCGCTCCCTCATCTCGCCGGCTGCCTTGTTGGTGAAGGTCAGCGCCAGGATCTCGTGGGGGCACGCCCCGGAGGCCGCCAGCAGGTAGGCTGTCCTGTGCGCCAGGACGCGGGTCTTTCCGCTGCCCGCGCCGGCCAGGACCAGCAGCGGGCCGCCGACTTGAGTGACCGCTTCCCGCTGACGAGGGTTGAGGTCACGAAGAGGGTCCAACTAGAACTCCCCACCCAGCGAGAAGTGGACCCTCGCGCCGGTGGTACCCCCGAACTGGGTTGCCCAGCCACAGTCCAGCTTGACGAGGAAATACGCCAGCCAGAAGCGCATGCCGACTCCGTAGCTGGCGTTGAGGTCTTTGAGCTCTTCTCTGGCGTCGACCATGTGGGCGACTCTGAGGTCGCTGAAGTCGCCGTTCCAGGCTCCACCCATGTCGAAGAAGAGCACGCCCCTCAGGTCGCCGAACGAGATCGCCGGCGCCCTCAGTATCAGTCTTTCTATGAAGGGAAAGCGCAGCTCGAAGTTGCCCAGCACGAAGTTGTTGCCGCGGAATTCGCCGTCGTCGTAGCCTCGCAGAGTGTAGGCCCCGCCGAGATAGAAGAACGTGGGCTGACTGCCCTGGCTGGTGGCCGCCACCATACGGGCGGCAAACTGCGTGCTCGAGCTGAGCCTGAGATACCTCCTGTAGTCGAGCATTCCGGTGGTGAAGGACAGATCGCTGCCCAGCAGATCCACTATCGAGCGCTCGAGGCTCAAGGTGTAGCGCGATCCACCCACAGGGCCCGTCGCTCCCCACAGAGCGGTGTCCTTCACGTACGAGAGCCTGGGAACGAACACGTCCTTCGTGTAGACGGTGTCCACGATCGGCTCGGCCAGATCCTCGGAGCCCTCGGTGTATATCTCGTACTCCGTCCGCATCGCCGTGAAGTCCAGATCGAACCTCCTGAACATGTCCAGAGGCAGCGACACCGCAACCACACCGCCGTAGTTTCTCTCCGAGAAGAGCTTGTCCTGCCTTCCCTCCCCTACAGGAAAGCCCATGGTGGTCCTGTCGCTGTAGTAGTAGTTCTTGAAGTGGAACGCCCCGGCGCCGTAGTCGGTCCGCCTGGCCAAGTAGTAGTAGATCGCCAGGAAATCGGTCTCCTCCAGGGAGGAGAAGAAGTCGGAGGCCACGTAGATCTGGTGATTGCCCAGGATGTCGCTGATCGAGAAGCGGGTCATACCCCCCAGGCCGTACGCGCTGCTGTACTGGAACGCTCCGGCCACCCAGTCGGGGGTGAACTTTATCTTGTAAGGCACGGTCTGATATTCACCGGGCCGGGCATGCACTGTGGTGTCCGCGGCGATTCTCGCCGACTCCGGCACGGCCGAGCCGGCCAGCAGCGAATCCATGAACGCGGTCAGGCCCGGAGCCGGCGGCTCAGGCGCCAACGAGGCGGTATCGGCCTCGGCTACCTCTCCGGCGGCGCTGTCTCCCTCAGCGGCCAGGTCCCCAGTCGCTCCGCCCGCGCCTTCCCCGGCAGGCCTCACCTCCTCCGGCAGGACGAGCCACGGAGCTTCGTACGGCCATTGCCGCTCAGGCAGGGTTCTCTTGGGCTCCAGTATCTCATAGGGCTGCTTGACCTGAAAGATGTCCCATCCCGCCGAGTTGAAGCAGGTGAAGGCCAGCCTGTCCCCCCGGGCGGACCACGTCGGATTGAATATGCCCCCCAGGACATCGGTGAGCTGGGCCGTGGAGGAGTCCGCGAAATCGTGGACGTAGAGGTTGTAGCTGCCGTTACGGTCCGAGACGAAGAGCATCCTGGTTCCGTCCGGGGACCACACCGGGGAGACGTCCTCCGACCTGCACAGAGTCACGCGCTTGAGCACTCCGTCACCCACGTTAATCAGGTAGATGTCCCTGTCCGGCTTGTCCAGCGGACCCAGGCTGCGAAAGACATCCACGGAGTCCACCGCCCCGGGGGCGATGCAGGAGAATGCCAGCATCTTGCCGTCGGGGGACCAGCACGGCGATGAGTACTCCAGGGCTCCTATGTCCAGGGCCTCTATCCGGTTGTCCTCAAGGCTCAGCACGAAGAGACCGGCCCGACCCCCGTCCGAGCCCACGAAAGCCAGCGAGGCGCCGTCCGGCGAGTAGGCCGGATAGAAGATGTGATCGAAGTCCAGCTCGATGCGCTTGAGTCGCTTGCCCCGGTCCACGTCTATCAGGTTGATCACGTCCCTGTCCCGCCTCTTGCTGACCAGGGCTACGGACTTGCCGTCCGGAGACCACGAGAAGGACGAACGGAGCGAATGGAAGGACTCAAAGTCCTGGCTTCGCTGGCCCTTCACCAGGCGCTTGATGATCCTGCCGTCCAGGGCGGACATCACGAAGACCTCGTCGTAGCCGCTCCTGTCGGAGAGAAACACTATCTTCTGCCCGTCCGGGGAGATCGCGGGCATTATGTTGGTGAAGGAGTCGTCCTTCAGGTGATCGGTCAGCCTGGAAGCCAGGTCGTCCGGATCGGTCCTGACCGCAATGTCGGGCCAGTATTGTTTCTTCAGGTGTTCGGTCCACGCCCGGGTCAGCCCGCGGCTGTCCACGCCTATGGAGCCCTCGAGGGCCTTGTCGATGTTGCGCATGCCCGCGGTTTGCCGGATCACGTCGGTCAGCTTCTCCCGACCGTACTTGTCCACGATGTACTTTATAACCGACTGACCCTGTTTGTAGGCCAGATACCCCTGAACGTCCACCTCCAGCGGGAAGTAGTAGCCGGTTATCGCCGCGTCGCGCATGACCATCTCCGCCTCGGCGTCCCACACCTGGGATTCGAACTCGGTCAGGCCCTCCAGAAACCACAGCGGCAGTGAGAACAGGTACTGCCTGGTGAATATGGACTCCAGCAGGCTCCCGTAAAGCAGATCGAAGGTGAAGACGTGAGTCAGCTCGTGAACGGTCACGTGACGCAGTTCCTCGTAAGAGCCCGTGAAAGGCAGGACTACGCGGTTCTTGAAGAGCTCGGTGAACCCCCCGGTGCCCTCTCCGAGGAGATCCAGCGTGACGTTGGTCTCCTGAAATTCGTTGTGCGACCGGTAGATCACTATGGGGATGCGAGCGCGCAGCTCGTGCCCCATGTGCCTCGCCAGGGAGTCGTAGGCCGCGTCGGCGATCAGGGCCAGGTTCCGGGCCAGGAACTCCTCCCGGTCGTAGTAGTAGATGTCGAAGTGCTCGGACTTGAGGATCACCCAATCGAACTGCCTGTACTGGACCTTGTTCTGGCCAAAGGCATGGACAAGCGACGGCAAGAGGGCCGCCATCACGACCACAAGCGCAACCCGCCTCAAGATTCCCCTCCCTCCTGTCAGTACCCCAGCTTGAAAGTGAGGTCCACGTCGAAGTACCCCAACCCTCCCACCGTGCCGGCCTCGCCTTCCATCGAGAACTTGTCGCTCAACCGGTACTCGGCCTGAAGCCGGCGCTCGGGGTTGGCCAGGCCCTGCTGGGTCAGCTTGCCCGAGCCACCGTACAGGCTGCCCAGCGATTGGGTGTACTGAAGGTAGACTCTGTCAGAGACGTACTTGCCGAACGTGACACGGGTGGCCGACAGGACGTTGCCCTCGCCCACATCGCCTACCTCGACCCCGAACTCGTCCAGCCTGAGGTCCCGCGCCACATCGTTGCCGAAGCGGTTGACCAGGGCGACCCCCCAGGAGCGCAGGAACTCGTCGGTGAAGAACTTGCGCTGGGTCTGGTCTTCGGTCTCGGCGCCCCTTCGCAGCGTGAGGGCCTCGAAGATCTGGGTCTCGCTCCACCCGGTCTCCGACGTGGCCGCAACGTCCAGGTTCTTCATGTTCCCCTTAGCGGTTATGTACACCCTCTCGTCAAGCACGCGCGAGGTCGCCTCCAGGTCAATATAAACATTCATTATGCTTTTGACATCGGTAAATCGAAACTCACCGCGGGTGATCTTGAAGTCGTTGTGGTAGATGTAGAAGGTTCCCCTGATCGTGCGGAGCATCCCCAGCACCAGCAGGCCGTCCGCTCCCATCCTGACATTAAGACTCCCCCCGAGCTCCGCGTCTATCTCGTCGCCCCTTATCCAGAAGTCGTTGGGAATCTCCACCCCCACGTTCATCAGCCAGGTTGGAGCGGCCTGCGGGCCCATCCCGCCGCCACCGCCACCGATCGCTTCCGGCGAGTAGTAGTACTCCCCCTTGTCAATCACCACGTTGCCCTCGATGCTGGGCACAATGCCGACGAATTCAACCGGCTCGGCCTTGACTATGACGTCTCCCCCGATTGCCACGTAGAAATCCTCAAACTCGCTGATCACCAGGTCCTTCATGCTGACCTCGAAGTTGTAGTCCTTCAGCTTCACGCCATCCAGATCGAGGGTGCCCCTGGCCTTGACCGCCTCCTGCTCGGCCACGATCCTGGTTATCTCGAAACGCTTGCCCAGAGCGTTGAACTCAAGGCCTATGCCCGCGAAGTCCTGGGCGACGCCCTCGAACCTCAGGCGCCCGTCGGCAAGGCTGCCCTGCCCTTCGAAGGTGGGATCGTCTAGAGTCCCGCCTATCCTCAAGTTCGCGTCGTACGTCCCCGAACACTCCTTCAGACTGGGGATCATCTCGCACAGCAATCCCAGGTCGCCGTTGGTGGCGGACACGCTGAGGTCCATGGGCCTTCTGGGAAAACCTGAGGAGAACGGAAGCATCGAAAGCGCGACTGGAATCTCCCCGGTCACCGAGATCCTCTCCTCGCCCCGCGATACGTCCAGGCCGGCCACCCGCAGCACCGAGTCCTGGAGCACCACATCCCACCCGACCTCCCCGATGGCAGCCTCGCCGTAAACCGCGCCGTGCAGCGTGCCTCGGGAAGCAATCCGGGGATTGTCCTTTCTGCCGCCGAGGGTCAGATCCAGATCGGCCGTGCCCCGGACCCTGGCAAGCGGCGGGGCCAACGACCTGAAGACCGAAACGTCCATACCGGTTGCGACTATGGAAACCTCGCCCAGGTCCTCCAGTATCCGGTCGAATCTCCCGGCCTTGGAGGCCTCGCTCAGGCCGGTCGGGGTGAGATCGACAGGCACGGTGCCGGCGACCACCACGCTGCCTCCATTCTGAAGCAAGGACACCCTCTCCAGCGACAGCGTCTTGTCACGGTAGCCCACCGTCCCCTCGACGTAGCTGAAGACCACGCCGCCCACGTCCCCGTTCTTCACGCCGAAGCTCAAGTCGAACGCCAGATCGTCACCCGATCCGCCGGCCTCAAAGCGCAGATCCAGCATACCGGTGGGTATGTCCTTGCCCAGCGCCTTCTTGAGCAGCGCCAAGTCAAGACTCTCCACCCTGGCATCAAGCCGGAACCTTTCCTTCGCGAACGATGAGTTTGAGACCGACAGCGTGCCCATGTCGGAGGCCATCACGAACCGCGACACCCCCACCGAATCGCCGAGGTATGACACCTCAATCGGATCCTTGTTACGCCAGGTCTGGTCAGCCATCTCAATGAACAGGTCGTCGATGCCGGCAACGAACCCCTTGCGGGTGAGCTCGATCCGGCCGGACGCGCCCATCAGGTTTCCCTCGGGCCGCGTCACCGCCAGCTGCCGAATCACGATCGTGCTGTCTTCCATCACCACATCGCCGAGGAGCCGCCCCGCCTTGAAGCCTCTGAGATTCATGGTCGAGCCCACGAGCCCGCCACGTCCCTCCCACCGCCTGCCGGCACGGCTCAAATCAAGGTCCACAAGCAGACTCTCCATGTAGGCGCCGCTGTAGTCTATTCCCCTGCCCAGCGACTTGGCCTGGAACCTCAGGTTGCCCGGCCCGCCCTGGAACCTGGCGTCCGCCCGCGCCTCACCGGTCAACCCAGCAGTGCGGTGATAGGCAACCAGATCCTCAAGACGCGGGCAGTCGACGGAGAAGCCCAGATCGACATCGCCCGCGTACCCCACAACCCCTTCCGCCCGGACCGATGTCCGGCCAATCCTGGCGAACACGGTGTCCAGCTGGACCTTGTTGCCGGTTATCGTCACCTCGCCGGCCACTGAATCGAAGACCCACTGCCTGTATCGCCCTCCTGAAAGGTCCGGCCAGGCCGTCGCGCTCAGCGTCGGTCTGTCAAGACCCCGTCCGACCAGCCTGACACGGCCGCTCAAGTCCGAGGAGAGGTCGCCGGCGTGGCCGCCGGAGAAACTCGCCAGATCCAGACCGCGGAAATCAACGGTCGCCTGGTACTCCGGCACCTTGGAGAACGTCACGTCGCCGGCAAGGCGAACGGGATTGCCGTTGAGGAGGCAGTCGAGGCTGTCGATGGCCAGGGTGCGGTCGGCGTAAAGCCCGCGGACCGCCAGGCCGTCCATTCGCCACTGCCCCACGTTGCCGGCCAAGTCGGCATCGAATCCCAAATGGGTGTAACGCCCGGACGCCGCCAGGCGCCCCCGCAGGACTCCAGCCTCGGCCGCCCGGGCTCTGCCGAGGAGCGCGGGCGCCTCTGCCACGCTGAGACTGTCCAGGCGCAGCTCGGCTGCCATCGAATCGTTGTCCCCGGTCCCGAACCATCCGGCGAGCCCGAAACTGCTCCCCGGGGTCCGGACCGCGACGTCGGCAAGATCAACCCTGCCGCCCGAGGCCTTGAGGTCGACCGAGAGGCTCTCCACGCACCCGGCCTCGCCGTAGTCCAGACCGACAGCCTGGAGCCTCGCGTGAGACGTCCCGCCGGTCTTGGAGTAGGAACCACCGACCGCCACACCCTTCACGATCCAGGGCTTGCCTGCCTCCCAGACGACCGACAGATCGCTGACAGCTATCGCCCGCAGGTCGAGGTCGCGGCCCTCGGTCTTCGGGCCCGGCACGGGATCGCCCAAGGGATAGATCCGCCTGCCCAGGCTGTCGGTGGGAACCACCAGCCGCGGCGACTCCACTGAGACCGAGTCTATCGTCACCGTTCCCTGGAAGAGCGACATCAGGTCGTATTCCACGTAGGCGCTCGGCGCCGCCAGGAGAACCCTGGGATCGCCGCCGCCGTAGTAGGTGATCCTGAGGTCCTTGACCCTGAGCGAGTGAAAGACACTCCCTCCCAGGTCGGCCGCCTCTATCTTGATGTGACGGTCGCCGCCGATCCTGGCGGTTATCAGTCTGGCGGTGGCAGCGGCGATCCGCTCGCTCTCGAGCTTGAAGGCGAGCGGCGTCCCGACGCCTATCACAAGCGCGATCGCGCCGATCCAGATCAGTGTCTTCGCCCGTCTCGTCATTTAGAACGCGTGTCCTATGCTTATGTGGACCATGCCCGTGCTTTCCTTCTCCCGGGACTCCAGCACGCCACGCTTGAGCTTGAAGCCGTAGTCGATCCGCGCAGGTCCCACCGGGGTCTGGGCCCCGATCCCGACACCCACGCTGTACTTGCAGTCGCTGCGGCGGCGCCCGGCGTACTCACCGCTGGGAACGCTGAAATCGAAGTCCGACCGGCTGACTTCGCGGATGGACGGCCAGGCGTTGCCCATGTCGAAGAAGGCCACGCCGGCTATCTTCCAGACAATGGCGTAGCGAACCTCGGCGTTGCCGACAAGGAAGAAGTCCCCGGGGCCGAACTCACCCTCGTCGTATCCTCTGACCGTGCTCGAGCCTCCGACCTTGAACTTCTCGTACTCGGGAACCCCCTTGGCCTCGGACTTGCCGAAGGCTTCGGCCTGGCCGGCCCTCAAGCCCGCAGCGACGACCGCCCGATCGCTGATCTGCAGGTAACGCGCGAGGCTCACGGTGATCTTGTTGAAGGAGTTGTCGCCTCCGAAAACCCCACCCGAGCTCTTCGCCACCACCCGCGTCAGGGACCCGCGATGGGGATCGAAGAAGGGCACCCGCGTGTCCCGCTCAGCCAGGAGCGCGAGCGAACGGTTCACCGCCTGGCCCAGGCTCAGCCTCAGGGTTTCGCTGTCGCTGGTGCTCCATGACGGATCCCTGATGTCCACGAACTCGTGGGTGTAGGCCAGCCCCAGCTGATACCTGTTCGAGAGCTCCTTCTCGATGCTCAGGTTCGCACCCATCCGATCCAGGGTGTACTCCCCCGCCGGCTCGGTCTTCTGCTCCTCCAGGGTCTCGTTGACGAACACCGAAGCCGCACCGCCCAGCCTCAGGCCGAAGAGCCACCTGTCGGTGAACGACACGTCGGCGCGCTTGCGGGTGAGGCCCCTGGTGAGATCGCGGCTTGCGAGCACGGCTGAGACCTCGACCTGGCGGCCGGAATTCCAGAGGTTGCGATGAACCCAGCCCAGGGTGACCCTGGTCTCGTCACGGGTGCCGTAGCCCACGCCCGTGGACACCTCCCTGGTCTTCCTCTCCTTGATCTTCACGATCAGCTGGACCAGCCCGGAATCACCGCTGGACTGGGCAGGCTCGATCTCCACGTCCCTGAAGAGCCCGGTGTCGTAAAGCCTCTGCTGGCTGTCCAGCACCTTCTTCCTGGAGAAGATGTCGCCGGGCTTGAGCGTGACCTCCCGCTTGACCACCTTGGGGCTGACTCTCTGGCTTCCACGCACGTCTATGCGATCGATGGCGGCCGGTCCGCCCTCCTCTATTACATACCGGACCGTAGCCTGGCCGCCGGCCTTGTCGAGGGCGTGGGTGACCGAGGCGAACACGAACCCCCGGTCGGCGTAGTAGGCGTAGATGTTGTACTGGTCCTCGCCTATGCGCCTCTCGTCAAGTGGCTCACCGGCTTTGACCGTTATCAGGCGCCGCAGGGCGTCGCCGGCCACCTGGTTGTTGCCCTCCAAGATCACCTCTTTGACGACCGTGCGATCGCCCTCGGTGATCCTTATCGTGATCCACACCTTGGACCTGTCTTCGGAGTATCTCAGGCCTTCGACCGCGGCTGTGGCCTCGAGATAGCCGCTCCTCCTGTACAGAGCGACCAGGGAGACCAGATCGCTCTCCAGGGTGCTCTCGCGGTAGCGGCGCTTGCGAAGGAAGCGGCTCTCCTTGGTCCGCATCACCGGCTTAAGCTGGTCTTCGCCGAGCGAGGAATTGCCGACAAAGCCGATCTCCTTGACGATCGGACCGCCTCCGGGGCGGTTGGGTGCGCCTTCTGCGCGGGGGCAGATCAGAAGCAGCAGGAACACGGCAACGCCGATCACAGCGGGCAGTTTCATGGTCTCACCCGCATGGTAACAGGGGGCCCCGGCCCTGTCAACGGGCTTGGATTTCGCCTCCGGCCCGCGTATAATGGGCTCATGGCCGATCGATCACGCGTGCGCCTTCGGGGCCTGGTCTTGCTGGCCGCCCTGGTGTTGGGTGCGGTGGGCTGCCCGTCGAAGGACAAGACCCTGCCCTCCGATCCTCAGCTGGAGTCGTACATAAGGATTTCCGCAGGATGCGCCCTCGTGGAAAGGTCGTTCTCCGACGACCCGGACCTATACGGGCGGGAGATGGCGGCGATCAATCTGCCGGAGGACTGGAAGTCGCGATTGGATTCGCTGGTCGCCGTCCACGGCGCCGACGCGCGCTTCTGGTATCGGGTCTACACCGAGATACTCGAACGTTCCCGAGGCTAATCGCCGGGGGGGTGGCGGGTCACGTCGACGACGGCTCGGTCGGGGATTGCGCTCCGGCTCGGAACCCCACTCGCCTTCGCATCAATCCCTCTCCCTCGCCTCTCGCACTGGGGCCGAGGAAGGGCCGATTGCCCGTAGCGAATATCAGTACTCTGAGCGAAGGGCGAGGCGGGTGGCGCCGACGGGGGACCCCCGACGAGCGCAGCGATAGCGAGCACGGTGGGGGTGG
>JBAQHK010000086.1:0-26944 GCA_049288275.1 bacterium | reverse complement strand
CGCTACATCTTCGGCGGGACATTCATTTTGATAGGTGCCTACCGTCTTGTGGTCACGCGCTTGAAGTCCGACGCATCGCGGGAGCGGAAGAGGATGCGTGATGAAGACCAGTAGATTGGGGCCTGCGGTTGTTGCAGTGGCGCTGTGCGTCGCGGCGTCCGGCCCAGGGTGTGGTCGCAAGGCCGAAGAGGAGACCGCCACCAAGGGCAGGCTCTCGGTCTGCGTAAGCGAGGCCCATCTGGAGCTCTTCCAGAGGGAGGCGGACCAGTTCAACAGCCTGTACAAGGAGGCGGGGGTGGCGGTGTTTGGCGCCACCACCCGCGAGGCGATAGTCAACCTCTTGAACGACAGCGTCCCGATGATCGCGACCGACCGGCCGCTCAACGCCGAAGAGCAGGCGGTGGTCGTGAGGGACAAGATTGACATTCAGGAGGTCGCAATAGCCAGGGACGCCCTCGCCATCGTGGTCAGCCGACTCAACGGCGCCGGCACGTTCTCGATGGAGTCCCTGCAGGATATGCTGACTCGGAAGGTGACGGACTGGAGCCAGGTGCCCGGCTCGGGGCTGGTGGGTCCGATAGAGCTGGTCCTGACCGATCGCAACTCCGGGGCGTACGAGCTTGTCAAGGAGCACTTCTTCGATCTCGCCGAAGACCTGCCCGTGGCGGTGGTGCTGGCGTCCCAGCGGGCGGTGGTGGAGTACGTCGGAAAGCACCCGCAGGCCCTGGGCATGGTGTCGGTCGCGTGCTACAGAAGCCCGTCGGTCGGCGCTGTGACAGCGGACTCCTCAGGCACGGTGAAGGCTCTTGCCTTCGCCGGTGTGGATTCAACGGGGCAGCAGGCGACCCACAGGTTGCATCAGGCCAACATCCATCTGGGGAGGTATCCGCTAGGTTACGACGTCTACATATACTTCAGCAAGGACTCAGATCTGGCGGCGGGTTTCGCAGGCTTCGTCGCCGGCGCGGAGGGCCAGAAGATAGTTCTGGACTGGGGACTGGTGCCTGTTACAATGCCGGTTCGAATAGTGACGTTAACCTAACTTGACGCGGGAGAGTCTGTCGCCATGAGAAGATCACTGTTGCTCGCAAGTGTGTGCGTCCTGATGCTCGCCGGTCTGGCCGGTATGGCGTCCGCCGACGATGGACTTGCCGAGGGCAGGCAGCTGCTTGACCAGGGAAAGGCCGCGGAGGCGATCACCGTGCTCCTGCCGGTTGTGCAGGGCGACCCCAAGAACAGCGAGGCGATCCTGCTTCTGGGCAGAGCCTACCTTGCCGCGGGCAGAGCGGACTCCGCGGAGGCGATGGGTAGGGCATACGCAGACATGAACGGCAAGAAGCCGGAAGGCTACGTCCTGGCGTCTAAGGCCGGCGTGGCGCAGGGCAAGCTGGCGGAGGCCTACATCATAATCAGGAAGGGCGTACGGTCGGTGAAGAGGAACCCCGCGGTCCTCACCGAGTTGGGCTACGTGCACCTGGCGGCCGACTCCATCGACCAGGCAATCGTCAGTTTCTCTCAGGCCAAGGAAGTCGACCCCGCGAGTGCGATCGCATACAGAGGCCTGGGTGAGGCCTATCTCAAACTCAACGCCGACGCGGTGGCCATCCTTCAGTTCGAGGAATCGCTGAGGGCCGACTCCACCCAGACCGATCTCAAGTATCAGCTTGCGAGGCTGTACTACAAGGAGCGCCGCTTCAACGACGCCGCAGCGCTCTACGCCAGCATCATTAACCTCACTCCGGGAGAGGATTCAGCCTCCAGGGAGCTGGGGCTGATGCTTCACCTGGGCAAGCAGTACTCAAACGCGGCCAAGGTATTGGAGCCCTACGTGGGGCGCCATCCCGACGACGTCGAGGCTTGGAAGACATACATGGACGCTCTGCTGCAGACCAGGCAGTACGAAGCGGTGGTTGCGGCGGCCGACCACATTCTTGAGGTGGCGCCCGAGACGCATGAGGCGCACAGGTCGGCGGCCAAGAGCCACTACATGTTGAAGACCTACGACAGGTCCATATACCACTACCAGGAACTGGACAGGCTGGATTCCCTGTCGGCCGACGACAGCAGGTATCTGGCCAAGGCCCATCACGACTCGGGCAACGACACCACCGCGGTCAGCTTCTTCCAGCAGTCCCTGGCCCAGGACTCCAGCCAGGTGGACGTCTACGCGGAGATTGGCGCTGCCTACATGAAGCTCAAGCAATTCGACAGAGCCGCCTGGGCCTACAAGCAGAAGTTCAGCATGGACTCCACTGCCACCAGCGCCTACGTGAACTACGCGCTTTGCATGGAGCAGCTCCAGAAGTGGCAAGACGGGCGCGAGGCTCTGGTAAGAGCGCTGGAGCAGAACCCCGCCTACATCCCGGGCTACTACCACCTGGGCTACGTGCTGTCCCAGATGGACTCCACTCAGTCCGCAAGAAAGGCCTACGAGGCCTTCGTGGGAATGGCCGACAGCCTGCAGTCGCGGTACGGTAGCGATCTGTTCAGCGCTTATAGATTCATAGCTGTGGTCTATCTGGCCGACAAGAAGTATTCGCAGGCCGAGGGCGCGCTGGTGAGGGCGATCGCGCTGAAGCCCAACGATGTCGAGCTTCATCTGTGGCTGGCTCAGACTCTTCACGCCCTCAACAAGCGTGACGAGGCCCAGAAGGAGTACCAGCGGGTTCTCAAGCTGGATCCCAATAACAAGGATGCTAAGAAGGGGCTGGACATTCTCGAGTTGTATGAGTGACAGGCCCCCGGGACGCATGCGGTTTTCGAATCTCACGGAGAGGGTTGCCATGAATGCAAGGACGTCGGTAGTGCTGGCTGTGGTCTCGGTCTTGGTTGTGCTCTCGGGCTGCGGTGAGAAGCAGGAGGCGGTGACGATCGCGGCGTGGGATCAGTATCAGGATCCTTACAGCGGCGTAACGTTCAGGTATCCCCAGGGATGGCCGCTGGTGCCTGAGGGCGGCAGGTTCTCCATGTTCTCGTCGCAGGACGTGGTCACCAGGTTCTACGACTTCACCCAGAAGGGACGGGATGGGGCGCGTCTGGTTGTGGCCAGCGAGAAGATGGAGCCTCTGGTGACTCTGGATCAGTACCAGTCGCAGATGAGGACTGACCTCGGCAATTCGGGATTCGACATAACCTCCTCCGAGGCCGCCACCTTGGCCGGCGTGCCGGCGTCGCTCGTTCATTACCGGGGAGCGGTGGACAATGACAACGTGATAGAAGCGATTCAGGTCTCGGCGGTGAGGGACTCGATGCTGTTTACGGTCAAGTACGAAGCCTTCAACGAGGTCTTCGGCCAATGCAAGCCGGCCCTGGACACGGTGCTGGCCAGCCTCACGCTGCCGAGGCCGAAGGCGACCGGGACCCCCGAGGAGCTGTCGGCGCCGTCGGCCGAGATGGCCAAGTTCGAGAACCAGCGCCTGAGCATATCCTACCCGGCCAATTTCGAGACCTCCTTCCCGGCCCCCAAGGCTCCGACCGAGTTTTCGATGGACATCAAGGGCTACAGGCAGGACAGCTACGTGAGGATAGACATCATTCCGGCCGGCGGGCTGGACGCCGCCAAGGTGCTCGAACAGAACGCCAAGTTCTACAAGGAGACGTCCCGTTCGACGGTAACCGTGGCCGGTATCGGCGCGACTTACCTCAATTACTCGCCGATGAAGGACATCCAGAGCCGCGTGTACTTCGTGGTGAAGAACGACAAGATCTACCGCATCATCATGAACTACTACGCGCCCATGCGCTCGGCCTATCTGCCCGCGTTCGAGAGTACGGTGGGCTCTCTGGTGATAAAGTAGGGGGCTTCGCCGTTACATCCTCATCGGCAAGACCACCATGGTCTGGCCCTCGAGGAAGAGCCGCCGCTGCACGGAGAAGGCGGTCCTGTTGTGCAGGAGGGGATGGTACCACGCCTCCTGCCTGAAGAGCAGCTGACCCGAGAAGAACATGATGTTAGGAAACTCCCTGGATGTCCTCATGCACAGTTGGAAGGCCTCGTCGACCACGTCGGTGCCCACCGCCGTACGGGAGACCGCCGGGTAGCCAAACTGAGCCGCCAGCCTCACGTACCTCTCGAGATCGCCTTCCGTCCGGTTCTTCAGGGTCTCGATCTGCTCGGCCCCCTTCATCTCGCTTGAATCTATGACCCCGACGGATACGAAGACGACGTTGCGGAAGTGATCGGGGAACCTGCGGAATACTCCGATCAGGGTGTGGACGCCGAGGCCGCCGTAGTTGCTGACCAGAATCGCGGCGGTTCTGGCTTGGGGGTCTATCCCCCGGAGCAGCTTGCCGTCCCCCTTGACAGGCAAGTTGGTCAGGATGTCATCGAACTTGCCGAGTTGTTGGGCGACGCAGCGGTAGTGGCTGCGTATACCGAAGCACAAGAGCACCAGGATGCCGGTGATCGCCACGGTGATCCAGCCTCCCTCGCCGAACTTCTCATACACGGTGACCACCAGGATCACCACACACATCACGAAGCCCACGGTGAAAAGGGTCAGCCGCCGCGGTCGGGATCTGCGCCCGCGGCGCCCGATCCACAGCCGAAGCATCCCGAACATGGACAACGAGAAGGTCAGAAACACGTTGATGCTGTACATCACCACCAGACTGTGAATGTTGCCCCTTGTGTAGAGGACCACGGCGATCGAGGCCAGGCCCATCAGCACGATGCCGTTCATGGTCGTGAACCGTTCCGAGAGGCTGGCGAAGTGGCGAGGCACGTAGGAGTCGACCGCCATGTTGGCCAGCACGCGGGGTCCGCCAATGAATCCTGCCTGCGCACCTACCACCAGCAGTGCGCCTGCGGCGAAGAGGGTGAGCACCACGAAGGCGCCCGCCATCGGGAGCCCGCCAGCCACCTTGGCGGCGAGCACGGCGTTCATGGTCTTGCCGGCCACGGGCTGTATGTCCCACAGCAGGTAGCAGATGATCAGGCCGCCCGCGGTGAAGGAAAGAGATATCGCCATGTAGAGCATGGTGCGCTTGGCGGTCTGGACCCGCGGTTCGCGCATTATGGGCATGGCGTTGGAGACCGCCTCTATCCCGGTGTAGGTGCCTCCCCCGAGGGAGTAAGCCCGGGCGAAGATCAGAAGAAGGGCTCCGATACCGAGCGTGCCGGCGTCGGTCGCAAAGGCGTCGCTCGCGCCGGCGACGACCGCCGGCAAGGCCGAAGCGTGACTGAAGATGCCCGTGAAGATCAGTATCGCGTGGGTAACCACGAACACAAGGAAGATCGGGGCCAGAATCAAGACCGACTCCCGCACGCCGCGGATGTTGAGGACGGTGAGCAAGACGATGATGAAAAGCGTCGCCGGCAGTTTGAAGGCGTGCCATTCAGCGGGCAGGACGCTGAACATGTTGTCTCCCGCCGAGGTGATCGACACTGCTATGGTGAGAGCGTAGTCCACCAGTAGCGCGGAGCCGGCCAGCACGCCCAGCCTGGGCCCCAACAGCTTCGAGGCGGCCAGGTAGCCCCCGCCTCCACCTGGAAACTCCTCGATTATGCGGCTGTAGCCCGCCGAGATCACGAAAACCGTGATCGCGGTAGCGGCGGCCATCGCCAGGGCAAGATAGGTGTGGCCCGCGAGGGCCCGGAAGGCCTCCTCGGGACCGTAGGATGAGGACGACAGCCCGTCCGCGCCCAGGCCTATCCAGGCCAGGATCGCCACCAGCGACAGCCGGTGGAATATGCCCGGCTCGAATATGTTCCGGGGCCTGCCGAAGAGGATGTGTCTGGCTCTTACCAGGATGCCTTTCGGCTTCTCGGGAGGCTGGGGTGCCGGTATGTCTGATTCGGGCGTCATGATCTCTTAGGAATCACGCTCCCCGGCAAGCTCGTGCCCCAATCGCATGAGGGCAAATCTACTCCCGGAGCGCCGTCTTGTCAACACGGATCGGGGCCGGGCGCACGGCCCCGGGGAGGGCAGAATTGGCTCGCCTCGAGGCCGGTTCTGAGTTAGATTACTTGACGCTCGGGCCGACGGCTCGCCGACGCGGCGATCACCGGCTGAGGAGGGTGGCTTGATAGCCAGACTGCTTTCGGATTGGATAGTCGGGGTGATCTCGGGCATGGGCTATCCCGGGGTGTTTCTCCTGATGGCCGGGGAATCCGCCTGCCTGCCGATCCCGAGCGAAGTGGTGCTGCCCTTCGCCGGCTACATAGCCTTCAAGGGTGAATTCAACCAGGTCACGGTGATCCTGGTTGCCACCTTCGGGCAGGTGTTCGGGGCCCTGGCAGCATACTACGTGGGAGCCCTGGGCGGCCGACCTCTGGTGGTGCGGTACGGTAGGTACATCCTCCTGGACACCGCTCATCTGGAGACCGCCGATCGGTGGTTTGACCGGTGGGGCAGCCGGGCGATATTCGCAACCAGGCTCCTGCCCATAGTGAGGACCTTCATAGCTTTCCCCGCCGGCGTGGCCAAGATGGACGTCAAGAAGTTCGTGCTCTATACCTTCCTCGGCTCGCTGCCCTGGACCGCGGCGTTGACCTTCGTCGGCTATGCTCTTGGCCCCCACTGGGACCGTATCCTCAAGTTCTTCGAGAAACTGGACATCGTGGTCGCGCTGGTGATTCTGGTGGGGATCGCCTATCTGGTCCGTAGGGCCTGGCGGTCGTCGAGGCGAGCGGCTTCACGCGGATAGGCCCCGGCCGCCGCGCTACACCGGCAGCAGGTCAAGGTGATTGGTCCTCCTGGCCCAGAGCTTGACCGCCTCCATCACCCACAGCGGCATTGACGCGAAGCCCACCACCAACAGGAGCTCCTGCACGAGCAGCGGCTGGGTCTTCAGGAAGGTCTGGAAGAACGGATTGTAGATCGCCATGGCGTTGAGGGTCATGGAAACCATGGTCGCGGCGACCAGCTTGTGGTTGGAGAAGATCCCTATCTTGAAGAGCGACTCCCTCTGGTTTCGGCAATTGTAAGAGTGGAAGTCCTGGCTGAAGGCCAGCACCACAAAGGCCACCGTCCTGGCTCTGGCCAGCACAAGCTCCCGGGTGGCGTCGTCGACGGTGAAGATGTTGCCGAGCCGCGTGGTGTCCATGGATAGCAGTGCCTGGAAGAACTGACCCAGGCTGTGCCTTCCCTCGAAGTAATAGACGTAGCAGAAGGCCAGCAGGCAGCCGGTGGCAATCACCGCTCCCTGGACCACCATCAGGACCAGGTTGGACCTTCCCACTATCCCCTCGTCCGTCCTGCGCGGTTTGCGCTTCATTATGTTCCTGTCGACCGGATCGACACCCAGCGCCAAGGCGGGCAGGCCGTCGGTCACCAGATTCACCCACAGTATCTGGATCGGCAGCAGCGGCACCGGAAGCCCCACCATGGCGGCCATGAACATCACCAGGACCTCTCCGGCGTTGCAGGAAAGCAGGTAGTGAACGAACTTCTTTATGTTGTCGTATATGCCTCTGCCTTCCTCGACCGCCGACACGATCGACGCAAAATTGTCGTCGGTCACCACCATGTCCGACACTTCCTTGGTCACGTCGGTGCCCGTGATGCCCATTGCGACGCCTATGTCGGCCTCCTTGACGGCGGGCGCGTCGTTGACGCCGTCGCCGGTCATCGCCACCACGTGCCCCTTGCCCCGCCAGGCTTTGACGATTCTCAGCTTGTGCTCGGGCGAGACTCGCGCGTAGACCGGCACCTGCTCGATCCGGGAGGCGAGGTCCTCGTCGCTGAGCGCGTCCAGCTCCTCGCTGGCCAGGGCCACCGAGCCCTCCTTGAAAAAGCCCAGCTCGGTGCCCACCGCGACCGCGGTGTTCTTGTGGTCGCCGGTTATCATAACGGTCCGGATGCCCGCGGTTTTACACTGCGCCACCGCCTGCTTGACCTCGGGCCGGGGCGGATCGATCATCGCGGCGAGGCCGACGAAGACGAGACCGGTTTCGGCTTTGGCGAGATCGCGCCCGACCGGCATCTCATCGATGGGCTTGTAGGCCAGCCCCAGGACTCGCAGGGCGCGATCGGCAAAGCCGCCGTTGGCCTTGAGGACCGCCTCCCTGTCGGCGGCTGTGATCGGGCGCACCGCGCCCTGGGTCTCGATGTAGTCGCAGTCGGCCACCAAAACGTCGGGAGCTCCCTTGACGAACGAGACCAAGCTGCCGGCGCGCCTGCGGATCACCGACATCTTCTTGCGCTCGGAGTCGAAGGGTATCTCGTCGACGAACTCGAACTCGGCCTCCATCGCTTGCTTCCAGATGCCGGCCTTGCCGGCGGCCGTCAGCAGCGCGGCTTCGGTGGGGTCGCCGCAGATCTTGTAGGTCTCGCCGTCGCGCGCCAGCGCCGCCCCGTTGCACAGCACCGCGCATTCCAGAGCCTTCCTGAGTTCCGGGTGGCCGCCCACCTCCACGGCGTTGGAGCCAAGCAGGATGTCGCCCTTGGGCTCGTACCCTATGCCGGTCACTTCGAAGATCTCGCCCCCGGCCAAGAGGCGTTGTACGGTCATCTCGTTCTTGGTCAGAGTGCCGGTCTTGTCGGAGCAGATCACCGTGGCGCAGCCCAGGGTCTCCACCGAAGGCAGTTTCCTGATCAGCGCGTGGCGCTTGACCATTCGCTGCACGCCGAGGGCCAGGGCGATGGTCACCACGGCGGGCAGCCCCTCAGGGATTGCCGCCACCGCCAGGCTGACCGCGGTGAGGAAGACCTCCATGACCTTGCCGCCGCGGAGCCACTCCAGGAGAAACACCACGGCGACCAGGACAAAGCACACGTACACTATCCACTTGCCGAAACCCTCGAGCTTCCGCTGAAGCGGCGTGGTTTCGTGCTTGATGTCCTGGATCATCCCCGCGATTCTGCCCAGCTCGGTTGCCATTCCGGTCTCGACCACCATCACCCTGGCTTTGCCCGAGGCGACCGACGTGCCCATGTAGACCATGTTGGCGCGGTCGGCCAGCGGTACCTCCCGCTCGTCCAGGGCGCGCCTGGTCTTAGCGACCGGAGTTGACTCCCCGGTCAGGCTCGCCTCCTGAGCGCTGAAGTTGGAGGTAAGCCACATGATGCGGCTGTCGGCCGGAACATGATCGCCGGCCTCGAGCTCGACCAGGTCTCCGGGCACGATCTCGCCCGCGGGGACGACCACATGCTGCCCGTTCCTTATCACCTTGGACGTGGGGGAGGCCATCCTCTTGAGGGCGGCCAAGGACTTCTCGGCGCGGTGCTCCTGGATGAAGCCCAGGACCGCGTTGAGCGCCACTATGCACACTATGGCCAGCGCGTCCACCCACTCGCCGAGGAATCCCGAGACCAGCGCCGCGCCAACCAGGACCCATATCATGAAGCTCTTGAACTGGGCCATGAAGATCGCGAGAGCAGACGTGGGCTTTTCGCCCTGGAGCTCGTTTCTCCCGAACCTACTGAGTCGCCCTGCCGCCTCCGCGCCGGTGAGCCCGGTCTCGATGTTGGTCCCGGTGGCCGTCGCGGCCTCCTCGGGGCTCAGATTGTAGGTCCTTCTCTGATCGTAGGCCTCCTGGATTGCCCGGGCCTGCTTGGAGTGGCTCACGCCGACCTCCGCGCCAGGGTCCGCCCGGCCTCGACCACCAGGGCCGCGCTCAAGACCAGCAGCACCACCCCGCAGACTCCGGATATCGTGACGTCCGGGGTCAGGCCGCCTCCGGCCGGAGCGAACAGAGCCTTGAGGAAGGGCGTGGTGAAGCCGACCAGCGACCACAGGGTCATCACCAGCATGAAGACCATGGGAAGGGCCGCGTAGAGAGGGTTCTTGCCGCACTTGGCCAGCCAGACCGAGATCGCCAGCAGGATCAGGCTCGCCAGCAGCTGGTTGCTGGTGCCAAAGATCGGCCAGGCCACCAGGTAGCCCTTCTCCTTAGTGAGCATCAGGAAAGCCAGGGGCACCGCGAGGCTCGCGACAGCCGCTACCACGCCGCCCTTGCGCGACCGCCAGCCCGTCAGCTCCTGAAAGATGTAGCGCGCGAGCCTGGTGGAAACGTCCAGGGTGTCGTAGACGAAGGTGGAGAAGGCCAGCAGGGCGAAGGGCAGGGCGACAGCGTAGCCGACCCCGACCAGGCCCGCGTAGCGGGCAATGCCGTTGGCGTAGATCAGGTTGGGATCGGACTTCAAGACCTCCGAGCCCTTGGGCAGCATCATGACCGTCGCTATGGCCAGCACCGCGACCAGGCCCTCCAAGAGCATCGCGCCGTAGCCTATCGGCAGGCTGTCGCGGAAGCGGCTGACCTGCTTGGACGTGGTGCCGGAGCTCACTATGCCGTGGAAGCCGGAGCAGGCGCCACAAGCTATGGTGACGAAAAGTATCGGGAAGATCGCCTTGCCGTTGGCGGCGCTCCTGAGGCCCTCAAGCCTGAAGGCGGGATACTGGATCTGATAGCCTCCGAAGACCGCTCCCACGAACCCGATTATGATCACCAGGTAGAGGAACCATCCCCCGAGGTAGCCCCGGGGCTGGAGCAGGAGCCACATGGGAACAAGGGAGGCCACCAGGCAGTAGCCCAGGAGGATCACGTCCCACTGTTTCACCGAGATCCCCGCAAGCGGCCCGAGGACCGACTGCGGCAGGTGCGGGCCGATGTAGACCACCAGCAAGGTCAGGGGCACGAAGATCACGGTGGCCAGCCACAGTTTGACCTTGAAGCGATAGAGCGCGAGGCCCATCAGCACCGCCTCGAGCAGGTAGAGCACCGATGAGGCCGCGACCGCCGGGCCGAAGGCGGCCCCGTCGACCACGGTCTTGAAGGTGTTGGCGGTGATGTCCGTGAAGGCTATTACCACATATATGAGAGCCATCCACACGAACAGCAGGAAGAAGACGCGTGCAGCGGGCGGCATGTGCTCCTTCACAATCTCGCCTATCGAGGCGGCGCCGTGCCGCAGGGAGGCCACCAGGCTCAGGAAATCATGGGGACCGCCTATCAAGATCGCTCCGAAGACGATCCACAGGATCGCCGGCGCCCAGCCGAACCACAGGCAGGCAAGGATCGGACCCACTATGGGTCCGGCGGCGGCTATGGCCGAAAGGTGCTGCCCCAGCAGCAAGGCGGGCTTGGCAGGGACGTAGTCCACGCCGTCGTTCATCCGGCATGCCGGCGTGGGCTGGGATTCCTCAAGGCCCAGCTTGCGGGCCAGGAAGCGCCCGTAGGTAAGATAGCCCGCGACCAGCACGGCGAGGACGGCGAGGACCAGATGACTTATCATGCTCTTCCGATTGCCTGTTCGATCAGCCTCAACTGCCTCAAGATCGCGATTTCCTCCGGCTCGGTCAATCTATTTCAGCCGCCGGCCGGTCCGGTGTTGACGCGGGCGGGCCGGGGTGCTATCTTGTTTAGCGTTTTGCAGTATAGGCCAGGGACGTCGTCCAACGCAAGGAGGTAAAATGGTCAGCATTCCCGGGATCTTTTGGGTCGTGCCGGTTGCGGGCGCTGTCACACTGCTCTTCGCTTTCTACCTGATGCGCAACGTGCTCAAGCGGGACGCGGGTACGCCCAAGATGAAGGAGATCGGAGACATGATCTTCGAGGGCGCCTGGGCGTTCCTCAAGAGGCAATACGGCACCATCGGCCGGCTGTCGGTAGCCGTGGCGGTCCTCATAGGCGTGCTGGTTGCCTGGTTGGGAGGGGAGCGTGGAATAGAAGGGATGACGGCCTTCGGCATCGGCTGGCGAACTGCAGTGGCCTTTCTGGTGGGGGCCGTCTGCTCCAGCGTCTCCGGCTTCATAGGCATGTACGTGGCCGTGAAGTCCAACGTGCGCTGCGCGGCCGCAGCCCAGAAGAACCTGACTCAGGCGGTGGCGGTTGCCCTGCGTGGGGGAGCGGTCTCCGGATTCCTGATCACCGCCCTGAGCCTGATTGGCGTGACCGTGATCTTCTTCGCCTTCGGAGGCGCCACCAGGCCGGAGATTGCGCCCCATCTCATAGTGGGCTTCGGTTTCGGGGCCAGCTTCGTGGCCCTGTTCGCCCAGCTGGGAGGGGGAATCTACACCAAGGCGGCCGACATGGGCGCCGACCTGGTGGGCAAGGTTGAAGCCGGCATTCCCGAGGACGATCCCAGGAACGCGGCCGTGATCGCCGACCTGGTGGGCGATAACGTCGGCGATTGCGCGGGCCGTGGGGCCGACCTCTTCGAATCCACGGCGGCCGAAAACATCGGCGCCATGATCCTTGGTGTGGTTGCCTACGTGGCCACCAAGAACGTCGCCTGGGTGCTCTTCCCGCTGGTGGTCCGCGCCTTCGGCCTGGTGGCCAGCATGGTCGGACTGATGTGCGTGAAGGCCAGGGAAGACGAAGACGCCATGAACGCTCTCAATCGGGGCTACTTCGTCGCGGTCGCGCTCTCGATAGCCGGGCTGGCCCTGACCATACAGCTGATGCTCGGGAACTGGTGGCTCTTCGGCGCCGGGGTGGTGGGAATCGTTGCCAGCGTGGTCACGATCTTCGTCACCCAGTACTACACCGAGTGGCGGTACAAGCCGGTCAGGGACATCGCCGAGGCCTCGAAGACCGGGCCGGCCACCAACATCGTGATGGGAACCGCGGTGGGCTTTGAGACCACTTTCGCGACCGCGATGATCATTGGCGGGTCGCTCCTGGCCTCATACTGGATGGGCAAGATGAGCGGCATGCCCGGAGGCGGCGCCTTCGGGACCGCCGTGGCCACCATGGGAATGCTGATGACCTGCCCGTACATCCTATCCATGGACACCTTCGGGCCGATCACCGACAACGCCAACGGCATAAACGAGATGGCCGGCGCCGGCAAAGAGGTGAGGCGGATCACCGACAGGCTGGATGCGGTGGGCAACACCACCAAGGCTCTGACCAAGGGCTACGCGATGGTCTCGGCCGGCCTGGCGGCCTTCCTGCTCTTCCAGGCCTATCTTGACCGCGTGTCCTTCCTCAAGTTCGGCGAAGAAGGCAAGTATAACGTGGTGGACCTTGCCAAGATCGAGGTCTTTGTCGCGGCGCTCTTGGCGGTGATGGTGGTCTATCTGTTCAGCTCCTGGGCGATACGGGCGGTCGGCAAGACCGCGGGGGCCATCATCACCGAGGTCAGGCGCCAGTTCGCGGCGGACCCCGGGATAATGGCCGGCACCTCGAGGCCGGATTACACCCGCGCGGTGGACATCACTGCGCGCGCTGGCCTGCGGGAAATGATCAAGCCGGGGTTGCTCCCCGTCCTGGCGCCGGTGGTGATAGGCGTGGGCTTCAAGTTGGCTCACTACGACGCCGCGATGGCAGTGGCAGGGGTGCTGATGGTGGGGACTATCGCCGGCATAATGCTGGCCTCCTTCATGAACAACGGAGGCGGCGCCTGGGACAACGCCAAGAAGATGATTGAGGACGGGCAGCTCAAGGACGACAAGGGCAACGTGATCGCCAAGGGCAGCTTCGCGCACGCGGCCGCGGTCGTGGGAGACACCGTGGGGGATCCCTTCAAGGACACCGCGGGCCCGTCGCTCCACGTGCTCGTGAAGCTCTTGAGCACGATTACGCTGGTGATGTGCCCGCTGTTCATATAGCAGCCGAGCACGGTGAGGCGAGGAAGGTCAGGTTAGGCAAAGTGAGGTGGAGTGATGTCCGCCAAGGGCTTCCTGCGGCTTGACGACGCCGAGGACATCTTGGGGCTGGCAGTGGCGGCGGTCCTGGTCGTCTTCTTCTTGACAGGCCTGTGGTACGTGGTTATAAAGGCCTTGTGAGCTGACCGGGACCTCGGAGTTCGACGGTCACGCGGAGCGGGGTGGACTAGGCATGCTGAATCTGGTCGAGCTGATCGCTGGACTGGCCCTCATCTACTTCGGGCTGGACAGGTTCGCCCGTGAGGGCGAGGCAAGATGGTACCTGTTCGGCCTGGTGGCCATAGGCGGCCTGGTCCTGACGGTCCACGGCGTTCTGCTCTATGTGGTTCCCGACTTCTTCACGCCTTCCCTGTGAGAACCTGTCGCTCGAGGAGAGGGACCGATGCGGATAACTCTGATAATCACCGACTTCGAAAACGTCGACATTGAAGAGGAAGTTGAAGTCGAGGAGGGCGACACCGTGAGGGTCTTCTTTGATCGCGAGAAGGACGAGTTCGACTGGGAAGTCCTTTAGCGCCGCCTCCCCAATTCCCTAAAGACCGCTTGCCTGCTTGCCGATTACCCTCTTACAGCCACGGCTTGGGCTATTGCGCCTGAGCCACAGTTGCTTACCCGGAAAGGCGTGAGGACCTGTCATGGAGGATAAGCGGAGAATCCTGGTCGTCGATGATCAGGAGACCATGAGGTCGCTCCTGAGGGACATGCTCGAGGTGATAGGCTACGAGGTCACCCTGGCCGAGGGCGGCGAGCAAGCACTTGGCCTGGTCCAGAGTCAGGACTTCGACCTGGTCCTCACCGATCTCAACATGCCCGGTATGGACGGCACGGCGCTCCTGCGGGCGATCAAGACCACCAGGGCTGAGATGCCGGTGGTGATAATAACCGGATACGGGACTTTCCACACCGAGAAGCGGGTGATGAGAGAAGGAGCCAACGGCTACATCTCCAAGCCCTGCACTCTCGCCAAGATCGAGAACACCCTGGCCGGCGTCTTGAGCTCCAAGTGCTGAGACCGCGGGCCGATTCCGCTAAATTCTCTCACCCCACTCGCCGATCTTTTAGCTCGGCAGACGTCAAACAAGAGGGGGTAAGAAATGGCGGCATGTCCTTTCCTCACTGGTGTGTGGACCTTCAGGTGCCTGGCCCGGTCGAGCTTCGTGATTCCTTCAATCACCGAGGAGACACGGTACTGCCTGGGCAAGCACCCCGAGCGCTGTCCGCACTACCATGACGTGAGGACCGACACCGGCGGCCTGGGATCAGCCAAGGCGAAAGACCAGGTGGCCGCCCGACCCAACCGCGGCAGCAAGGCCTACTGAAACCTGCCGATAGACTCACCAGACCGACTCGACTCAATCGACTGAAGCGGGTCGGCGCAACCGTCGCTTGACACCTGTAACCTGCGGTTGACGCAGCAAACCCAAGTTATATCGTCTGCATCTGGTGCCCTGCCTCGCAGATCAGCCCACTGACCGCAGAACCGTAGTCCCCTGCTGAGACCCTTCATACCGATTCGGACGCGGCACCAATCTTGCTCGCCGCTGCCGGCATGGTGAACCGACCTTCGATTGCTCTGCTTGCCGCCACCTGGGCGGGCATCCTGGGCGGCCGGGTCGCGGGCGGCAATCTCGCCGGCGCCGCGCTGGCGCTGTCGGCCTTGGCCGGAGGCCTGGTCCTGGCGCTCGGCCCGCGCTTTCGGCTGGCGCTGCTTGCCGGGGCCTTCCTGGTCTTGGGGGTCTTGAGGAGCCCGGATTCGGCCTGGAACCGGAAGGACAGTCCCGCGGACCTCGCTCGAGCCCGAGGCGTTCCCGTGGTGCTCCAGGTCAAGACCGCGTGGCTGGCTGCCAGCTGCTCCGATCGAGTGACCGCCGAGGTCAGTGACGTTCTTGCCGGCCCCGGGGCGCTGGCGGGCCGACGAGTGGTGCTGAGGGGACTGGAGGACGTGGAGCCGCCGGAGAGATCCAGCTTCAAGGTCTGCGGCAGACTCACCGCTCCCAGGGCCAGGCTCAACCCCTTCGGGATGGATCCCCTGAGCGACTACCGGCGCCGCGGCTGCGTGGGTGCGGTGGAGGTGGCATCGGTCGCGGCAGAACCGGGGACCGGCCTCACGGGCTCGATCGCGCGCTTCAGGCGGCGGCTGCAGATGGCGATCAGAACCGCCTACCCGGGTGAGGCCTCGGGGATGCTCGAGGCCATGCTGCTGGGGCAGAGATCCAACCTGGCGCCCCGCATCGAGACCGTGATGCTCAAGGCCGGAACCTACCACGTGATCTCGGTGTCCGGGCTTCACGTGGGCATCGTGGTGCTGGTGCTCTCGGCCTTCCTGAGCGTCCTCGGTCTCAACAGGGTGGCCCTCGCTGCGCTGCTTGCCGTCGCGATATCCTTCTACGTGGTCTTCACCGGAACTCCGCCCTCGGCGGTGAGATCCGGGGGCCTGTTCCTGATCCTGGGCCTGTGCAGGGTCCTCCAATGGAAGGTGGATTTTGCCAACTGCGTCGCGGCGGCCGGCGTTGGTCTGCTCGTGGCCTTTCCACAGTTTGCCTGGGACATAGGCTTCCAGCTGTCGTTGGGGGCGGTGCTGGGAATGGCTCTGCTTCTGCCCCAGATCGATGTCAGCGGGTGCGGCGCCGGCTCGGTGTGGGCCAGGGCCAGGCGGTATCTCGTGGGCGGAGTCATTGTCGGGTTGGCTGCCGAGGCCTTCACGCTGCCTATCGTGCTTCACGACTTCGGTCGAGCCTCACTGGTGGCGCCCATAGGCAATCTGATCATGGTGCCGCTGACCACGCTTTCGATCGCGGGGGGCATAGAGGCTTCCTTTGCTCTGGCGTTCTCGGAGAGACTGGCTTCGATTCTGCTCAAGGCTGCAGCGGGTGCGACGGATCTCGCCATTGTGCTCGCCGATCTCGTGACCCGGCACCCGCTGGCCATGGTTTACGTCGGCAGACCCGGGCCGGGCAGCATGGCCGCGTATTGCGCGGGGCTTGGGTTCCTGACCTTCCTGAGTCCCGGAATGAGCCGAAGGCTCAAGCTCCTGCTGGTAGTGGGTCTCCACGGCTTCCTGCTGGTGCCCTGGTCCGGCTCACCGGGGCGCCTCCTGAGGGTGACCTACCTCCACGTGGGCGACGGCGACGCCGCTCTGATCGAAGTGCCCGGCGGCGAGCGGGTGCTCTTCGACGCGGGGCCCAACACCGAGGCCTTCGGGCAGGCCCAGAATCAGGTGGTGCGCTTCCTGGCGATGAAAGGAATCAACCGGCTGGACAGGGTGGTTGTGACCCATGCCCACGACGATCACTACGGTGGCCTCGGCGGTGTGCTCGACAACTTCGTCGTCCGGGAACTCCTGGTCGGAGACCTCGATGGAGAACCGGAGTACGAGGAGCTCCTCGAGCGAGCGCAGCGTGCCGGCGTCGCCGTGCGGTGCGTGCGGGCCGGGGACGTCATCCGGAGCGGCCCCGTGGTGATCGAGGTGCTCCACCCGGGCGAGCCGTCCGCGGCCTCGGCGCCGGTCGATGCCAACCAGAGGTCGGTGGTGGCCAGGGTTTCCATGGGCGATGTGGCGTTCATGTTCACCGGCGACGTGACGCCCGAGGCCGAACGGGCGCTGGTCCTGCATGCCGCCGAATCCGCGGACGGCTCGCTCGATCTGGCCAGCGTTGTCCTCAAGGCGCCCCATCACGGCGCGCCGAATTCGCTGGATCCGAGCTTTCTCGACAGAGTCCGGCCGCGAGTGGCTGTGATATCCGCGGGGGGCAAGTTTGCCTCACATCCATCGCGATCCACGATCGATCTGCTGCGGGCCCGCGGAGCCGTGGTCTATACCACCTCGGCCGACGGCGCGGTCTCCGTGGCGACCGATGGGGCGAGCCTGGAAGTCCGCACCGAGGCCGGCGCCGGCCTTGTCTTCTCCTGCGCCGGCGCCGGGGCCTGGCGCCAACGGCTCCGCTAATGGTGTTGACGGGTCCCGCGGGGGCTGGTAAAGTCTGCGCGTGGGGTCGCCGCAAACGCGACATCTCCCGTGTAGGAAGTTATTGGCGTGACTTCGGGGAACGTCTGAGCGGGGTGCTCGAGGCATTGGCACGGATAAGGATCGGAGTCCTGGCTTCAGGTCGCGGGTCCAACCTGCAAGCCTTGATCGATTCGGTCAGAGCCGAAAGGCTTGAGGCCGAGATCGCGGTGGTCGTGAGCGACGTGGAAGACGCCTTCGCCCTCGAGCGCGCCAGGCAGGCAGGCGTAGAGGCACGCTACATAGACCCCGGGCCCAAGAAGAGCCGCCTGAGTGCGGAAGCCGAAGCCGGATACATCGAGTGCCTGGATGGCTTCGGTGTGGACCTGGTGGCCCTGGCCGGCTTCATGCGGATTCTTGGCGCGGGCTTCGTCAGGCACTTCAAGATGCGCATAGTCAACATCCATCCGTCGCTGCTGCCGTCCTTCCCTGGTCTCGAGGCGCAGCGACAGGCCCTGGACTACGGGGTCAAGTGGGCTGGCTGCACGGTGCATTTCGTCGACGAGGGCGTGGACAGCGGGCCCATAATCGTCCAGGCGGCCGTCCCGGTCCTTCCCGATGATACCGCCGAGAGCCTGTCGGAGAGGATCTTGAGGGAGGAGCACCGGATCTACACCGAAGCGGTCAGCCTCTTTGCCCAGGGAAGGCTGAGGGTCGAGGGCAGGAGAGTGATCGTGGTCTGAGGCCGGACCGACCGGCCTGGGGGACTTGGTATGCAGGCTCTGACAGAGATAGACCTCAGCGGTATCACCCTCTTCTCCAAGGGCAAGGTCAGGAACGTCTACGATCTCGGAGACCGGCTTCTGATAGTCGCCTCGGACAGGATCTCGGCCTACGATCACGTTCTGGCCTCGGGCATTCCCGACAAGGGCAAGATTCTCACAGCGCTGTCCGCGTTCTGGTTCAAGACCCTGGATGCGGTGACCAGGCATCACATGATAAGCACCGACGTCGGCGATCTGCCGCCGGCCGCGGCTCGCCACGCCGACCTCCTCCGGGACCGGTCCATGCTGGTTCGCCGGGCCGAGCGCGTGGACATCGAGTGCATCGTCAGGGGGTATCTTGCCGGGTCGGCCTGGAAGGAGTACAGCCTGACGGGCAAGGTGGCGGGCCTGGCGCTGCCGAGGGGACTCGAGCTCAACTCCAGGCTGGACCGTCCGATCTTCACACCTTCCACCAAGGCCGAAGACGGCCACGATCGCAACATCACCGTGTCCGAAATGATGGACGCTGTTGGAACCAGGGTGGGCGAGGAGATAGCGGCTCGCAGCCTGGCCGTCTTCGACGCGGCCCGCCACCTTGCCCAGGCCAAGGGCATAACCATCGTGGATACCAAGTTCGAGTTCGGATACATAGACGGCGAGTTGGCGCTTATAGATGAGGTGTTCACCCCCGACTCCTCGAGGTTCCTTGCGGCGGGCGAGGGTGGGGGCGAGGCCTTGAATCTGGACAAGCAGTTCGTTCGGGACTACCTGGATCGGACCGGATGGGACAGGAATCCGCCGGCGCCGGAACTGCCGCCGGAGATCGCGACCGAGGCGAGGCGCCGTTACCTCTTGATCCTGGAAAGGCTGACGGGGGAGAGGCCTCAGTGGGCGAGATAGGGACAGCGCTGGTAAGCGTTTACGACAGGACCGGGCTGGATGCCTTCGCGAGGCGTCTGGCCGCCCTGGGCGTGCGGCTCGTTGCCAGCGGAGGCACTTCGGCCTATCTCAGGGCCGCGGGTATCGAGTGCGACGACACCTCCGGGATCACCGGCAGAGTGGAACTGCTGGGGGGACTCGTGAAGACGCTGCATCCCGGGATCCACGCGGGCATTCTGGCGGACCGATCGAACCCGGCTCACATGAAGGAGCTCGAAGCGCTGGGGTACACCAAGATCGACGCGGTGGTGGTCAACTTCTACGCCCTGCCCGAGGGGCCGATGCGGCAGGACCTTTCATTCATCGACATAGGCGGTCCGGCAATGGCCCGGGCCGCGGCCAAGAACTTCCGGTCCTGCCTGCCCGTGCCGCACCCGGACTGGTATGAGATCGTGGCGAGCCGGCTGGAGGCCGGGCGCGCCATAGACCTGGACCTGAGGTGGCAGCTTGCCTCGGACACCGTTCTCAGGACCGGCTCGTACGACGCCGACGCTCTCCGGGTTCTGGGTCTGGGGCTTGACGCCGGGCCGGGAGCCGCGTCAATGCTGGTGAAGCTGGAGAAGACGCTGGACCTGAGGTACGGCGAGAACCCACATCAGCGAGCAGGGTTCTACACTTCGGGCGGCAGCGGCGGGTTCGAGGTGGTGAAGGGCGAGCTCTCTTACAACAACATCTTGGACATCGACTGCTGCGTGGAGGCCCTGATTGAATTCCGGAACACGGCCGCGGTGGTGGTGAAGCACGGCGGGCCGTGCGGCATGGCCGAGGGGGATGTCGGCGCCACCGTGCTGGAGAGGGCCTACCAGTGCGACCCGGTGTCGGCCTACGGCGGCGTGGTCGGCGTGAACTTCACCTTCGACCGCGCATGCGCCGACTTGCTGGCCAAGCGCTTCGTGGAGTGCGTGGTCGCCCCGGCCTTCGAACCCGAGGCTCTGGAGGTGTTGGCTAAAAAGAAGTCCCGCCTGGTGACCTGTCGGCTGGACGTGGCTCGACCTGCGCGCCTGAGGTCAGCCGTGGCCGGCGTGCTGGTCGAGGAGCGCGACGCTCTCGTTCTCAAGGACGATCTGAAGCTGGTGAGCGGAGCGGCGCCGGACGAGAAGGTGATGGACGATCTGGTCTTCGCCTGGAAGGCCGTCAAGCATGTCAAGTCCAACGCGATAGTCTTCGCCGGCCAGGGCAGGACCCTGGGGATCGGGGCCGGCCAGCCCAGCCGAGTGGATTCGACGCGGCTGGCGATAACCAAGGCCGCCCAGTTCGGCCACGATCTCAAGGGCAGCGTCATGGCCAGCGACGGCTTCTTCCCGTTCCCCGACTCGGTGGAGCTGGCCGCCCAGGCCGGCGCGCAAGCAGTGATCCAGCCGGGGGGCAGCATAAGGGACGGCGAGGTGATTGAGGCGGCCAAGAGGCTGGGCCTCACGCTGGCGCTGACCTCGGTCAGGCACTTCAGGCACTGATGGAACACACCGACCACATAATCGTGCTGGACTTCGGCTCCCAGTACACCCAGCTGATAAGGCGGCGGATCAGGGAGGCGGGGGTCTTCTGCGAGATCCTGCCCTACTGGACCGCCCCCGGTGATGTCGCCCGACGCCGGCCCAAGGGTCTCATCTTCACCGGGGGGCCGCGAAGCGTCTACGACACGGGCGCCCCCAAGCCCGACAAGGGGATGCTCCGCCTGGGCGTGCCGATCCTGGGGATCTGCTACGGCTTTCAGCTTGTGGTCCAGATGTGCGGCGGCAGGGTGGAGAAGGCCCCCGAGGAGGAGTACGGCGGGCGCAGGGTGAGGGTGGTCGCGAAGCACCCGCTGTTTGCGGGCTTGAAGCCCACAATCAACGTCTGGATGAGCCACGCCGATCGCGCGGTGAGGATCCCCAGGGGCTGGCGCGCGCTCGCCCGCTCCGATGCGGCGCCCTTCGCGGCTGTGGCCAGTCCCGACAACTCGATCCTCGGGGTGCAGTTCCATCCCGAGGTCACCCACACCGACGACGGCACCAGGGTGCTCCGCAACTTCGCCGTCTCGATCTGCGGCGCGCGGCGCGACTGGAGCTTGGAGTCCTTCGCGGAAGAGGCCGTCGACCAGATAAGGCGGACCGTCGGCCGGGATCGAGTGATCTGCGCCTTGAGCGGGGGTGTGGACTCATCGGTGGTGGCCACTCTGCTGGAGCGCGCGGTGGGCGGGCGGCATACGGCGATCTTCGTGGACAACGGCCTTCTGCGAAAGGACGACGGCGCCAACGTCAGGGCGTTTGCCGGGACCTGCGGCGTTAACCTCAAGTACGTGGATGCCTCCTCCAGGTTCATCTCCAAACTGGCGGGCGTGGCCTCGCCCGAGCGCAAGCGCAAGATCATAGGCCGCGAGTTCATCCGGGTCTTCGAGGAGGCCGCGCGCACGATCGGCGGGGTGAAGTACCTTGCCCAGGGCACGCTTTACCCGGACGTGATAGAGAGCGTTTCGGTCAAGGGCCCATCGGCCACCATCAAGAGCCATCACAACGTCGGCGGGCTTCCCGCGCGGATGAAGCTGAATCTTGTCGAGCCCCTGAGGGAGCTCTTCAAGGACGAGGTCCGCGAGGTCGGCAGGATAGTCGGAGTCCCGGACTTCATCCTGGAGCGGCATCCCTTTCCGGGTCCCGGCCTGGCGGTGAGGGTGATCGGCGAGGTCACCCGCGCGCGGCTGCGCATCCTGAGGGACGTGGACGAGATCCTGATCGACGAACTGAAGAAGACCGGTCTCTACTCCAAGATCTGGCAGGCCTTCGCGGTGCTCCTGCCCGTCAGGAGTGTGGGTGTGATGGGGGACCGGCGGACGTACAAGTACGTGGTCGCCCTGCGGTGCGTAACCAGCCTGGACGGGATGACCGCGGACTGGGCCCGGATTCCGTCAGAGGCGCTGGCGGGTATCTCCTCAAGGATCGTCAACACCGTGCGCGACGTGAACCGCGTGGTCTACGACGCCACCTCCAAACCGCCCGGCACCATCGAGTGGGAGTGAGAGCCGGGAAAGACAAAACGGGACAGCCATCGACTGCCCCGGATCGCATCCAAAAGGTCCCCGCTTGTCGGACGTGCCTCCCACACCATTGAACCCAGGGGCGCTATGAGCGTCTTCCTATCGAGGATCGGTTCAAGCACGCAAGAAGTCACGCTCGAAGCAGGGAACCCTCTTCGCTATTCACTTGTCCGCTATGATTCTCAATTTGTACTATAACGCACTGTGTGATGTCAACATCTTTCTTGAATATCTCAAGCCGGGCGGCAGGCTCGTTGACAGCCGGCGAGGGCCGGTATAGAATGCCCGCGAATGCCGCGCCGCTTCGGCGGGAGGGAGCCAGTCCTTGGACGAGCCATCGGGCCGCAGTTACCAGTCGGAAGTGCATCGCAAGGCGATTCATCTCTTTGGACTGGTGATCCCGCTGGGCTACCTGTTCTTCCCCAACGAGGGCCAGGCCAAGGCTATCCTGGCGGGCGCCATGATCTACGGGGTCTTCATTGACATCTTCAGGCTCAACGAGCCCCGGCTGAGGAGCTTCCTCAACAGCGTGATAGGCGCGGTGATGCGGCCGCATGAGCGGACCGGGCTTCTGGGGTCGACCTGCCTTCTGATAGCGTCCACGATGACGGTCCTGATCTTCCGCAAGCCTGTGGCCGTGGCCGCGCTGATGCTGCTGGTGGCCGGGGACACCGCGGCGGCCCTTGTTGGCAAGCGATTCGGCCGCGTGAAGGTATTCGGCGGCAAGACCCTCGAGGGGACGGTTGCCTTCCTCGTTGTGGGCGGGGCGCTCGCCCAGGGAGTGGCCGCGGTCGCCGCGCGGACCGGCCAGGGGGACAGCCTCACCCCTCAAGCGGCTGCCGTGGGCGCTCTGGTGGGCGCGCTTGTGGAGGCCGTGCCCTTTCCCATTGACGACAACTTCGCCATCCCCATCATCTCCGGGGTCGCCATGGTGCTGGCCGGCATCCACTGAGCCCGCCGCACCAATTTGCGCCTGGGCCACGAAAAATACTTGACACAGAAACGACGTTGTTATACATTTACAAAGTCAATCTGTGGCCCAGTATTGCTTTAGGCAAGAAGGAGGGTAGTAAAGAGATATGCCAAAAGGCAGAGTGAAGTGGTTCAATGAATCCAAGGGCTACGGGTTCATTGAGCAGGAAAACGGGCCTGATGTGTTCGTTCACTATTCTGCTATCGAAGATCAAGGCTTCAAAACACTGTCCGAGGGACAGGAAGTCGAGTTCGAGATAAAGCAGGGAGAAAAGGGACCCCAGGCAACCAAAGTAGTCAAGTTGTAAGAGTTAGTCGTCAATATACGATTTCTCAAGCAGCGGCAAGTCCCGGTTGGCTTAGAGCCAACCGGGATTTGTTATTCGGGGATTGCCCGGGCCCGCGCCTTTTGATACATTCGAGGGCAGAACCGTGTTGTGGAAGATAGAGCAAGTACAAGGATCGGGTCGACCGTGGTCACCAGCCTGATAGCCAAGGTGTTCGGCACCAAGTCGGAGCGCGACCTGAAGAAGGCCGCGCCCGTGGTTGAGGAGATCAATTCCCGCTTTGCCGATCTTCTCGGGATATCCGATTACGACCTGCGGCACCAGACCGACGCGTTGCGCCTGAGGCTCGCCGAGGGCGCCGCGCCCGACGACCTGGTGTCCCAGGCCTTCGCCGCGATCAAGGAGACCTCACGCCGGCTGGTTGGTAAGCGCTGGCCGGTGTGCGACATAGACACCGAGTGGAACATGGTGCCCTTCGACGTTCAGCTGCTGGGTGCCATGGTCTTGAACCAGGGCAGGATCTCCGAGATGGCCACAGGCGAGGGCAAGACCCTGGTTGCCACAATGCCGCTGTACCTCAACGCCCTGAGCGGCAAGGGCTCTCACCTGGTCACGGTCAACGATTACCTGGGCAAGCGCGACTCCCAGTGGATGGGCAAGATCTACCAACTCCTGGGCATGACCGTCGGCTGCATCCAGCACGACATGGAGCCTCCCGAGAGAATCGCCGCCTATCGCAGCGACATCACCTACGGAACCAACAACGAATTCGGATTCGATTACCTCAGGGACAACATGGCCACCCAGCTGGACCACCGGGTCCAGCGCAAGCATCACTACGCGATAGTGGACGAGGTGGACAGCATCCTGATAGACGAGGCCCGCACGCCCCTCATCATCTCGGGACCGGTGTCGGTCTCCACCCAGAAGTTCGACGTCTTGAAGTCCGCGGTGGAGCACCTGGCCAAGGAGCAGACGCGCCTGGTGAACAACATGCTGGCCGAGGCCGAAAAGGAGTCCGAGTCCGGAGACCAGTACAAAGCGGGCATCGACCTGCTGGTGGCCAAGCGAGGAGCGCCCAAGAACAAGCGGTTCTTCAAATTCATGCAGGACGGCAATATGCGCCGGATTGTGGACAAGGTCGAGCGTGACTTCATGCGGGACAAGCGCCTGCGGGAGATAGACGAGGAGCTCTTCTTCTCCATCGACGAGCGGCAGAACACCGTCGATCTCTCGGAGAAGGGCAGGAAGCTGCTGGAGCGGTTCTCGCCTCTGGCGCGGGCCGGCGCCCGGGACGCAGGCAAACTCGCGCCCGAGGTGCGGGTCACCGCCGAGGACGGGGGAATCCAGTTCTCGGACAAGACCAAGAAGGTGCTGGGCGAGGACCAGACCCTGGAATACCTGGCCGGCCAGGCCTACCCCGAGATCCTGGTAAGCGAAGCCGGTCCGGATTCGCTGTTCCTCCTGCCGGACTCCGCCCTTGCCTCACAGCGCATAGACTCCGAGTCGGGCCAGATGCTCAAGGGCGTGCTGGTCGAGGTGGCCAAGCCCGAAGGGACGGCTGTCCCGGACAGGACCGCGCTGGAGCGCTTCTTCGAGGAATGGCTGGAGCTCAATCCGGCCTTCGTCACCGCGGTACAGATGAGGCTGCGCAAGAGATTCGAAGAGGACTACGCCGAGCGCAGCGAACTGCTGCACAACATCGCGCAGCTCTTGAAGGCCTACTCGCTCTTCGACAAGGACGTGGAGTACGTGGTGAAGGACGGCAAGGTGGTCATAGTGGACGAGTTCACCGGGCGCCTGATGCCCGGCCGCCGTTACAGCGACGGCCTTCACCAGGCCCTTGAGGTCAAGGAGGGCGTCACTGTCGAGCGGGAGACCCAGACCTTCGCCACCATCACCATCCAGAATTACTTCAGGCTGTACGAGAAGTTGGCCGGCATGACCGGCACCGCGGAGACCGAGGCCGCGGAGTTCTATCAGATATACAAGCTGGAAGTGACCGTGGTGCCCACCAACGAGCCGGTGCGCCGCGTGGATTACCAGGACGTGATCTATCTGACGCGGCGGGAGAAATACAACGCCATAGTGGACGAGATAGCCAGAATGCACGAGATCGGCCGCCCGGTGCTGGTGGGAACGGTGAGCGTCGAGGTCTCCGAGGTCCTGAGCAGGCTGCTGAAGCGACGCGGCATCCCCCACTCGGTCCTCAATGCCAAGTACCACGAGCAGGAGGCCAGGATCGTTGCCCGCGCCGGCGAGCGCGGGGCGGTCACCATCGCAACCAACATGGCCGGCCGAGGGACGGACATCAAGCTGGCCCCCGAGGTGGTGCGATGCGCGGTGTGCTGCTACAAGTGCACCGACGGCGACTGCGGCAAGTGCGAGAAGGTCGAGAAGACCGCCGCCAAGTGCGTGGCCGACATGCCCTGCGGGCTTCACATCATAGGCACCGAACGCCACGAGAGCCGGCGCATTGACCGCCAGCTGCGGGGCCGCAGCGGCCGCCAGGGCGACCCGGGATCTTCGAGGTTCTATATGTCCCTGGAAGACGACCTGATGCGGCTGTTCGGATCGGACAGGCTGGCAGGGGTGATCTCCAAGCTGGGGCTCAAGGATGGGGACGCGATCGAGCACAGCCTGATCACCAGACAGATAGAGCGTGCCCAGCGCCGGGTGGAGGCCAACAACTTCGCCACCCGCAAGCACCTCCTGGAATACGACGACGTGATGAACAAGCAGCGCGAGGTGGTCTACGGCAAGCGCCTGCTGGCCTTGGAGAGCGAGGACATCAGCGGCGAGATCAAGAACATGATCGAGGCGGTGGTGGACCGCAAGATCGACAAGTACGTGCCCAAGGGATCCCACCCCGAAGACTGGGACACCGAGGGCCTGAAGCGCGATCTAGAGGCCGCGCTGGTCTGGAGGTTCAACCTGGGCGGCAAGGGCGAGGGGCTGCCCCGCGCGGAGACCCTGGAGGAGGAAGTCCGGAGCACGGCCCTGGCGGCGTACGAGGCTAAGCAGAAGGAAGTCGGCTACGAGTTGATCAAGACCATCGAGCGCGGCGCGATGCTCTACGTGATAGACAGCAAGTGGAGAGATCACCTCTACGACCTCGACAGCGTCAAGGCGGGAATAGGGCTCAGGGCATACGGCCAGAAGGATCCGCTCATCGAGTACAAGGCCGAGGCCTACGACCTGTTCGTCAAGATGGTGGACAGCGTGGAGGACGAGACCGTGTCTCTGATATTCCACGGCAGGTGGTCGGCGCCGCCCGAGGATGCGGCTCGCCGCAGGCGGCCGATGCGCGAGGTCAAGCCCGACATAATGGTGGCTCGTGGACCGGAGTCTGCCTCGGGGCTGGAGCCGGTCGGGGCGCCGAGACGCGCGGCCGCGGCTTCCGGTGGCGGCGCGGCCGGTGTGGGGGGTGTCGCCAGGGTGGGAAGGAACGATCCCTGCCCGTGCGGCAGCGGCA
>JBAQHK010000085.1:0-8179 GCA_049288275.1 bacterium | reverse complement strand
CGCCCACCAGGTTCATGCCGTCATTCCAGTCGCCGGAGCCCATCAACGGCAAGCCGTGCTCACCAAATCTGAGGCCCCAAAGGATGGCTCGCACACAGTGGTCATACAAGCTGGCCGCTTCTTGAGACCGATTGGGCAGATCGTAATATGAGTCCTCCTCGGCGTTTACCGGGCGGCCCTGGACGAAGTGGACCGGCTCATCCAACACGCCGGTGTCCCCGGTGTTCAGGACGTAGCGGCAAGTCGCCAACGGCAGCCAGAGATAATCATCGGAGCAATGGGTCCGTACGCCCCGGCCCAGGGGGGGGTGCCACCAATGCTGGACATCTCCTTCCGGGAACTGGCGGGAGGCGCAGAGGAGCAGATGCTCGCGCACCAGGTGCGGCTTGGCGTGGATCAAAGCCATCACGTCCTGCAACTGATCGCGGAAACCGAAGGCGCCCCCCGACTGATAGTAGCCGCTGCGCGCCCAAAGGCGGCACGCCAGAGTCTGGTATAAAAGCCAGCCGTTCGTGAGCACATTGAGGGACTGGTCGGGTGTTTCCACTTGCACGGCGCCGAGAGTATGATTCCAGTATTGCCACACCGCATCGAGGGCGCGGCGTGCCGCGGTTGAGCCTCGAAAACGCTGCACGAGGTCCCTGGCGTCATCGGCGTCTCGCCCGGCGCCGAGCGTGAACACGACCTCACGCTCCTGCCCGTGGTCCAACTCGAAAGGAACCTGAAGCGCGGCACAGGGGTCCAGACCTGGTCCCACCTTGCCAGAAAGCCGCGACCGGGACAGAGCGGCAGGATTGCGCCGCGTGCCGTTGCGTCCCAGGAATTCAGTCCGGTCGCCGCTTAAGGTCTGGGGCGTAGCGTCCACCTGGAAGAAGGCAACTCGATCGCTGAACTCGGTATTATAGGGGTTGCGCGCCAAGATCGCGCCGCTATTTGGGTCAACTTCAGTGAAAACGTGCATGGCGGATTTCGACCGTTGATCTCCCATAACCCATTCTAAGTAGCCCGTGGCGGAGAGCCGGCGCGACCGACCTGACACGTTCCGCACTTTGAGCACCGTGAACTTGAGCGGTGCATCCATGGCTACGTAAACCCACACCTCTGAGCTAATGCCGTCCTCGGTGTGCTCGAAAACGCTGTAGCCGAATCCGTGGCGGCTGACGTAAGGCAGCGCGCTGCGGCTGGGCAGCGGCATGGGGGACCAGAAGTGGCCGGTCTCTTCGTCACGGAGGTAAAAGGCTTCTCCGCTCGAATCGCTCACGGGATCGTTTCCCCAGGGAGTGAGGCGGAACTCGTGGGCATTCTCGCTCCAGGTATAGGCCAGGCCGCTCTCTGAGATGACGGTTCCGAAGTGCGGGTTGGCCAGCACATTTACCCATGGGGCCGGAGTCACCTGCTGGTCCGTGGTCGTAATGACATATTCGCGCCCGTCAGGGGTGAATCCGCCCAGCCCGTTGAAGAACATCAGATCGCTACGGGACAACTCGGCCGTCCCCGGGGAGTCGACGCGGTAGGTTTGGGTCGGCGTCAGGGGCGGTACTGTCACTTCCACCTGGCCCCGACGGTTGAGCTGGTCCTCCAGCGCTCCCCGGCTATCGGTGATGATGGCGCGAGCCACCGTTTGGAACAGAATGCGGTCCTCCTCCGATATCTGGTCCGCAGGTCTCACGAAAATACCGCCTGGCCGATCTATCTCGCTGGCTTCGACCCCTGCGGCAATGAGTCCCATGATCTGGTCGTGGAGAAGTTGCCGGTATCCGGCATGATCTTCGTTCCAGATCACCAGGTCCACGGCCAGTCCCCTTAAGCGCCAATACGCATGAGCCTGAATGAGTTGGCGCACCAGATCGATATTGGCCGGATCTTCAATCTGCAGCAGCACAATGGGAATATCGCCGGAGATGGCGTAGCCCCAAAGACCGGATTGGCCGCGGCGGTTCTTGATGAGGATACTCGGGTCGGCTCGCAGCGAAGCATTGGCGTAGATTACTGAGCTCGCCAGACGACAGTAGAGCTGCGCGTCGGATTCTGTGGCATTGACTTGCCGCAGGGCCACCTGGCTATGCGTCCAGGCCAGATCAAAGACGCGGTCCGCCAGACGCCGATCCTGGTATTTATCCACCAGCCCCAGGCACGCCTCGCGGGTTTCGCCGATGCCGGAGACAATATTGACCGTTACTGATTTTTCCGGATCGAGCACCAGCCGATACCGGATGGCGACAATCGGATCCAGCACTGAGCCCTCACGGCCAGAGAGCGCCGCTGGACCGCGCATCGCTTGGGGATCGGCGACGGTCCTGCCGCGGCCGATGAACTGCATGCGGTCAGTCTCATAAGAGACTTCTCCGATGTCCGCCCCATGCACCGCCATCAGGTGAAACATCCATGGCGTCTGCTCGTCCCGGGAGCGGGGCCGGCGAGTGCAAAGGATCGCCTGCCGCTGGCGGATGATCTCGGTCTGAACAAAAAGATTGCTGAAGGCCTGATGCAGTGCGTCAGCGGCAGGCGGCGCCAGGACCACTTCCGCGTAACTCGTTACGTCGATCTCTCTCGGTGTCTGAGCGCGATTGGTGATGGTGATTCTGCGCACCTCGATATCATCCTCGGGCGAAACCGCGATCTCCGTATAGGCGTCAAAGTCTTGTTGGCGGCAGCGGAACTCGGCTCGCCCTTCCGTGAAAATCGCCTCAAAATTGGCGGATCGCTTGAGGGTTGGCTGATAGGCGGTGGACCAGAACTCCCCGCTCGCTACATCACGGAGGTAACAGAAGGTGCCCCAGTTGTCGCAGGTACTGTCTTCGCGCCAGCGGGTGACGGCGAGGTCCTTCCAGTGACTGTAACCGCCGCCCGCGTTGGTGATCATCACATGATATCTGCCGTTCGACAACAACTGCACTTCTGGTATCGGCGTATCGGCGCTGTTGAAAACTCGCACCTGTGTCTCCAAATCGCCGGAAGTCGGTTGCGATCCGGTGATCTCATCGGCGTGCACATAGAACGTCCTGGCTTTGGGGATGCGCTCCTGGAGCAACAACATGGTCGCCTGGAACGAAGGGTCCGACTCGAAGCGCTTCTGCATCGGCCGGTCCAGGAGCAGATATGCCAGGGAGAGGAAGATCATGCCCTGGTGATGGGCCATGAAGGACCGAACCACGGCTCTCGATTGTCCGCGTAACAGGCGCGAAGGAGTATAGTCAATGGCTTCATAGAAGCCGAATTTTCCCTCAAACCCTGCCTTGGTCAGTTGCTCGAGATTCAAGCAGGCCTTCTCGGGCGCCACCATCAGCGCCAGGGCTGAGGCATACGGGGCAATGACCAAATCCTCGGCCAAGCCGCGCTGGAATCCCAAGCCGGGCACGCCGAAGGCCCGGTACTGGTAGTTGAGGAGAATATCGATGGCATTGTAACCGGATTCTGAAATGCCCCACGGCACGCCGCGCTTTTTGCCATACTCGATCTGCCTCTTCACCGCCGCCTTGCAAGTCTGGTCGAGCAAGGTGTTTTCGTAGGTCGGCATTACCAGGAGCGGCATGAGGTATTCGAACATCGACCCGCTCCACGAAAGGAGAAGCGGCTCTCCCCCGACGGTAGTGAGCAGACGTCCCAGGGTAAACCAGCTCTCCTGCGGCAACTCTCCTTGAGCAATCGCCACGAAACTGGAAAATCTCGCTTCCGAAGCCAGAAGGTCGTAGTAACTTGAGTCCAGCCGACGCTCACCTACGTTGTAGCCGATAGCCATTAAGTGACGCGCCTTGTCGTACAGGAAATCATACTCCATACGGGCGAGTTCGCTTGCTTGCAGGGCCAGCCGTTCGATAGCCGCAATCCTGGTTCCGGCCTGCCGGCTTGCTTTCGTGATGAGCCTTCGCAGCTTATCAAGCCAGGCGCTTTCCTCGGGAGTCACCTCCAACCCGAGCCGAGCCTCGATGGCCGGCAGGATATCCAACTCAAGGTTGGCCAATTGGCGCAGCGTCGGGATTTCGCCGATGCCCGTGAGTTCGCTGAGTTTATCCAGGGAAGCCCGCAATAATGTCCACGGAGCGAGAAACGTCAACTCATCGAGGGCATCCCGGCACTGCCGGGCGAGGGCGCGTGCCCACCAGTTCACCTGGCCCTCGGAGGCGGGATCGAGTCTGCGGACCACATCTTCGGCGGAGGTCGCCAGCCGGTCGAGGCACAGCCGCGCTGCCACCAGCGTGGCTGGCCTGGAATCACATGCAGAGGCCAGATCCTTCTGAAATTGAGCCAGCGGGGCCGGATTGGCTCCTGCCGCCGCGTCCACGGCCATCCTCAGGGTGTCACTCAGACCGTCAAACCAGCGCTCGCCCAGGATCTGGTTATCGGGAAGTGCGAGCAGACCGGCCCGCAAGGTCAGCAGATGGCCCGCCAGATTTCCACTGTCCACTGTCGAAATGTATTTGGGCAACAGTGGCTTAAGAGACTGCGTGTCGTACCAGTTGTAGAAGTGGCCCCGGTGTCGTTCCAAAGCTGTCATCGTGTGGAGTGCATTGGCGGTGCGCTCGACGAGTCTTCCGGCTGAAAGGTAGCCGAAGTCGTAGGCGGCTAAATTCGCCAGAAGCGCCAATCCCATGTTGGTCGGCGAGGTGCGATGGGCGACCCCGGCCACGGGGTGCTCCTGATAGTTATCGGGCGGCAGCCAATGATCTTCCGGGCCCACGAAGCTCTCGAAGAACGCCCAGGTCTTTCGGGAAATCTTGTGCAGGAAGAGAGTCTGGTCAGCCGTCAATCTTGCGGCGCGGCGAATGAGCGGTCGACTGATCCACCAGGCGATAGCTGGGGAGGCCAACCAGAGGCCCAGTATGGGCCCAGCCACCGGTAACGCGGCTGGCTTCGAAAACGTGAGGTAGATCGCCGTGGCTAAAGCAATAATGGGGGCAATCCACATGGTCCGATAGGAGGCGACGAGGTTCGAGCGGCCAGGGTGCTCCCGATTGCCCGACGGATTCCATTCGAGCAGACGCTTGTGGGTAATCAGTATCCGGACGCCCGTGCGAATGATCGCATCCAGACTGAAAAACGCCTCATAGGGGAGACACACGAGCGTAAAGGCAGCCTGAGCGAAGTGTCGACCAGCCGTGCGCCTTAGGGCAGTGAGGTGCTGGCCCAGCAGCACATCGCCCGGCTTCTGGAACATTTCCAGCAGAGAGGCTAACAAAGGAGGAACAAGGATGATCCCGATCACCGACAAGGTCCAAAACCAGGCTGATGACAAGACCGTCCAGCCCAGGAGCAACAGGAGCGTCAACGCCGCGGACACGAGACTGCGGCGCAGGTTGTCGAAGATCTTCCATCGGGATACCCCCGAGAGCGGATTCTTCTGAAGGTGCAGGCCAGGTCCGGGAACACCTGACAGCAGCCACCGGGTTATGTGCCAGTCCCCGCGAATCCAACGGTGTCGGCGGCTCACGTCGGCGCTATAGCGAGAGGGGTATTCCTCGTATAACAGGACATCACTCAACAGCCCTGCCCGGGCGTAGCACCCTTCCAGAAGATCGTGGCTGAGAATCCGGTTTTCGGGGAAGCGCCCCTTGAGGGCCCGCTCGAACGCATCGATTTCATAGATGCCCTTGCCGATGAACGAGCCTTCCTGGAACAGATCCTGGTAAACATCAGAGACGGCGTGCGTATACGGATCGAAGCCCGGGTCGCTCCCCCAGAGTCGTGCATACCGCGACCGGTTCGTGCCGGGTAGGCTCACGGCCACGCGGGGCTGCAGGATACCGTATCCCTCACAGACACGCTGTTGGTCCTCGTCGAACCGCGCCCGGTTCAAGGGGTGCGCCATGGCTCCCACCAGCTGCCAGGCCGAGTCTCGGGGCAGTTGCGTATCGGTGTCCAGGGTGATCACGTACTTCACCCCCGATAAAACTGCAATCTCACCGACGACGAGGGAGAAGCAATCTCTGGAGCCGCCGCGCAAAAAGGCATTCAGTTCCGCGAGCTTGCCTCGTTTGCGCTCGTAACCCATCCAAATCCGCTCGCTGGGATTCCAGCGGCGCGGGCGATGGAAGAGGAAGAAAATATCGCCTTTGGTGCTCCGGTACTTTTCATTCAGCTCTTCGATGCCCTGCCGGGCCAGATTCACCAGCGGCTCGTCCTCCGGCAGCGTCTCTTCGTCTGCATCCGGAAAATCAGTGAGCAGGCCGAAGTGCAGGTTCTCGTCCCGATTTGCCAGGAACCGGACTTCCAGCGCTTCGATCAGGGCCGCGATGTTCTGAGGGCTCGTGAGCATAGTCGGGACCACCACGAGGGTGCTCGATTCCGGCGGAATCCCTTCAGAGAAGTCCAATCGAGGCAGCGGATGCGGCGTCACCAGCAGCGTCGCCAGCCAGTTTACCAGGGCTATGGCCAGATGACTTGCGCCGAAGAGCGAGAGGATCCCGAGCAGCCCGAGTATCCAACCGGAGGGCCCATCGCCGGCCTGCGCCTTCGCCAGGAAGCTACCGGTAATGATGGCCGTAACCAGCATGATCGTGCCGACATACAGCAACAAAGGAAACCGGTAGCTCACCCTGCGAAGAGCCTCAAAGATGGAGCGGCGCATTTCCACTGTCTGCTCAAGCTGCGCCAATCCCTTATCGATCAGGTAAAAGCCGACATGTGCCGTGCGCTGGCCGGCGCCTTCCCTGGCCGCGCCCTCGCTAGCCAATTGGATCGCCTGGCTCGCCACCTGGCTTTCGGAATGCCGGCTGCTCTTGGCGATCTCCTCTATGACATGGCGGTAGCGGTCACGGCTGGGAAAATCCATCTTGCTGTAGACGCCGCCAGGATCCTGACGCAGGGTCTGCTCGACCACGCTCTGCATCTCGACGAAGACACGCCAATCCATCGCCCCCAGGAAACGGAGGCTGCCGATGCTGTTGCTCATGGAGACCTGATCGGCGGCCTGTTGTTGGTTCTCCGACTGCACCAACTCCTTGCTTGTCCACCCACATTCGGCAAGTCGCTGCTCAATCCAGGTGAGCGGCAATGCCAGGGCAGGCCCCTGCCCCTGCAACCGACGCGTTAGTTCGGCCACAAACGAGCTCACCATCGGCGGATCAGACCGCGCCATATCTGCGATCACCAGAATCAGGCTCTTCGGGTCTTGCTCGGCGATCTCCGTCATCTGGTCGGCCCAATAGTCGGCAAGGTTTCGGTCGATCCTGTCGGTGGCAATCCGGGCCGCCACGCGTCGGAGATTCTCGATCAGTGCGATGCGCAGCATGATGGGGATGGCCCACAATTCACCCAAGTTCAGGGCTGTGATGGTCTGGTAGGCGGCAATGAACCTGCTGAGCCCTTCCGGATCCACCCGGCCATCGCCGTGGGAGATCGTCTCCAGCGCCAGGTCATACACCCGCGGGAGCCCGGCCGATGGGCCGTTCAACAAGCGCGGTAGTTCTCGGCTGTAACCCTTGGGCAAATGCCTCTTGGCGGTGCGAATCTGCTCTTCGATCAGATAAAAGTTGTCGAGCAGCCATTCTCCGGCCGGAGTAATCCGGCGGTTTGCCTTGACCGCCTCAGCCAACAGGTTGCGGACTCCAATGAGTACGGCTTTATTCTCAGCCAGCCGCTTCAGCAGCCGGCCCTGAGGACGTCCCGGGCCCAACTGGTGCGAGGCCGCCAGGGTCTTGCCATGCTGCTCCATCTGATCGGCGCTGAACAACTCCGATCGCAGCGGGGGCTCGTCACCGTCGTACCTTCGCCCCAAGCCGCCTCCCGGGAGGCAGGACTTCAGGCGGAGCAAGGGCTCACGAATGCTCTTGCTGCTTAACGCCATTCTTGGGTCTCCTTCTTATTTGGGCTACTTGGCTGACTAAACCGAAATCTGACGAAAGACTCTTGAGTTGTGGTGAAAGGCGGCTAATTAGGAATTCTTAAGACTAGGTGCCGCAAGTCGACAGACCTCAATTGATCTCCTGGTAGGAGCTTCAGAAACCTTTCGATCTTTTTCTTATTATCGATGTCTGTGCAGTGGGGTGACGGGGGCAGGTTTTTGCGATTGAGCCACTGCCATTAGGAAGACTGCGAGCTTAGCGGCAGTCGCCGTTCGACGCTCGGAGTCACACCTTTATGAACTGGACAAAATCCATTTCCCCTCTTTTGTTCCCTTTTTATGTTTAACACAAAATTACTGTTTTGTCATTAGAATAAGGAATTCCAGGTAGCGGATAAT
>JBAQHK010000084.1:0-8323 GCA_049288275.1 bacterium | reverse complement strand
GGGCCGGATCGGTCTCGGCGGCCGCCGCAAGCCCCGCGAGCGCCCCAACCAACAGCACTAGCAGTACAAACGTCCTCATTACTGATGCCTCCTTCCATTGCCTCCGGTTTGGTGTTCGACCTCGACTGCGCTTCCTATGTAGAAGATGGCGAGAATCGTGAAGATGAAAGCCTGAATGAAACTGATCAGCATTCCCAGGAGATAGATGAAGGGCAAGACCAGAAACGGCCCGGCGGTCAGGACCTTCTGCATCATGCTTTTCGAGGGAAGGAAGATCACCACCAGCATCGCCAGCACGCCCAGGAGCACTTCCTTGGCCATCATGTTGCCGAAGAGCCTGAAGGAAAGGGACAGCGGCCGGGCCAGGTGGCTTATCAGTTCGATCACGAACATGAACGGCTTTAGCCACAGCGGCACCTCGCCGGTCATGTGCTTGAGGTAGCCCAGCGCACCCTGCTTGCGGATGCCGAAGTAATGGGTGCTCGCGAACACCACCAGGGCAAGCGCCGCGGTCACGTTGAGGGAGCTTGTGGGAGCGGTGAAGCCGGGCACCAGGCCCAGGAGGTTTCCCACGAAGATGAACAGAAAGAGCCCCACGAAGAGCGGGTAGTACTTGCGCCCATCGGGCCCCACAACCGAATCCACCAGACCGTAAACGAACTCCAGGCCCATCTCAAGCACGCCCTGAAGGCGGCGCGGAACAACCGACCGGCCGCGGGTGGCCAGGAGCGACAGCACCAGCACGATCAGGATGGTAAGCCAGCTCATCAGCAGGACCTTCGGGATTCCGCCGATCTCTATGCGTACCGCTTCCGGCAGTTCAGTCATCGCAGCGGTTTCTTTGCTCCCCTCGATGCGGCCGCCCTGGGGGCCCGCTCAGTATCGCCGTCTCAGAGCCACAAAAGCAATGAGGCCCACCGTGATCCCGACCAGGAGTCCCAGCGGGCTTCCCCATCGATTGACCAGGAACAGATAGACCAAAAGCCCAAGTACAGCATATCTTAAGAGGTAGAATAGGAAGAACGCAAGCGCCGTGAACTTCTTCAAGCTCCTCAGGAAGTGCCTGATGGTGAGATAGAGCAGGAGGGCGTTGAGGGCTATGACCAGGATGCCGTAGATCAGTCCTTTGATGAACAATCCTTGTCTCCCTCTCCGCTTCCGTCTCCCCGCTTGATGCCCCGGAAGATGTTGACGAAGCCCGCGACCACGCCCAGGACTAGAAAGGCCAACGTCAGAAACGGCTTGGTGCGGAGCATCTTGTCCAGCCACAGGCCCAGGGCCAGCCCGATGAAGGTCGAGAACACCAGGGTCAGACCCAGGCTGCTCAGGCCCACCAGCTCCCGGATTTCCTGCAATTGCTTCTTGGGCTTCACCGCAAGCGGATTATATCCGCCGGGCAGGTGAATTGCAACTTGGCCGGGTCACCCTTCCCCATGGCTCCTCCCTATCTCAGTTCGAGAATGCCGTAGATCGCCGGATCGTAGCCCACGGGTACCTGCCAGTCGGCAGCGGTGGCCAGCCTCGGCTGCTTGCGGCGGAAGTTCATGTTCCAGCGGTCGCCGGCCTTGGCCTCGGGCCCGAACTGAATCAGAGGAATCTTGGCCTCCATGGTCCAGCGATCCGGCCCGCGCGAGGTTTTGACCTCGTAGGCGCCGTTCCAATCGGCGTCGTAACTTGTGGTAACGCCGTGCTCGACAAGCATCTTCTGGTCGAAGACCGTGCCCAGAGCGCTGAAGTAGATCTGGTAGAGCGGGCCGTCCTCGGTGACCGGCTGGAAGAAGTAGCCGGCGCAGTCCTCGGCGTAGACCGAGCCGTCGCGCGCCGTTGCCGAGGCCACGATCGAGTCCACTCGGCTTTCCATGCAGACTGCCGCGATGTAGAGGTTGTCGCGATCCCAGGCAAAGTAGAACTCCGCCGGTTCCGCGGTCTGGGCCGAACCGTCGGGCGCGAAGAAGTCGGTCACGGGATCGCGCCAGGCCGGCTCGGTCACCTCCCCGTCGATCTCGGGCGGCTGCGCGGCCTTGTTGGCGTAGGCCGTCCGCGCGACCGGGATTGTGGCCTTGAGGTCGAAGGACTTGCCCGGCGCGACAGGATAGCGGATCGAGACCCCGGGCGCGGGATAGATGCGCGTGTCGGAGGAGACCGCGAACTGGAGAGCCCGGCTCTCCCCGGCAGCCAGCTCCACGGTGTCGGTCGCTGCGCCGGGCGCGGCGCTCCCGGCCGCAGGGACGACCGCCCAGCCCTCGGGGATGTCCCAGACCAGTGGAGCCTTGAGCGGCAGGCCGCCGAGGTTCCTCAAGGTGAGTGTGACCGGGGTCGCAGGAACCCTCAAGGCGGAACCCACCGAGATCCTGGTGAGGCTTATGGCCTTCGCCCGCATCTCGTTCGCCAGCTCGATCTCGGCCACCGTGACCTCGTCCCAGGGCAGCACCGCGTCCACCCTGAGCGGCGCGATCGAGAGCCCCTCTTCGGAGACCGTGACCCAGACGAAATGATGCTCGAGCCCGGTGAGGCCCGGCTCGGAGGCGCCTCCCGAAGCGCCGACCCCGGTGTAGGCGATGCCGTCGTAACGGGCGCTATAGTACATGTGATCGTGGCCGGTGAAGACCGCGTCAACTCCGTACTTGACGAGTAGTTTGTGAAGCGGATCGGCCTTGCCGGCCGCCACGCCCTGCCTCCAGAGAGGCACGTGATAGAAGACCATGATGTAGCGGGCGCCCTTCGCGGCCTCGAGATCGGCGGCGAGCCAGGCCATCTCCTCCTCGGGAAGAGCGCTCACGGACATGTAGCGGCTGGTGTCGAGCACTATGAAGTGGACGCCGCGCGCGTCAAAGGAGTGGTAAGGCCTGCCCGTCTCGCGCTCATAGGCGCCCAGCATCTCGGGCCGGGTGATGTCGTGATTGCCAGGCGTGAAGTGGACAGGAGCCGAGAGCGCCTTCATGATGTCGTGGTACTCGCGCCACTGGCGCGCCATCTCGGTGGTGTCCGAGGTGTAGCCCTCGATCATGTCGCCCACGGTGATTGAGAACTCGGGCTTCAAGCGTTCGATCGAGGCGAGCGCCCGTTCGTATTTGCCCTCGATGGCCGTCCCGGTGCGATCGCCTATCACAGCGAATCGTAGCGGGCAATCGCCGAGGGAGGGCTCGGCGGCCTGGGCCAGAACTGACCACGACATCAGCATCGCGAGGGACATCAGCGCGACAGCCAGGAGATTCAATCGCTTCGACATGGCGGCTCCTTTCCCAAGGGTCCTTGTACCGCGGCACCTGCGTTGACCTCCTTGTATCACAACCGACGACCATCCACAAGGCCGTATACCCGGACCGCGCTTTGGCTTGACCGGCGCGCGCGGCGGGAATACAATGCTCGCGCGATCGGGCGCCATCGGGCGCGATCGGCGAGGCAGGCGAGGCAATGCGGCGCCGACCAGCAGCGGGTGATGCCTTGAAAGAGACCGCCTTCTTGAAGACAATTGCCATAGTGAGCGAGGACCTCTCCTACCCTCTGGACGAGGGCTTCAAGAAGGCCACGGCCGCAATTGCCGTAGCTCTGGCGACCAGCGGCGTTAGGACCGTGCTCTTCGCGAGGCAATCAAGCGGCCTCATGGATGAGGGGGCCAGGCCCCAGTCCGGCGCCCTGCCCGACATCCGGCCCATCAGCCTGCCGGATAACAAGTTCCTCCTCGGCGGCGCCTTCGCGCGAGCCTTGAAGCAGGTCCGTGCCGACGCCATCCTCTATGTCCCCGAGGCAGCCGCGACCCCGATGAGCATGATCCGGGCCGGTCTGATCAGGCGGCAGGCTGGCGGCCCCCCCGTGGCCCTGCTCTCACTTCAAGAGAGAACCCATGCGCCTGGTATACCTCGGCTTCTGCGGGGTCTGGGCGCGGCGCCCGGCATGGTGCTTGCGCTCTCCGAGCGGAGCCGACGCGCCTTCGCCCAAGCGGGCCTCAGCGTCCGGCGAGTGCCACTCGGTGTGGATACAGATCTCTTCAGGCCACCCGCGGCCGGCGAGCGCGACCGTTTGAGACAGAAGTACGGTCTCCCTCAGGGACCCATCGTGCTGCACGTGGGCCACGTCTCGCCGAGGAGGAACCTCGAGCTGCTTAGGCCGGCCGCCCGCAGCGGCACCACTCTGGTTATTGTTGCGAGCACCAGCACAAGCCGTGACCCAGCGGTGCGCCGAGCCTTTGAGGGCTCCTCGGTCGTGTTCATCGATACATATCTCGAGCACATCGAAGAGATCTACCGGGCAGCCGATTGCTACGTCTTCCCGACCGCCGACCCGACCGGTGCGATCGAGGTGCCGCTCTCGGTGCTTGAAGCCATGGCCGCTAACCTCAGCGTGGTGACGACCCCCTTCGGCGGCTTGCCGGACCTTTTCGCTGAAGGTCGAGGCTTGTTCTTCGCGTCATCACCCGGGGAGTTCGGAGCCAAGACCGATGCCGCGCTGGCCTGTGGCGATGTGGCAACAAGAGCCATGGTTGCGGATCTCACCTGGTCGAAGGCGGCGGATCGCATCCTTGAAGCTTTGGAGGAACTCGCGCGAGGGGGCCGCCGTGACTGATGGCGCGGGACAACCCGTGCAGGGAAGGCGGCTGCTCATAGTGCTGATGGGCCTCGACGGCAGCGGCAAGAGCACCCAGGCCGAGACCATCGCTCGCCAGCTTACTGAGAAGGGAGTCCGGACTGACGTGGTGTGGCTCCGCGGTGAATCCTACGTTACGCGTCCCGTCCTCAAGATCGCCAAGGGGCTCTTGCGTGCGCCCAGGGGCAAGAAGCGGGGCGAGGCCGAGACCCCAGAGGCCTACCAGAAGTACGTCTCCGGCAAGCGGTCGATGTTCCGGAGCGGCCTGGCTCGAGAGGCGTGGCGCAACCTGGTGCTGGTGGATTTCTACATCACCTACCGGCTGGCCTTCTCCAAGATCGACAAGCGCGCCCGGGTTGTGATCCTCGACCGCTACCTCTACGACAGCCTAATCGACATCGCGACGGCCTTCGGCAGCGGTCCCGATGAAGTCAAGCGCCTCTTGGGCTCCTGGCGCACCCGCGCGTTCCCCAGGCCCGACCGGGTGATCCTGTTGGACCTTGAACCCGCCGAGGCAATCAAGCGCAAGGACGACATCCCCTCCATGGACTACCTCGAGGAGCGCCACGGCCTTTATCGCGCCCTGGCCTCCGAACTTCACGCGACAGTCGTGGATGCCTCCCAACCGGTCGGCCAAGTTGCAGCCTCGATCAAGGACGCCGTGGCCGACCTGATAGTCTGAGGCGGAGCTGCCGGGCGTTCAGTGCTTGTCCATCTCTCTCTTTATCATCTGCTCCCTGATTGAGGAGCCCTCTCCCCAGACGAAAGTGCCCATCCCGTGGAAGAAGACGCCTATACCCCAGCCTATCAGCGACCAATAGAACCAGAGTGTGCCTGGCGAGTACTTGAGGTTGATGAATATCAAGAAGGCATTGACCACTACATAGACCGCCAGGTGTCCGAAGAAATCAAGCTTCTCCTCAACCCTCGTCCTTGCCTTCTCGTACGCCGACTCGTCCGCCATGTTCGCGCCTCCTTTGCGATGATAGTGGTGTCCATCTAGGTCATGACGTTATCACGTCTCATCGTCAGCGCCAAGAGGCATCAGCGGCCTGCGCCGGCCCTGGCCTCGCCCCTCCCCGGCGATCCGAGTTCGAATCCCGCGCGGTACACTTCCTAATCCAGCAATCTCCTGGGCCACGCCGGGCCCTTGCGGCTGCCTGCCAATCCCCTGCCGGGGGGCGCGGCGTTTCTTCCCAACCCCACAACGCTGCTACTGTTTGGCACGCTCACTGCTTGAAAAGCTGTATAGCTGGGTGTTACAGTTCCTGGGGCAGGTCAACGATAGGTGATCTGGGATGCATCCGACAGCTCGAGTAATCATAACCTACTTGCTGCTGGTTATCGCTGCAATCACAGGCCGAGTTCTTACGGCCCGGGCAGCATCCTTATCGGGTAACGTTGAGACCGGCGCCGTTTGGTTCAGCCGCAACGATGTCGGCGTGCCGGGTGGCGGCAGCGATGCTGGCGACAGGTTTGACCTCCTCGATCTTACGGGTAGGGGGCCATCACCATACGCCAGGATCTACCTCATCTATGAGTTCAATGAGCGCGATCTCGTCCGGCTGCTCGTGGCTCCGCTCCAGGTGGAGGGTGGTGGGAGACTGAGTCAGCCCACACGGTTCCGCGACGAGATCTTCGAGGCAAACGAGGCAAGCGGAACCTACAAGTTTAACACCTATCGCCTCACCTACAGGCGAACCTTCCGTAGGTCTGACGAATGGCGATTGGGGCTGGGCGGTGCGTTGCTAATACGCGACGCGGCGATCACGCTCGAGCAGGTTGATCTCATGACCACGGAGTCGAACGTCGGCATCGTGCCGCTGCTGCACCTTTACTGTCTCCGTCGTTTCGGCCAGCGGACGTCAGCATCACTGGACATAGAGGGGCTGGGTGCGCCTCAGGGCCGCGCCATCGACGCCGCCGTTACCGTCAACTACCGGCTGGGCGGAAGCTGGACGGGTTCCCTGGGTTACCGCACGCTCGAGGGCGGCGCCGACAATGACAAGGTCTACACCTTCGCTTGGCTGCACTACCTGCTGGTATCCGTCAGCTATCATCCTGGCTGTGAGCCTTGACCGAACCGCGGAGACCCTGGGTGCGGCGACCGTCATAGGGGGCAATTCAAGGGTCGCGGGCGGCATCCATTTCTTTCGCCTCACCTGGCAAGGCTGGTCGGAAACCCGTCGAATCGTGGTCACCAAGTAGAGTCACCTGCGCAGGCGCGCCAGTCGCAACTCGTTACCGGACAATCGATTCAGTCCCTTTGCGCCGGCTGTCACTGCAGGGAAGCCACCAGCCGCCCCACCTCGCGGCATTGATCCGACCTCAGGAAGTTGCGAAAGTCGTCCCGAATGGTACACCAGGCTCCGCAGGCCCCGGGGCCAGCGGCTTTCCAAGTAGCCAGCACCCCCCCCTCGCGGTATAGTCTAGATGCGGAGTAGGTAGAGCTGAGGGAGGGCGCCAATGAGATACCTGCTATTGGCCGTTTGCCTCCTGGTTTCCTTTGTCCCCCAGGCGTCGGCCCGCGTCTGGCACATCAGCCCCGACGGCACCGGCGACGCACCCACGATCGATGCCGGCGTGGATTCCGCCGCCTCGGGAGATACCCTGCTCCTGGCCGACGGCGTGTTCACGGAGCCGGGAGTGACCGGTATCAGGGTCATCGGCAAGACCATCGGGTTCTTCTCCGAATCGGGGAACCCCGACGCGTGCGTGATCGACTGCGCGGGTGGCGCCGAGTGGTTCTGCATCTGCTTCGGGGGGTACGACGGAGCCTACCGAGGAGGGTACGGGAAGGTCCGGGGCCTGACGATAACCAACGCAGGCATGGCGATTGAGGCTTGGGTGAGTTCCTCGGCGACGGTTGAGAACTGCCGTTTCGTGAACAATACCGGCCAGGTTGTCGTGGCTGGCGGGATGGCCGGCGAGGGCTACGGCTCGATATGCGTGAATGACTGCGACTTTCGCTCCAACCCTTCGACCCAGCTTTCGTGCCAATACAAGTGCTCTGCCACGGCCAACCGCTGCGTCTTCTATCAGGGCGGCAGGGTGCTCTCGGTCGGGGACGACGCCCACGGCACGATCTCTGGCTGCACGCTGGTCGGCAACTCAGGCGGCACAGGAGGAGTCGTGCGCGGTGCTGACCACGATTACCTGACCTCGTCAATCATGATCTCGGGGTGCATCATAGCCTTCAACATCGGCACGCCGGTAGTCTGCAACATGTCGTTGCTGGGCCTGAGCTGCACGGACATCTGGGGCAACACCGGCGGCGACTATGTGGGATGCGCGGCGGGCCTGGATGGCGCCCATGGCAACTTCTCCGCCGACCCCCTATTCTGCGACTACCTCGGCGGCGATCTCCGACTGCAGGTGACCTCGCCCTGCCTGCCCGGCAATCACCCCCTCGGGACCGACTGCGGGGTGATGGGCGCCGTAGAGGAAGCGTGCGAAACCGCGACAGAGCCCACCACCTGGGGCGCCATCAAGGCGATGTATTGAAGAGAGCCGCATACGGGTCTTGCCCCGGGCCAGCAGCCAGTGTTAGAGTGGCGATCTGAGCCACAGCGACTGCGGGCGTGCGCCGTGGCCGGTGTGAGCCAGGGAGGCCCGGGTGCCCAAGATCGTAGTCATAGGAATCGACGCGCTGGATGCGGCGCTCCTAGAGCGCTGGAAGGCCGATCTTCCCAACTTCAGCCGTATCATGGATCGGGGCTACTACGCACCGCTCGAGTCC
>JBAQHK010000083.1:0-5109 GCA_049288275.1 bacterium | reverse complement strand
GGCTTCGGTCGGGGCCGAGGAAGGGCCGATTGCCCGTAGCGAATATCAGTACTCTGAGCGAAGGGCTTCGGCCCGACGACGGCCCCGAGCGCGCCCGATTCCTGCTGTGCGATCTCTCTCAACCTTGGTATAATCTCTGGTGGAAGCCGTGCGCGCGCACGGAGTGACTGTCAATGCGAAAGCGGAAGAGGAGGTGCGGTGATGGACCACGAAGGACACCACTCAGCGGACACACTGGCCCGGTCGATTCTGCTGGCAGGCGCCGCGGTCCTGCTGACGTACCTGGCCACGGGCTGCGGAGGTTCCGACAGCACCGGCCCGATCCTAATTCAGCCCGCCGGCAATCTGGTCAGTATGACCGACTGCAAGACCTGGGGCATCGGCCTCGGCAGAGGGACGTCACCGGACCAGGACTGCATCCAGTATTCTTACCGGGGGCGGACCCTTGATCTCACGCACGTCAACGCCGCCCTGAACTGCTGTCCCGAGTTTGAGACGCGCGTGACGGTGTCCTCAGACTCCATCTTCATCACCGAGGATGAGGTCGAGGGAGGATGCCACTGCCTGTGCCTGTACGATTTGCAATACGAGATCCGTCATCTGCCGGCAGGCACGTACCGGGTGATAGTCTCTCAGGAGTACCTGCAGCCCGGCGATCAGCCGCTTGAGTTCACGATCGACCTGCGCGCTTCGCCTTCGGGAGAATACTGCGTGACGCGGGACCACTATCCCTGGGGCAAGAAGAGCCAGGGCTAGCGGCCGGCAGACGTGGGCCGGCTGTATCCGTATCCTTGGCGCCGGTTCGCCCCGCGATGTCACCGAGCATGGCGCGGTTTTCCACCAGGGCGCACCCGAGGTGCGTCCTCCGCGAAATCGCGTCGCTGGCTCTCAGCTCGCGAAGGAACGCCGAGCACAGTCCCTCTTCGAGACCGGTTTCAACGATGTTGTCGGCGGCGAAATGAGCGAACGGGCAGGGCTCGATGAAGCCCTGCGCGTTTATGTGAACTGATCCCCAGGCGACGCCCATGCACCTGTCTCGCTCGTCGTACTCGTCGTCCGGCAGGTGGACCGCGATCAGGGGCTTGGTCGCTCGCACTCGACGCAGCTCCTGCCGAAACAGATCCTGCTCTCGGCGACTGAGAATCCAATCCTTGCGGGCGGCCTCCCCGACCGGCATGTACTCGGTGTAGAAGCCCAGAGCGCACCCCCGTTCGATCATCTCCACGACGAACTGGTCGCCGACCACGGCGGCCCAGTTGTCGCGGGTGACCATCGTCGAGAAGCCGAACAGCGCCCTCTCCTTCTTCAGTAGATCCATGGCGGCGACAGCGGCGGCGTATGTGCCCTCCCCCCGGCGCGCGTCGTTCCAATCCCTGGGCCCGTCCAAGCTGATCACGGGGACAATGTTGCGGCTCCCCGAGAGGGCGTGAGCCGCCACACCATCCAGCAGGGTTCCGTTGGTCACCAGCAGGAAGAGCAGTCGCCTGTGCCGGGCAAGCAGCCCAACCAGGCCCTCACGCAGCAGCGGCTCGCCCCCGGTGACCACCACCAGGAATACCCCAATCCTCTCCGCCTCGCCAAGCATGCGGTCGAAGACTTCCAGAGGGACTTCTTCACCACGGGGATACTGCGCCGCGTAACAGCCGGCGCACGCAAGATTGCACTCCATGGTCGGGCTGAAGGCGATGCCTGCCGGAGCCACGCCGTGGCGTCTGCGAAACCGCCACCGTCGAAGGGCCGATCTCGCCACATTGACTGCCAACCCTTCGAGCCTGAGAACCCTCCGGAGGACTCCGCCGCGTTGCAGCCTTGCAGCCTGGATGAAGACGCTCTCGAGCCTGGCGAAGGTCTTCACGGCCTCTTCACGGCTTGGCTGGGGTTGTCCCCCATCTCAACCCGAAGAGCAGGCGATGAAGGCTGAAGAGATCCACACCCTGGTGCTCAACGTAGGCATTGAACTTGCTGATGTTGAAGGTCACACCGTAGCCCAGATTGAGCACCGCCTCGTTCTCATCGCGCCCGGCGCCCTCACCGAAGTGAAGCAGGCCCAGGCCGCTGTATAGATACGGGGTTATGTGGGTCTTGCGGATGTTGACCGAAGAGCTGAAATCATACTGGGCGTTTCCGACCAGCATGAACGATCCCTCGTTGAACAGGCCGAAGTCCACCTCAGGAACGATCCAGATGCTCGAGCCGCGGCGCGCAGGCCCCACATCGAAGCGCGCGCCCAGCACCCACTGCACGGGATCGTTGAGGTTGATGCCGCTGTGGGTATAAGCGATGCGCCTTCTGGCTTTCGCGACCAACGTAGATGGCTGCTCCACCTTCACTTCTCCGGGCGTGCCGGGAGGAACCTCGACAGCCACCTCCACCGGCTGAGCCGGCTGAGGGGCCGCCGGCTGAGGCTGCTCGATGATTATGGTGCCGGGCTGAGGCTGACTGGCCGCCTGCAGCCTGCGCTCCACGTCGTCGGCGATCCGCCTTGCCATCAGTTCCGCCTGGTCCGCTCCCGCAAGTCCGCTCTCGGGCCTAGGGGCCGAGGCGCGGAGCGCGGCCACGAGTTCCTCATCGATCATCCTGCGCAGGGCCTCGCGGTCGGACTCCCCCATCGCCGCCCAGGGTGTAGTCCCCGGCTGCGGAGCGGCCTGGGGCGCCGGCGGGGCCGCCTGAGGCTCCCCTTCCGGCTTGGGCTGCGACGCAATCGCAAACGGAGGAGGCATCGGCGGGGCCACAGGCGCGAAGGTCTGCCCCGACACCACCGAAACACCTCCCGGCTCTCCGTATCTGACGTATATCTCGCCCACGCTGGGAGCCGGAATCACCACCACCTTGTCGGTCTGATAGCCCTGCTCCGGCGGCGGCTGGAGCTGCCCGGGCTGCACGGCCGGCTCGGACTGAGCCTTGCGCCCTACCTCGACCGCCTCGGCCACAACGCGTCCCGGCACAGGACGGCCGGGCGCCGGCGCCACCGGCTCGCCGCGGCTTCTGCCCACGAGGAAGCTCAGACCTCCGGACACGGCGAGGCTGTGCCTGAGCTCGTCCGGACTGCCGACATCATCGAAATCGCTTTCGCTCAGGATGTAATCGCGTACGCCGGCATCGAGCCGGACGAAGTCGTTTACCGGGAATGCCACGCCGGCCCCGAGAATCACCAGGGCCTTGTCGGACCTGGATCTTCCATCTGCGTCGCGGAAGTCATCCGAGAAGTCCAGCTTGCCGCCACCCATCACGAGATAGGGCAGGGCGCCACGTCCCTCCGCCAGGAAGAACTGAGCTTCGCCGCCGAAACTCTGGAGGTCTTCGGTCGCCTTGTAACCCTTCTCCATCCCGCGCCAATAGTAGCCGCAGAGGTTGAGGTTCTCGGTGAGGCCCACGCCCAGCCGGCCGCCGACCATCTCGTGGTCGCCCAGCCTTGACTGGTCGTCGAATCTCAGCCGGCCGGACACGGGCTCAAGAAGCCACACCCCGCCGGTGAGCCTCTCTCCCAACCCCAGCCGAGCCTGACGGCGACCCTCTCCCACCGCCGGCCGCCCGCCGAGGTCTATGCCCAGGGCCGCGCTTACAACCAGATTGCCCCGGAGCTTGCTGGTGTCAGGATCGTCGCCGGAGAGCATCCGACGATCTGCCCGATAGAAGAGGTCTTCGGCTGAGATCTGTCCGTACAGGCGCGGCATGAACTCGTAGCGAAGCCCGCCGCCCACGCGGAGCGAGATCTGTTCGAATACGTCGCCGCTGTCGGGGTCGAACCTTACTATGCCTCCGCCGCACGTCAAGAAGGGCGCTATCGGCCCTCTGTTCAGCTTGAGGATCACGTCGGCGCCGTAGGTGGACAGCCTGATGTCCTGGTCAGCGAATTCCGCGGACACACGTGACGGATCAGTGGACACTTCGTGATTGGTAAGGAAGTACCCCTGGAGCGTGACCAGGGGATCCAGCCTGGCCGCAACGGCCCCGCCGTAGAGATAGGCATCGTCGAGTCCTACGTCCTTGTCCCACCAGACGCGGTCGGCTCGGGGCACGAGGGAGTAGGTGATCCCGTAGTCCCGCGCCAGGCAAGTCGAGCAAAGGCAAGCGACAAGCGACGCCACCACCACCAGCGACGCCGCGGACACCTGCCCGAATCCTCCATGCCACCAACCCGTTGCGTGCCGTTCGGAGCGAACCATCTTCCGACCTCCTTCTCTCGAGACCACGCGAAGCGTCTTGTCACTTGTACCACATGGTGCCGTCGTGTGCAAGGGTACGCACGGCCGAGAAGGGCTTCGGCTACGACTGCGAGTGGACTCCCTCGGGCCATCTTGAGTGAAGCCTATCCCAGACGGCTTCCGATGTAATACGGCCACAGAATGATGGCGAGCACGCCCCGCCAGAAGGACAGATGAGCATACCCGATGGTGAAGAGCCAGCCCATGAGCCAGAAGGGGCCCCACGAGAAGGCCTTGACCGCCTTGTGGCTTCCCCAATCACAGCTAACCATTTCGACACCCTCGCATCAAAACGGGGCCGCCCCGGGACACCCCGGTCGCGGCCCCGCAGTTCCAATAGGTGTAGGCTACAGTGCCATGTTGAGGCCGACACTGATGTAATTCAGGTCGGACTCCAGCATCGTGAACTCAGCCTCTCCGGTGATCTTCTCGTTAAGCTTCATGCCCACGCCGACGCCTATCGAAAGGCCTGTGTCGGTGTCGCTGTCGTCACCGAGCAAGTCGCCGTACCCGCAAGGCCAGTCCCAGGAGACGCTCTCGTAGAGCACGCCGCCCTTGCCCTTGAGATACAGATTGTCTCCCAGGGGATAGCGATACGCGAAGTAGGCGCCAAACGCCCAGAGATCGAGGCCGCCCTCGTCGTCACAGTCGAGGTCGAAGCCGCCGCCTGCGATCTTGTAGTTGAACTCGCCCTCGACCGCCATGCGAGGAGCGACCTCGTAGCCGAAGAGCAAGCCGATCGGTATCAGGTTGTCTATGCTGTCGGTCCCTTCATCATCTATCATCATCATGCCGGTCTTGGCCCCGATGTACGGCTGGGCCCACACCGCTCCCGCGAGCAGAAGCGCCATCGCGGCAGCCAAGAAGATCATTCGCTTCATTACTTGCCTCCTCTCAACCAGAT
>JBAQHK010000082.1:0-1683 GCA_049288275.1 bacterium | reverse complement strand
CCTCAAGCGACCGCATAGGACGCTGGTGGTTCCGCTCCCCAGAGCCTGCTTGGAGCAGATATGGATGGACTTCGAACCGTACCGTGACGAGCCCGGTGTGAAGAACGCCCGGCTCCTTCTGGGAGAGGATGATTGACTGTGCGCAACATACTTGGGAAACCTCCAACTACCGATTTGCTGGCGATCGTCGTCGCAGTCATATGCGTCTACCTCTCGGGCTGTGCCCCCAGCGTGTGCCCAGGTCACAAGACGTTTACGCAGGCCAATATTGATATGCTCCGGGTTGGAATGACAAGCGATGAGGTGTGGGCGATTCTGGGGGGGCCAGATGAGCAGTACGATGACAACTTCGGCGCCAATGTTGGAGAGGAGTGGGCGGGCCGGGTATGGCTTTACTTCAATGAACGCGATGAGCGTCTTAGGCTGGTCACGCGCTGCAAGAAGAGCGTGTTTGTGTTCTACGAGGCACGTGGCCAACTTAGGCTCAATCACTGGGCCATTGAGAAGTAGGGTGTTCCGACATTGCTGGATGATGTCACAGAGGCGTCCCGGGATCATCTGGCATACAGGTGCGCTGATGCCGCATCGAGGCACTTGCGGCTTGCCTCTATGGGGGTGCGTGCGCAGACTCACATATCGGTGAGGCGTCAAGGAGGTGCCGTGGTGGTGAGCAGATCCTTACTGGAGTCGGGACCAGCCACTTGCTGGAGGTTGTGGTTTGTCGTGCTGTTGGTCGCGGTGACCCTTGCCCCGTCAGCGTCATATTCAGCGGAGATATTCGACAAGGTGGGAACGGTGGGAGCAGCGTTCCTTACCATTGAGCCTGACCCGCGCGGCGAGGCCCTGGGAGGGGCCTATTCCGCGCTGGCCGACGGCCCATCGGGGGTCTACTGGAATCCTGCCGGGCTTGGCTTCTCCTCAGGGGTCGAGTTCGCCGATCAGCGGCATATCGCTCCTGCGATCGAATGGCCAGCGGGCCTTGACGTATCCTTTGCCGCCATGTCGGTCTCGCTGGGCACGCTCGCGAAGGGACTGCCTGTAGGGACCTTGTGCCTGTGGCAGGGCCGCATGGAGGCTGAGCCCCTGCCCGAGACCGCCGAGTACCGGCAAGAGGGGACTGGTTACCAGTTTGACTACTGGGAGAAGGCGCTGGGGGTTTCGTACGCCCACAGGGTGACACCCTGCCTCAGCCTGGGTGCCAGCTACAAGCGAATCGAGAGCAAGTTCGCTGACTCCAAGGCAAAGGGCACTGGATTCGACATCGGTGCCGCCTTCCGCCGCATGATGGTCTCGGGCGAGCTATCCGAGGTGGGCGTCGGGGCGGCTGCCGGAATCCGGAATCTCGGCAGCCTCGGGCCGTATGGCTCGAGCGGCGCAAGCTGGGACCTGCCTCGTCAGGCCTACGTCTCAGTAGCGCCCACGGTGCGTATCGGGCGACTCTGGGACTGGGTCGCCGAGACCACGGTTACCGGCGAGGCAGCCTACGATGACCCTCGCGACCGGTGGGTGACCATGGCGGGGATCGAGCTTACCGTTGCGAGCTGTCTCTCGTACAGGTACGGGACGTACCACGCGGACGGCAGCGACCGCCGTAACTCGAGCGGCGCGGGCTTCGCGCTGCGCTATCGGGACATGGTCGGTCTGGCAGGTGACTACTCCAGGACCGAATTCAAGACTCTGGGG
>JBAQHK010000081.1:0-4462 GCA_049288275.1 bacterium | reverse complement strand
CTCGAGGATTGCGACGTATCCCTCTACCACTTTCCGCTCGACCTGGCACTCACGCGCTACACTGCTGACGTTGAGCTGTCCGCCGTGGGAGAAGCTGATGGCCTCAAGGAACCGCGAGAAGCTCCCGATGTTTCTCACCAGTCCTTCCATCTGGATTTCTTCCCTGAGATACAGGGCCGCATAGGTGCTGAGGACCTCTTGGGCGTCTGCCGACCCCACTACAAGCGGGAGCATCCCGTGCCTGAGGGCTCCTTCGAGAGCGAAGTGTCGCCCGAGTTCTGCAGCCATGAACGGATGAAGGCATGCAAGAAGCGCCCGGCCTGCAAGCAAGTCGGCACCGATGCGCTTGATCTTCCGCGAGCTGGACCCGGTGAGGACGAACCGAAGCCCGCGCTTCTGCTCTATAAGAGCGTGTACCAAGGCGAGCAACTCGGGTACCTTCTGTATCTCGTCGATTATCACATCGGAAACGCGGGGCTCGGCCGCCAGACGCTCGCGAAGATACTCCGGCCTGGCCTTGAGCGCCCTGAACATCTCAGGATCGAGGAGGTCAAGGTAGAGGGCATCGCGGAACTCCCTCTTCACCAGCGTGGATTTGCCCGTGCCTCGAGGGCCAAAGAGGAAGAAACTTCGCCTCGGCGGCTTGAAGAATCGGTCGATCGTTTCCATTTTGCGCCTCAATTTGGAACTGCACTACCCAGAATACGAGGCCGGCCCAGGCGTGTCAAGCGCGATTTCGAGCCTTCTGCAGACGCTTCCTGCCCAGGAGGGGGAAATGGTGTCCCCGACGGGATTCGAACCCGTGTTGCCGCCGTGAAAGGGCAGTGTCCTGACCGGGCTAGACGACGGGGACACCCAGATGAAAGAGACTATTTTCCTTTGAACTCGGCCTTGCGCTTCTCAAGGAAGGCCCGCGTGCCTTCTTTGTAGTCCTCAGTGGAGAAGGCGAGCCCAAACACTCCGGCCTCGAGCTCCATCCCGCCTTCGAGACTCATGTCCAGGCCGCGGTTCACAACCTCGATCATGTATCTTACCGCAATGGGCGCCTTGGCCGCAATAGTGCGCGCGGTCTTTTCGCACTCGGCCAGGAGCTCGGCCTGAGGCACGACCTTGTTGACCAGGCCAATCCTCAGAGCCGTGGCTGCGTCGATCGGCGTGCCCGAGAGCAGGAGCTCAAGGCCCCAGCCCCTTCCCACCAGGCGCGGCAGGCGCTGGGTGCCGCCGAAACCGGGCGTGAGCCCGAGGTTCACTTCGGGCTGGCCCATCTTGGCGTTATCGGAAGCGTATCTGAAGGTGCAAGACATGGCGAGCTCCAGCCCACCGCCCAGAGCGAACCCGTTGATGGCGCCGATCACGGGCTTGCCGATGTTCTCGATGAGCCACATGGTCTTCCAGCCGAGCCGGCCGTAGTCCCGCGCGTCGTCGGGCGTGAAGCTGGCGAACTCGGATATGTCCGCGCCGGCAACGAAAGCCTTCTCGCCGGACCCGGTGAGGATCACGGCTGCCACACCCTTGTCGTCGCGCAGGTCCCGGAAGGCATCGGCAAGCTCGTGGAAGGTCTTGGTGTTGAGGGCATTCAGTACCTTGGGCCTGTTTATGGTCACGATCGCGATCTTGTCCTTCTTCTCAACCAGGATGTTCTCGTAGGCCATCTCTTCCCTCCCGCCGGTCATGGCAAACAAGTTCGCGCCGCCTGAGAGCGATCTCCCGGGCTCTAAAGCGGCATGGTGTCAACGCTCTCCGGATACGTCTTGGCTTTCTCGATTCCCCTCAAAACCCGGAGGCAACCCAGGGTAAGAGCCTGCAGTTCGTCCTCTCCGGGATATGTCTCAACCCTCGCTATGAATCCCACGCGCTCCTTTATCCACCCCGTGAGCATCTTGCTTCCCGACATTCCGCCTGTAAGGATTATGGCATCCACTCGACCCTTCAGGACAGTCGCCATGGCGCCGATCTCCTTGGCGATCTGATAGGCCATGGCCTCGTAGACCAGTTTGGCCTCCTCGTTGCCCGAGCGAATCATCTCCTCCACGGCCTCCGCCGAGTTGACCCCAAGGTAGGACACCAGCCCTCCTCGGCCTACAAGCTCGCGCTTGGCGTCCTCGCGGGAGAGGTCCCGGTCGTAGATGAAGTCAATAAGCCCCATGGTGGGCACAGCGCCGGCCCGCTCAGGCGAGAAGGGCCCTCCGCTGTTGCCGTCGTTCACATCTATCATGCGCCCCTTCCTAATCGGGGCGACCGAAATCCCGCCGCCCAGGTGGGCGACGATCAGATTCAAGTCCTCCAGCCGCTTGCCCATCTTCTCAGCAGCGACCCGTGCGGTCGCTCTGATGTTGAGAGCGTGCAAGAGGCTGCGACGCGGCATGTCCTTGTGGCCCGAAAGACGCGCAAGCGGCTCGAACTCATCCACGCTCGGGGGATCAACCATGTAGGCGGGGATACCGTGGTCCCAGCCGATTCCGAAGGCCAGCACCGGGCCCAGGTTGGCAACGTGCTCGCCCTGAACACCCGTGCGACCATCGTCGATCATCAGTTTGCTGACCTCGTAGGTGCCGCTCACCACCGGCCGGAGGAGCCCCCCGCGACCCACCACCGCAGAGAGCGACCGAATGTCTATGCCGTGCTGGCCCAGGGCCTCTACTATGGTGCGCTTCCTGAACTCGTACTGGTCCCAGATCCGTGTGAAACCTGCCAGGTCGAGCTCGGAGTGCCTAATGGTCTCCTCAAACCTGCAGGTGTCGTCGTCGTACACCCCGATCTTGGTCGAGGTGGAGCCGGGATTGATGGCAAGCACTCTGAACCTGTAGCCGGACTTGCCGGCCCTTCCCGGAGCGGCGGGCGCCGCAGCCCGGGCCCTCGGGATCTTCGCTCGCGTCGCCGGCTTCCGGGACTTGCCCGGCGTCCCCGGCTCACGCGCGGCTTTGGTCTTTCCGGTCATCTGTCTTGTCGCCCTCACAGCCCCGGATCGGGCGGCTTGCAGAGGATCGATCGCACTTGACCGACCTGCTCAATTCTCTCAAAGGCCATCTCGCGCGCCGCCCTGAAGGGCGCCATATCGGCGCGCCTGGCCCACTCGAAGACCCGCACCAGGACATCGAAGATCTCCTCGGCCCGCGCGTTGGCTTCCTTCTCGGTCGCCGGCCGCATCCGGTCGGCGCTCTGGAAGATGCCGCCGGCGCTTATTACGAAGTCGGGAGCGTAGAGGATTCCCCTGGCATGAAGAGCGTCGCCGACCTCGTCGGATTCCAGGACGTTGTAAGCCGACCCGGCAACGATCCTGCACTTGAGGCGGCCGACGCTGGCCGCGGTTATGACTCCTCCCAGCGCGCACGGCGAGAAGATGTCGCACTCCTGGTAGAGGATCTCCTCGGGCCGCACGATGTCCACAGAGGGCACCTCATCCTGCAGGCGCTTCATGGCGTCGTAGACGACGTCGGTCACCACGAGCTCGGCGCCCTCGGCGGCGAGCAGCCTCGAAAGCTGCCTGCCGACTTCTCCCACGCCCTGGACCGCGATCCGCTTGCCCTTGACGCTCGACACCCCGAAGACCATCTTGCAGCACGCCTTCATACCGCAGAAGATGCCGTAAGCGGTGAGCCTTCCGCCGTCGGTCCCCGCGACGCCGGCAGTGGCGAAGGGAGCCAGGTACTCGGTCTCCCGCCTTACATACCTGAGGTCGCGGTCGGAGGTGCCGAGGTCCCCGTAGGTGATGAAGCGGCCCCTCAGGCCCTCGACGAATCTGCCGAAGGCCCGAAAATAGGCCTCGCTCTTGTCCCTCAAGGGATCGGCCCACAGCACCGCCATGCCTCCGCCGGTGTCGCAGTCGGCCACCGCGGCCTGCAGCGTCATGCTGCGGGACAGGCGAAGCGCGTCCTTCAAAGCCTCGGCCTCGCTGGGATAGTTCCACATCCTTGTGCCGCCGAGCGCGGGGCCCAGGGTGCTATCATGGATGGCGATTATGGCGCGAAGCCTGGTGGCGCCGTTGTGGCAGAACATCACCTCTTCGTGGCCGTGCTCGTCCATCAGATCGAAGATGCCCATCTTGCCTCCGGAGAGAGATGCAGCCGGGCTTCAGCACCGCCGCGGCGGCCGACAATTCACAAGAGAGATAACATAGCACCCACCGCATGTCAAACGCTTCCGGGCCTCCCAGGCCCCGCGATCGGGATTGCAAACCCTGTGAGATTGGTTTATAATTGATGGTCCTGAATCCGGTAACGAACAGGCGGCATCAAAGCTGGTAGATATAGGGAACACGACAAGGAGGATAGTTGTGCGGCGAAGACTTCTGGTTGCTTGTTTGGTCGTTGTGGTTGTGGCACTGGTCGCATGGGTGGCCTATGCATACGTCCAGGGTGCGGGCCCTTTCGCCAAGTCCCAGGCGCGGAATGCCGGCGATGTAGCGGCTGGCCTGCCTGCTGAGGGCTCGGCGTGCGGCGTGGGCGCGGGAGCGGTGGAATGC
>JBAQHK010000080.1:0-8146 GCA_049288275.1 bacterium | reverse complement strand
GGCGAGGGGCTCGCCTCGGGACCTGGCTTGGGTGGGAAGCCCAGCGAAGACCCACGTCATCAACTCCCATTCGTCCAGGAGGTCCAGCGGCATTTCGGGGCAGCCCTCAGTGCCATCTACCAGCTCGGTCTCGCCGAAACTCTCGTCGATGAGGCCGCCTGGTACATCTCAACCCTGGCCTGGCACGGGCTCAGCCCCGCGGGGATTCGAAGGATGATCGAGGCCTGGAGCATAGCAATCTACTCCACGATCAAGCCTCCCGAAGCGGACGAGCTGGTTGCTCCTATCAGGTGGATACGTCTCAACCTCGAGCGGCTCTCCGAGCGAACGCGGGAGGCCGGCACCGGAGAGGCCGAGGGCATCGGTGGCACCTTCCCCACCACCGGCCCCGCGAGCACCCCGGAGCCACCAGGAACCCCAAGGACCCGTAAACCCCGGCCCGGGCAGTCCCCGGAACTTACGGCTCTTATGGGGCTGGTTCTCGACAAGCGCAGGCGCGAGGCCACAGACTACGTGCTGAATCTGGCGCGCAATGGCAGATCCGTGGGAACTCTTCAAGCCCATCTGTTCGCGCCGACCCTGAGGGAAATCGGCCTGCTCTGGCAGAGAGGCGAGATCACCGCAGCTGACGAACACGCGGCCACCGAGATCTGCCGCTACGTCCTTTTCCGACTGCTGGATGACCTGCCCAGAGAGGCCCGGCTACCGCACACAGCACTCGTCGCGGCGGTCACCGGCGAGGAGCACGCATTCGGTGCCGAAATCCTGGCCGGTTACCTGGATCTCAAGGGTTGGAACACGGTCTTCCTGGGGCGCAGCGCCCCGGCCGAAGACATCGTCGAGGCGGCGAGATCCACCGGATGCCAGGCGGTCTTCCTTTCGGTCGGTTTGATCGCCAACCTGCCCGCAGCCATATCGCTTGCGCAGGCCCTGAGGAGGCTCCCTATCCATCCCAAGGTCATCATCGGAGGGCGGGCGGCAGAAGCTGCAGGCGAGGCCCTCGCCCGGTACTGCGACGCGGTCATCGAAGACCTCGAAGACGCGCACATCCAGGCTCTCAGAATGCTGGGCAGCCATGCGTAGACTCACGGCGCTCAGGCTCCTCCTCTTCGACCGCTCCACCACCGCGGGCTCGGTCCTTGGCGTGGTGGCCATCATCTTCCTCGTGGGTCAACAGCTGTCGATCCTGTTCGGGCTCTTGAGCTACATGTCGGTGCTGGTCGATCACACGAGCGCCGACCTGTGGGTCTTGAGCAAGAACACCGAGAACGTGAGCGCCAGCGGCTCGCTGCCGGTTCGCTACGTCGATCGGATAGGCGGCCTCGCGGAGGTGGAATGGGTCGAACCAATGGTATCCACCGCCGGGCTCTTCAGACTCCAGGACGGCAGGTATCAGGGCGTCCAGGTGGTCGGCTTGGTGCGGCCTCAGATAGCCGGCGGCCCGTGGCAGTTCGCGAAGGGCTCGATAGACGTTTTGCTCGATCTCGAGGGCATAACGATAGACCGCACCGATCTGGGAACCCTCGGCGAGCCCGAGCTGCTGAGCTTCTCGGAGATCAACCGCAGGCGGGTCAGGGTCGGCGGATTGACCCAGGGCATCCGCGGCTTCGAGGGAACGCTGGTCTTCACCAACATCGACAAGGCGCGCCAGATCGGCGGGGTCGAGCCGGACCGTTGCAGCACCATCCTCGTCAAGATCAAGCCGGGGTCTGACCCCGCGCGTGCGGCCGCCGCAATTGCCGAGATCGTGCCCAAGGCCGAGGTGGTGGGCACGAAGGCTCTTTCGCGCAGGACCCGCGCATATTACCTGACCAATACGGGCATCGGAGGCAGCTTCGGCTTCTCGACCCTCATCGGGACGATGGTGGGAACCATCATCATCACGCTGACAATGTACACGACCGTTCTCAACCGCAAGAAGGAAATAGCCGTGCTGCGCGCGCTGGGGGCAAGGAAGAAGGACATCCTGGTCTTCATCTTCTACCAATCCCTGATGATAGGGGCCGTGGGGCTCGTGCTGGGCTTCCTGCTGCTGGCGCTCTTCCTCTACTTCACGCACGGCTCGCAACTGCCCAGCTACATGCCGCTGTGGGTACCTCCCGTGCACGCGGCGTTTACCCTGTTGCTCTGCCTGCTGGGCTCGCTCCTGGCGATGCGCAAGGCAACGAGCATCGATCCGGCTTCTGCCTTCAGATAGAATGGCGCATTGAATGGCATTTGGAAGCGGTCTTGAGCCTGAGTCCTGATAGGCGCGGTGGAACACGATGGCAAAGACGGCGATGAAGCTCGAGGGCGTTACCAAGGAGTTCTTTGACGGGAGGACCCTGAGGGCGGTCCTGAAACCCATCAACCTTGAGATACTGACCGGAGAGCTGACCATAATCGCGGGACCATCCGGAAGCGGCAAGACCACGCTGCTGACCATTATGGGGCTGGTCCTCGAGCCTTCTCGGGGCAGCGTCACGATAGGCGGCGAGGACGTTTCCGGCTACAGCGAGGACAGCCTGGCAACGATCAGACTCAGGCGTTTTGGGTTCGTGTTCCAGCAGGCAGCCCTCATCCCCGCCCTGACTGCGATGGAGAACGTCTTGATAGCAAGCGGTATCCAGGGTGGACGGGTTTCCCAGGCTGTCAAGGCGAGGGCCCTCAAGCTCCTGGGAGATCTCGGCCTGGAGTCTTACGTGGACTCCAAGCCCCAGCAGCTTTCCACCGGGCAGCAGCAGAGGGTCGCCATAGCACGGGCCCTTCTCAACGAGCCCCTGATCCTGCTGTGTGATGAGCCGACCTCCGCCCTCGACGTTGAGAGCAGCGCGATAGTGCTCGACACCCTGAAGCGCCTGTCCAAGGACGAGGAGCGGAGCGTGGTGCTGGTCACCCACGACCCCAGGGTCTTCCCCTACGCCGAACGTCTGATCAAGATCGAGGATGGAGTGATAACCTATGACACGCGTGACACGCGAGGTTAACCTGACACCCACGTCAAGCAAACCAACTTGGAGGACACCCACCGTATGAGGAAGCGCCTCGCAGTCTACGGTCTGATTGCGCTGACAGCTTGCGCCGTAGCGTTCATCGGCTACACCTTCGTCAAGGTCTCGGCGGTTCCGGAGGCTGCAACTCCCCCGGCCCTTGACGCCTCTCCGGCCAAGGTCTATGGGGTGGTCGAACCCGCCGGTCGGGAGGTCTACGTGAGCCCCATCGCGCCGGGCCGGGTCACGGCCCTCCTGGTTGCCGAGGGTGACACTGTCACATCCGGCCAGGTGCTGTGCCGACTCGATGACGCCGTCGAGAGAGCCCAACTGGCCGTGGCGCTGGCGGATCTGGAATCCGCGCGGAGAAACCTGGCCATAAGCACGGACGACCTCGTAAGGCAGGAAAGCCTCTACGCCGACAGCGTGAGCTCCGAGTCGGCTTACACGCAGGCCCTGCTTAAGGCACAACTGGATTCGGCGCGAGTTGGCGCCGCTGCGCGCCAGGCCGATCTGGCCAGGACGCGCCTCGACCAGATGGAACTCAGGTCGCCAATCGACGGGATCGTCTACAAGTTGGACATTCGGCTGGGCGAGACTCTAGAAGCCGGGCAGAGCAACCGCATCGTGCTCGGGTCTGAGGAGCTTTGGGTCAGATTGTATGTCGAGTCCTTCTGGATGACTCGCATCCGCGCGGGGACTGCTTACAAGCTGTATGACTCAGAGACCGGCGCCTACCTTGGTACCGGAACAGTGCTCCGCCAGTCGCAGTATCTGACCCGGCGCGACTTCCGCACCGAGGAGACCCAGGAGAGGTTCGACGTGGGATTCCGGGAAGTGGTGTTGTCACTCGAGCCCGAGGCCGAGGTCATTCCGCTCGGCCTATCGGTGCTTGCGGAGCTCCCTCCTGAGGCAGGTAGCCCTCAAGATCGCGACGAGAGATAGGCTGCCTCCCAACAAGCGTCAGGGAAGCACGCGGGCTCAACCGTCAGTCCGAGACGGTCGTCGCCAAGTGCAGGTATGGGAACCCAGCAAGAGCCTCAAGTTTCGTGTTGACAGTAGCCTTGCCCTGCCTAGACTCGGGCAGTATCATTGTGCATTGCCGCGTGTCAGGCTTCGTCGGCAAGGAGGGGCTGAAGATCAGATTCGGTCGGCCGCGTGATCCCAAGAGCTTCCACAGCGAGGCAAACCTACTCACCTACGCGCGGCTGGTGCTTTGCCTCACCTTCTTCATACTCGCGCTCGTTGAGAAGCGTGAGCTCTACAACTACATCGGGATCGTCATCCACTGGGTGGCCGATGTTGCTGACGGGTACGTTGCCCGCAAGCTCAAGCAGGAGACCATATATGGCGCCGAGATCGACATCATATCTGATCGCATCGAAACCACATTCTTCTGTGTGAACTTCATGTTCTTCCACCCGGCGCTCTTCATACCGATTGCTGTCTTCCTGCTTGATTTCGCGTTCGTCGACTTCTACTTGACCAACCAGTTCACCAAGTTCTCGCTGATCTCGCCGAATCACTTCTACAAGGTTGACCGCACGGTCTTCGCCCTGAACTTCGGCAGGACGGGCAAGGCCGTCAACTCGGTGGCTGTGGTGGCGCTCCTCGCCTTCTTCCCGTCGCTGTGGGTCGTGGCAACCGCTCTCGCAGCCGGCTTGATTGGCGTCAAGATCTACTCCATCTGGCGCCTCTATCGAAAGCGAGAGTCCCCCGTGCCACTCGAGACAGAGGACATGGAGGAGGAAAGGCTCTCATGCGTCTGAAACCGAACCGAGCGCTTTCTCTCGCCGGTCGTGGGGCGTTGAATCTTCTCACAACGAGACCTCTCTGCGTTTCCTTTGAAGTCACTCACGCCTGCAACGCCCGCTGCAAGCACTGTCATCTTGGAGGTGAACCTCCTGAGGAGAAGCGTGTCGATGCAAGAACCTACGCCAGTCTGGCGCGGCAGCTCAAGCCCGTGGTTACTCTGGTATCCGGCGGTGAGCCGCTGCTTCGCGATGACCTCGAGGACATAGTCGGCTCCATCCGGCAACCCAACGGGCCACCGATCATTGCCCTTACAACAAACGGTTGGCTCCTCTCAAAGGAGCGCTACATGTCGCTCCGTCGAGCCGGCGTCGATGAGTTCTCGATTTCCTTCGATTACCCTGATCAGCGCCACGACGCGTTTCGCGGCATTCAGGGGCTCTACGCGAGAATCGAGGCCTTTGCGCGCGATCTTGACGGCACCGGCAACCGCGGCGTAACGCTTTCCTGCGTCATCCAGCGAGACAATTTCAGAGACATCCCTGGTCTGATCGAGCGTGCTCAGGCGTGGGGTGTGCCCCTCAACTTCAGCAGCTACACCTGGCTGCGGACCAAGAACAAGGACTACATGCTTCGGAAAGAGGACATGCCCGAATTCAGGCGAATGGTCGACTACGTGGTCGCTTTCCGAAAGAAGAACGGTGTGGTTCGCACGTCGGAGTACGTGTTCCGCAGGATGATTGAGTACTTCGAGAATGGTCAATTGGCCGACTGCCGCGCCGGCGTGCGGTTCTGCATCGTGAATCCCGACGGTACCTTCTCTCCGTGCGGTCTGATCATGCGCCAGTATCGCACGCTGCAGGAGGTGAGGGACAAGTTTGTCAAGTCCAACACGTGCGTTGACTGCTACACCAGTATTAGAGCAGGCACTGAGCGGCCCATCAAGTATCAGATGTCCGACAACATCGGCCAATGGCGCAAGTGATGGAGTGCCTCAGCTGAAATGGAGAACGCCACCACCGACCGGGAAGCGATAGGCGAGGCCGAGGTTCAAGAGCTGGCGGCACAACAGCCGAGACCGTCAGCCACCGGGCTGAGGACGCTCCTCGTTGTCGTAGAGGTTTCCTTCGTTGCGGCGCTCTTGATCTGGTGGGTCGTCTCTGACTCGGCGCGCAATAGCGGCAACCTGTGGTATCTCTTCCTGTACTGCCTTCCTTCCCAGTTCATCATACCCACCGTGCCCCTGGAGCCGGCGATCCTCTACTTCGCCAGATTCACCGAACCCTTCAGACTCTCGATGGTCTTGATCGCGGGCACGCTGCTGGTAGAGACAATCAACTACACGTCGTTCAAGCACGTGGCCGACATCAAGGGCGTCCAGAAAGCCATCCAGGGCCGTACCGTCCAGAAGTTGGTGGCCCTGTACCGCAAGGCGCCCTTCGCGGCGCTGTGCATAGCAGCCTTCACGCCCATGCCTTTCGTCCCGTTCCGGTTTCTTGCTGTGATTGCCAGGTATCCTATGCGGAAATATCTCCTTGCCATTCTCGTTGCCCGGACCCCGCGCTTCTATCTTCTGGGCCTCGCCGGCACGTCCGCCAGGATCCCGAACTGGGTGCTCATCGTGTTGTTCATCGCAATCGCGTCCGCAGCTAACCTCCCTATCACGGTCCGACTGATCAGGAAGCGCTGCCGACCTCGTAAGTAGGAACGGCCTGGTTCCGGTTCAAGTCCACGTGGTGTACCACTCCATCCCCGGCTTGTGAAGGAAGTACCTCGCGGGGTCGGGGACTCCAGGCCTACACCTTGACCAACTCGTACACGCTGGAGCCAAGGCCCATCTCTTCGGCATGCCGTATCTGCGCCGTCCAGTCCAGTTCGGGATAGAGGCTGCGCAGCTTGTCTGCGCCGGGCTCGCAGGCCTTGAGAGCGGTACCGGGAACTCCGGGCTGACCGTTTATGAGATCCACCGAGGCCTTGTCGATCGCGACGGGGTCCAGCGAGGCCAGGATGCCGATGTCCGGCACCACGCTGGCATCCGAGAACGGATAGCAATCACACTGCGGGGCGATGTCCACCAGGAAATTAACGTAACCCGCCTTGCCGCGCTTTCGGGCAAGCACCCCGGCGGCATGCTCGGCGATCTTCTCCTGAACCGCCACCGCGGATTCGCTCCATTCGAACTTGATGGCCTTGGAGGGGCAGACCACGATGCACTCGGCGCAGCCGATGCATGTCGCGGTATCGATCGAAGCGCGCTCGGCCTTCATTTGGATGGCCGAGACAGGGCACCACTCGATGCACTTGGCGCAGCCCACGCACTTGTCGCTCACGTAGGGCCGCACGTCCGAGTGCATGGCGAGCTTTCCTGCCCGGCTTGCGCAACCCATCCCCAGGTTCTTGAGGGCCCCACCAACCCCGGTGAGCTCGTGACCCTTGACGTGGGTCAGGACCAAGAGCGAGTCCGCACGTGAGATGTCCGCGGCGATCTTCACGTGCTTGAAGTGCTTGCCCTTGACCTCGACCACCTCGTGATTGGTGCCCTTCAAGCCATCGGCGATGATCACCGGCACTCCCATCGACCCATAGGAGAAGCCGTGCCGGGAAGCGGTCACCAGATGGCGCACGCTGTCCGAGCGGCTTCCCACGTACAGAGTGTTGGTGTCCGTCAGGAAGATCCGCGAGCCCATCTTGGCCATGGCGTCCACCACGGTCCTGACATAGGCCGGCCTCAGGGAAGCCGTGGAGCCCTTCTCTCCGAAGTGGAGCTTCACGGCCAGGATGTCGTTCTCCGTCGCTATCCCCAACAGCCCGGCCCGGGCGATCATCTTGTCCAGCCGCTCGAGCAGATTGGAATCGAAATCCGAACGCATGCCGGTGAAGTAGACCTTAGACGCCATTGCCCTTCCTTTCATCCGTCCTTGATGTCATCTCTGGCGCGCCGGCTTGAGCATTCCCTCGGCGTGAGCCAGCGCCGACTTCGAGGGCTTTGCCCCCGCAATCATCCGAGCCAGCTCCTGCACCCGCCGCTCGCCGTCGACCTCGATCACCCTTGTGATTGTTCTGCCTCCCGCCGCGACCTTCTCCACCGCAAGGTGAGCCTCAGCCGCGGCGGCGATCTGGGCCAGGTGGGTGATGCATATCACCTGGCGAAGCCTGGCAACTTCCGAGAGTTTCGCCGCCACCACGTCGGATATGCTTCCTCCGATCCCCGCGTCTATCTCGTCGAAGACCAGCGTACCCACCCGGTCGGCATCGGCCAGGATCCGCTTCAGAGCGAGCATCACCCTGGAAACCTCTCCTCCCGAGGCTATTCGCCTCAAAGGCAAGAGGTCCTCGCCCTTGTTGGTCCTTATGAAGAACTCCACCTCGTCGATACCCTTGTCTGCGACAACGCGGGCCGGCCCGCCGGGCGACTCCACCACCTC
>JBAQHK010000079.1:0-9669 GCA_049288275.1 bacterium | reverse complement strand
ACGATCTGCGACGGCCCCGGCTGCCGGACACAGTTCTACGTCTCGGCTCACACCGGCAGAGTCGGCGAGCACTTCGATTCCGCTGCCGACAGCGGCTACTCGCTCAACAACCAACTTGGCGGCGGCGGCGAGCCGGAGAGCCCGGGCCAGCCGGACGGCCCGAGCGGTCTCGTCACTCACCTGCTCCCGCCCGAGCCCAATCCCGGCGCGGGCGACTTCAGGATCGGATTTACTCTGGAGAAGGCGGGCTGGGTCGATCTCGAGGTCTACGACGTCACCGGCAGGCGCGTTGCGGTGCTGGTGGACGAGCGCCTTGATGCCGGCCGGCACTCCGTCAGATGGGATGCAACGACCGACCGGGGAGCGAGCGCGGCGCCAGGACTGTATTTCGTCAGGTTGGTCGCCCCCAAGGGCGCGCACACCACCAAACTGGTCCTCGCCAGATAGGTACCATCGCACCGTCATCGCAATTGAGATCGGTGGCGTCCACCGCTTGCCAACGCGGCCTGCAGTTTGTAAACTTCAGTGTTGGCATGTCCTCAGAGGGGAGCATACTTGATGACCAGGCCGCAAGGGCTGAGAGCCGCTATCATCATCGCATCGCTGCTGTGGTGGTCGGTTGCCCTCGGCGAGCCCCCCGGCGGCCCTTCCGCCACTTCTTACAGCACAGGCTACGTGCCTCCCGAGTTCGAGCTGCCCTACGTGGCCCCACGCGCGCCGCGCACTCTCGAGCCGCTTCCCGCGAGGTTCGACTGGCGAGAGCACGGCGTCATCACCAGGGTGCAGGACCAGAACCTGGGGATTTCCTGCGGCGCCTGCTACGCCTTCGCTGGGCTGGGGAACTTTGAGTCTCGAATCCAGATCGACGGCGGCGGTTCCTTCGACTTCTCCGAGAACAACATCAAGGAATGCGAGCCCAACAAGTACAAGTGTGTCGGCGGCAACTACTGGGTGGTCGCCAATCATCTTTCCACGCGAGGCGCGGTCTTGGAGACTTGCGACCCTTACTCCGGCTACCTGACCGGCTGCAACGAGACCTGCCCTTCGGTGAAAGCCCTGCTCGGCTGGACGGTGATCTCCGAACGCTGGATTCCCTCCCCGGAGGAGCTCAAGAGTCACATCATGGCCAGGGGACCGCTCTTTGCCGCGATAAACGCGGGCCATGGCGATCCCTGGTACAACCAGTTCCTCAACTACACCGGCGGCTACACTCTCTACTTCGACGGAATCGGCACCGTCAATCACGCGGTCCTCATAGTGGGCTGGGACGATTCCCTGAGCCACATAGGCGGCAAGGGCGCGTGGATAGCCAAGAACAGCTGGGGCACCGGGTGGGGCGGTCCCTGCGGCTACGGGACCGAGGGTGGCTACATGACCATCGCCTACGGGTCGGCCAACATCGGGCAGGGAGCCTCGTACGTCTCCGAATGGCAGGACTGGGACCCGGAAGAGGCCCTGTTCTATTATGACGAGGCCGGCGTGACCTACTACTACGGATATCCTTCGGAAACCGTTGCCTGGGGCATGTGCAAGTACGTCCCGGCGCGGGACTTCAAGGTCAAGCGCGTGGAGTTCTGGACCGTGGACGCGGTGGTCGACGCCGACATCTACATCTACGACAGCTTCTCCGGCGGCGCCACGTCCGACCTCTTGGCGAGCAAGCTCGATCTCACGTTTGAAAGCATGGGTTATCACTCGGTCGCCCTCGAGGGCGCGCCCCTGCTTCGAGCGGGAGACGCCGTCTACGTGGTAGTGAAGCTGAGGAACGCTACCAGCACCTACCCGTTGTCCTACGATTACAAGATTGCCAGGACCCCTCAGACGTCCTACGTGAGCAGGGACGGTGTGGCGTGGGTGGAATTCACGGGGGGCGACCTGGGGATCAGGCTTCGCGTGACGGAGCAGTTCGACATGACCGCGCCCGATCTGTCGCTTTCGATCGAGCAGGACCCGGACTCCACGGGGCGGATCGACGTGCTGGTGGGAGCCTCGGAGGGGCTTGTTGACAGCAGTCTCCATGTGGAGGTGGGTGACTACCCGGTGGAGATGGAGCCGGTGGGCGTGGGGGGCAGGGCCTATTCGGGCCACTACCTGATCTCCGCGGGAGGGCTCTTGTTGGTCACTGCTGAGGCCGCCGACTCGGCCGGCAACATCGGCAGCGCGCAGCTTGAAGCCTACGCCTCGGCGGTCTCAGGCGCCGAGGGCGGCGAGATCGTGAGCGCCGACGGCCGCCTGTCGATACGAGCCTCGGGTCGGGTGATCGGACGGGACAGCGCCTTCGTGCTGGTGCGCGGCCGGGAGGGCGGTCCCTACGGAGTGATCTCGGCCTACGAGATCACTCCCTCCGAGATCGAGCTCAGGGATTTCGTGGAGATATCGATGGCCTACGATGACACGGTCTCGGCGCCGGAGCGCCTGTGCCTTGCTAGGATCGACGGCTCGCAGGCGATACTGCTCAACTCCTATGTGGAGGCCGGCCATCACCGGATTGTGGCTTACGTTGACACCCTGGGCTCATACGGACTCTACCGGGCCGACGATGTCGCGACTCCCCCGGTAGGCGCCGGCGGGCTCCGCCTGCGGCAGAACGCGCCCAATCCGTTTGCCGGACGAACGGAGATCGTCTACGAGATGCCCGAGGCCGGCAGACTCAGGATGGACATCTTCACTGTGGAAGGGCGGCTGGTACGCACTCTGGTCGATGCCGACGTGCCGCGTGGCCTGCACCGGACGGAGTGGAACGCCACCGACTCCCGCGGCAAGCTTGTGGCCAACGGGATCTACTACCTGCGGGCCGCGAGCCCGTCGGGGAAGGCCAGCCGGAAGCTCGCCGTCACAAATTAGAGCTTGCAATTTTCCGGGGCGTCGTCTTAAATTTCTCGGCGTCTAAGTTCACGGTAGGTTCGCAGTCCAGCCGGTTCGCTATATCAGCTAGGCTCTGGAATATGGGACCAAGGTTAAAGTACTACGCAGTGAAATCCGCGGTGCTCGCCTGCGCCGGGCTCTCCATGCTCTTCGTGCTGAGGTCTCAGGAGCCCGCCGTGGTGAGCCAGCCGGTCCCTGCCCCCGCCGGACCCGAGACGCGGGAGGTCAGCGTCGGGGACACGCTGTCTCGCGGCGAGACTCTCTACGCGTCGCTGCTCTCCGAGGGCATATCGGCCTCGAAGGCCGTCAATCTCCTGTCGGCTCTGGGCAGGCGGCTCAATCTGCGCGCCTGCGGCACCGGAGACTCCTACGTCGCCTCGCTGGATGAGACCGGCACCATTGTGTCGCTGCTTTACAGGAAGGGCTTCAAGTACCTCTTCCAGGTGCGCGCCGATTCCGTAGGCTACGTGGTGGACCAGGGGGTTGTGGAGCCCGCCGGCGTCACGCGGCGGATTGATGGCAGGCTCACGTCCTGTCTGTGGGACGCCTTCACCGACATGGGCGAGGATCCCCGGATTTCGCTCAAGCTCGCCGATGTCTTCGCCTGGGAGATTGATTTCGTCACCGATCCCAGGGTCGGCGACGACTTCACCATCATCTACGAGGAGCTTCGCTATCCCAGCGGTGAGGTGGAGATCGGGGACATCCTCTGCGCCAGGTACTCAAACGAAGGCAAGGACCACACGGTCTTCAGATTCGAGGACGAGGACGGGCCGGAGTACTACGACCACGACGGCAACTCCGCAAGGCGCGTCTTCCTCAAGTCGCCCCTGAACTACAGGAGAATCTCGAGCTTCTTTTCCAACGCCAGGTTTCATCCCATACTCAAGATCTATCGTCCGCACCATGGTGTGGACTACTCGGCGCCGAGCGGCACGCCGATTGTCTCCATAGGCGACGGGCGCGTGGTCCAGGCCGGCTGGTACGGAGGCTTCGGCAAGTACGTCGAGATCAGGCACAACAATGTCTACTCGTCCTGCTACGGCCATCTGTCGGGTTACGGTGGAGGCATGAGCCGCGGCGCCAAGGTCAGCCAGGGCCAGGTAATAGGCTACGTGGGATCGACCGGGCTCGCCACCGGGCCGCATCTTGATTTCCGCATCAAGAAGTTCGGCGCCTTTGTCAATCCCCTGACCATAGACTGCCCTCGCGCCGAGCCGGTAAGCGAGGAGCGCAAGCCCGACTTCTTCCAGGTGCGGGACACGCTGCTGCGAGCTCTTGGGCTTAACCCGGCCATCTCCTGACGGGCCGGCTGGTCAGGCGGGCCTTCGACGCGAGGTAACCAACATGGCAGAAATCAAGAGTCTTGACGCCCTCCATCCATCGGTGCGATCGGCGACCGAGGCCTATTGCGGCAGGATCCTCACGCTGGCGGGTCCCCGTGTGAAAGCGATCTCGGCGTACGGCAGCGCGACCGGGCCCGACTTCCTGCCGGGCAGGTCGAACGTCAATCTGGTCCTGGTGCTGGATTCTCTCCGCGCGGACGCGCTGCGGCCGCTGCTCGGCGTGGTCAAGAGCGGGGCCAGGAAGCGAATCGTCCCGCCGCTGGTGGTGACCCCGGAGTACCTGGAGGCGTCTCTCGATGTTTTTCCTATCGAGTACCTGGAGATCGCCCAGACCCAGGCGGTGCTGGTGGGCGATGACTTCTTCGGCGGCCTTGCGATCTCCGGCGAGCACTTGAGACTTGAGTGCGAGTCCAGGCTCAGGGTGGCCTGCCTGAGGACGCGCCAGGCGTATCTGGAGATAGGGCTGGCCCGCCGCGGCCCCGAGCAGGTGCTCCACGCCTCGGCGACCTCGATCGTTCCGGTCCTGAGGGCGGTCTTGAAGCTCAAGGGCGCCGAGGCGCCCGAACGAAAGGTCGGGATCGTCGAGGCTGCCGGGCGGCTGCTGGGCATGGACCTGGGAATCCTGGTTGCGGTACTGAGAGACAAGGCCGGAGACGAGAAGATCCTGGGCAGAGATTCCCACAGGGTTCTGGCGGAGTATCTCGATGCCCTCGAGGCCTTGACCGGCCACCTGGATCGGGCCTAGGCCGATGCCTGCGCCCAGGTCCTTGAAACCCATCCTGATCGTCGTCGCGCTCTCGGCATCGCTCCTGGTCGGCGCGCTGGATCTCGTCGCCGGCGGCAAGCGACCCAGCCTGCCCAGTCCGACCGGCCACGTCAATGACTTCGCCGGTCTGGTCTCCTCGCGCGCGGAAGAGGCCATGTCCGCAATAGCCGAAGACGTGAAGGTCAGGACCGGCGCGGAGATCGCGGTGGTCACGATACGGACCACCGGCGGCGAAGAAATAGAGCCCTACGCCGTCCGCCTCTTCATGGAGTGGGGGATAGGCGAGCGGGGCAAGGACAACGGTGTGCTGGTCCTGGTCGCTGTGGACGACCGCAAGATGTGGATCAAGCCGGGCTACGGGCTCGAAGGCGCGGTTCCCGACGCCGAGGCTCACCGGGTCTATCGCGAGGTACTGGTGCCGGGATTCCGAGCGGGCAAGTACGACCAGGCGTTGGTCACCGCGGTCAGCATGCTTGCCGCCGACATCTTCAAAGAGCAGGGCCAGACCTACGCCTACGGGGACTCGCTTCCCCGGGATCTGGTGCTCGCGACCGGGGCGCGTCGCGGGGAGCCGGGGGAGCAGGTGTCGCCGCTCCGCATGCTCCTGGGGCTCGGGGTCGTGCTCTTCGTGGTCGCGGTAGTGGTCGTGGCGTTTGCGGCTCGCTTCGGATATAAGAGGGGAGGGCGATGGGGAGGGGGCTTCTGGACCGGAGGATTCGGAAACACCGGCGGGGGTTTTGGCGGAGGGTTCGGAGGCTTCGGCGGGGGTTCCTGCGGAGGGGCCGGCGCCGGCGGGGGATGGTAGTCGCGCAATGACCGATGGCATGTGGCAGAATCAATCTCCGGAGGTGGCATGATGAAGTCCGCAGGGGCATGGATCGGCTTAGTGGTGATAGTGGCTGTGGTGCTGGGAGTGGTGGCCTGGTACGTCGGCGGGCTCAACAAGGTGGTCAGGCTCCACGAGACCGTCAACGAGAAATGGGCCCAGGTGGAGACCATGCTTCAGCGCAGGAACGATCTGATTCCCAATCTGGTGAACACGGTGTCCGGCTACATGACCTACGAGAAGGACCTGCTGGAGGAGATAACGCGGCTGAGGAGCCAGTGGGGTCAGGCCGGCACGGTTCAGCAGAAGATAGACAACGCGCGCGCCATGGATTCCGCTCTGGGCAGGCTGATGGTGGTTGTCGAGAATTACCCGGATCTCAAGGCGGTGATGAACTTCCAGACCCTGATGGCGGAGCTCGAGGGCACCGAGAACCGCATAGCCACCGAGCGGGTGCGCTACAACGACTCGGTGCGCGCCTTCAACACCTACATTAGGGAGGTCTTCGGCAAGTTCTTCGCCAAGCGCCGCGGTCTTACCGAGCCCATGCCTTACTTCGAGGCAGCCCCGGGCGCGGACAAGGTGCCGGAGGTCAAGTTCTAGCTCGGCGCGCTCTCTCGATGAAGGCCAAGAGCTTGTCGGGCTCGTCGGTGCCTATGGCGTAGGACCTGCCGTTGAGCATCCTGAGCTTGACGGCGCCAAAACCCGAGACGTTGAAGAGCCACGTGCCGTCGAGCATCAGCCTTATGCCCCAGCCGTTCCAGATGGACGTGGTGATGCGCTGGGCCGAGGCTATCTCGGCCATCTTGAAGGTCTTCTTCACAAGGCCCACTCCGAACCGGATCGCGAGGATCTCCGGCGTGCCCACCACGGTGAGCCCGAAGAGGAAGGTGGTGGCGAGGCTCAGAAGGGCAAAGGTTATCCAGCCGGCCGCGGAGTGGAGGGTAAGCGCAACGTATAGGCACACCAGGCTGCCGATCTCGACCGGGATCACGATCGGCCAGCCTATCTGGGTGTGAAGATAGGTCTCCTGCTGCGACTGCGGCGGTGTCGCGCCTGAGGACGATCTGAAATCGCTGCGTCTCATCCGGCTGGCTCCTTCAAGAGGCTCTGGTAGACCTTCTCGGTTTCGGCGACCATCTTCTCCAAAGTCAGGTTCTCCTCGAAGAACTGCCTGCCGCCCGCGCCCATCGCTTTCCTGAGGTCGGGCTCTCTGAGTAGTTTAACGATCTTCTCAGCCATGGGCTCGGGCTCGCCGGGTGGGGTGAGATAGCCGGTCACGCCGTCCCGGACCAACTCCAGATTGCCGCCGACCGCCGTGGCCACGACGGGCTTTCCCAGGCCCATGTATTCGGCGACGCTGTTGGAGAGGCCCTCGCTGTACCTGCCGTGCGAGGCGAGCACGCAAACGTCGAAGTGGCGGACCAGGTCGAGGACGTCGCTCCTGGGGCCGAGAAAAGCCGTCCGGTCGGCGACCCCCAGGCTGCGAGCGATCTCCTCGTAGTCCCGGCGCTTGTCTCCACCGCCCACTATGACCCCGCGGGCCTCCGGGTCCTCGGCGAAGACCCTGGCCAGGGCCGCGAGGAAAGTCGGGTAGTCCTTGAGGAAGGTCAGATTGGCCACGTGCCCCACCAGCGGTCCGCGCTCGGGCAGGCCCAGCTCGCTTCGCGACTTGGTCGCTGCGCTCCGAAAGTCCCCCAGTACGTATCCGTTGTAGATGATCCGCGTCTTGCCCCTGCCCGGAAAGTGCCGGAAGTAGTAGTCCGCGCCGGCCTTGGAGTTGGCGATTATGGCGTCGGCCACCAGGAAGGCCAGGCGTTCGCTTGCCTCGCTTAGCTTGGGGCGCGGTCCGGCGATCCTGATGGTGGCTATCACCCGGGCGCCGGCAAGCTTGCCCCCGAGAGCGCCGTAGAGTCCGGGAAGGCCCAGATATCCGTGGACTATGGGCGCGCGCTCCCTCTTTAGGAGATCCCTGATCTTCCAAGCAACCGAGAGATCCCATCTCCAGGCGCGGCGGATGTGATGAACCTCGACGCCGATCTCGCCTGCGCGACGCGCCACGGGGCCGCCCGGTTCCAGGCACACCAGCACCGGTCGGAACCGCCGCCTGTCGAGACCCACGAAGAGCTCCAAGAGCTGGCGCTCGGCGCCCCCGATGAAGCCCGTGTCGTGGGCGACAAAGACTACAGTCGCGGCTGCGCCGCCTTGCTGGCTTGGCATGGGGACATCATACGCGATTGAGCCGGGGGTGGCTATATCTTAATCCGCTGCCACCTGCCGCTGCGGAACCTGAGGTAGAAGGTTATGCCGAGGCCGATTATGTAAACAGTGGCGCCTGCCCAAGCGCCGACCGCTCCGCCGTGGAGCAGGAAGCCGCCGACGTAGGCCAGGGGGACGAAGATCAGCCAGGCGTAGGAGACCATCACCGTCATGGTCCACATGGTGTCTCCCGCTCCCCGAAGACTGCCGCTTGACACGATGCCGACGCCGTCGAAGAACTGGAAGATCGCGGCCAGCCTCAAGATCTGCGCCCCGGTTCTTATGACCTCCGGATCGGAATTGATGAGGGACACCAACTGGCCGGGAAAGATCATGAACACCAGGCCTATGAAAGTGCTGTATGCGAGACCCATCTTGAGGGCCGTATTGCCGCTTCGCACGGCGCAGTTGATCTCCCGCGATCCGATGTACTGGCCCACCAGCGTCGTGGAGGCGATCGACACGCCGAAGACCGGCATGAAGGAAAGCGACATCAGCCTCAGAGCGGATTCGCTCGCGGCCAGGCCGATTGTGCTGATTCGGCCGATCAGGGCCGAGAAGACGATGAAGCTGAACATGTCCAACGTCCACTGAACGCCCATAGGCAGGCTCACCCGTGCCAGCCTTCTCAGGGCACCGAGGTCCAGCCGCCAGGCGGATCGAGTGGCGTACCGCTCGGCGTTTCGCTTGGACAAGAAGACCGCGAGGAACATGCCGGCTCCGAAGCCGGTGGCGATCAGGGTCGCCAGGGCCGAGCCGGTGGGACCGAGTCGCGGGAAGCCCAGCTTGCCGAAGATCAGGCACCAGTTGAGGAAGAGGTTTATGATGTTGGCGGTCACGGCGACCTTGAGCGGGGTCCGGGTGTCCCCGAGGCCCCTGAGGAAGGACGAGAAGCACATCCAGGAAACCATGAAGCCGCCGCCCAAGAGGCGGACCCGAAGGAAGGGCACGCCCACCGCCTGGACCTCGGGGCCCGGCCCCAGCAGCCTGAAGAACCCCGCACTATAAATGCTCATTGCCGCCAGCACCACCCCCGAGAAGACGGCAAGGTAGATGCCCTGCCAGGTCATCTTGCCTATGTTTTCATAACGCTTGGCGCCGAAGTCCTGGGCGACGAAGGTGTTGACCCCGTTGACCAGGCCGTTGAAGAAGGAGAAGAGCCCCCAGACCAGGGTACCCGCAAGACCCGCCCCGGCAAGCTGGGCTGCCCCCAGGCGGCCCACCATCACCGCGTCCACGAAGCTCATCAGGGTCTGGGATAGCATGGTCAAGACCGCGGGATAGGCCAGGTACCAGACCTCGGCGTAGCCGCCCTTCTTGTGATCGGGGAAGACCCGTCGCTCGGGGAAGGCCTCGGTGGCCGGGTATTCAACAAGCTCGGGCAATCTAGGAGCGCTCCTTTGCTACGTCACGTGTCCGCGTCACGGGCCTCACCCTACTCTGGTGGAGCGCGCCAGGTTTGTCAACCGGTGGCGGTCCACGGCCGGCGGGTCCTGGACTAGGTTGGAAACTAGGGACATCATACTAGTTTCACGGAAATGAGTATGGTGTCCCGGGTTTTCCGCAGCGCCCGACCGGGCCGAGCGCATCCGCCGACCTCGGTGGCT
>JBAQHK010000078.1:0-20845 GCA_049288275.1 bacterium | reverse complement strand
GGGTAACCGGACGGGCGCGGGCGCTGGCGCGGGCGGCCCGGCTGCCGCCCGGGTGGGCTATCTCGGCAGGATCAGCGAGGAGAAGGGCCTGGCGTATCTCGCGGAATGCGCGCCGCTTTTGCTGGCGGGCAGGCCGGGCGCCCGGGTTGTGGTCGCCGGGACGCCGCTCACGGCCCGCGACCACGCCTATCTTGCCCGAGTCCGACGGCGCCTGGCGCGCCTGGGTGTCGCCGACAGGTTTGAGTTCGTGGGGGAGATCGAGGATGCTCGGGCGTTCCTGGAGACAGTGGATGTGCTCGCCCTTCCCTCCAAACGGGAGGGCCTTGGCATCGTCGCCCTGGAAGCGGGAGCGACGGCGAAGCCGGTGGTGGCCTTCGCGGTGGGAGGGATCACCGAGACCGTGACCGACGGGCGCAACGGACTGCTGGTGCGCCCGGGGGATGTGGGGGGACTGGCGCGGGCGATCGGCCGGCTGCTTGACGATCGCCAGGAGGCCCGGGCGATGGGGGAGAGGGCGAGAAAGACCGTAACCGAGCGCTTCTCCATCGGTGAGGCGGCGCTCGGACTCACCGAGGTCTACCTGGAACTCCTCGGGAAGCGCCCGGCCGGCGCGGCGCAAGGCCCTGCGGCACTGGAGCGACGGTGACAGGCGAGCCCACCGGCGCGTCACGCGCCCTGCCCGCGGTGTCCATCGTGGTGCTGAATCACAACCGTGCCGACGATCTTGTGGAATGCCTCGAGAGCATCTTCAGCAACCGCTATCCCAATTTCGACGTGGTGCTGGTGGACAACGCCTCCGACGACGGTTCGCTGGCCTCGGCCCGGGCCTGGGCTTCGGGTGGGATCGAGGCCGGCCGCGCGCCGGTCTCGGTCACCGAGACCACGGTCGGCCCGGACGGGCGAGTCCGGGCTCCGGCGGAGAGAGAGCAAGCGGGACCTTGGCCCGGCGACTTCAAGGCGCGCGCGCTGACCATAGTGGCCGGCGCCGAGAATCTCGGCTTTGCCGGAGGCCACAACCTGGGGATTGATGTCGCGCTGGCGCGGAGGGCAGCCTACGTGCTGCTGGTCAATTCCGACGTAGTGGTCGAACCGGACTTCCTCGCGCCCCTGGTTGATGCCGCCGGCGCCCCCGGCGTGGCCGCGGCCGGTCCCGTGGTCGTGGCCCACGATTGCGACAACACCGTGTGGCACGCGGGCGGCACGGTCTTTGCCCGCAGAGGTTGGGCCAGGGGCAACCACCAGGGTGACGCCGCGGACCGGCTTGGGCGGGAGCCCTTCGAGGTCTCGTACCTTCCCGGGTGCGCCATGCTGGTCGGCGCCGACGCGTTTGCCGAGGTGGGCAGGCTGGACCCGTCCTACTTCCTCTACTTCGAGGACACCGACTGGTTTGCCCGCGCCGCCCGCGCCGGCCGACGGGCGGTGCTTGTTCCCGCCTCCAGAGTCCGGCACAAGGAAGGGCGGCTGTCAAGCCAGGCCAAGTCGGTGCCCGCGTCGTACTACTTCGCCCGCAACCGCCTGCGGTTCGTGCTCAAGAACCACGCCGCTTGGCTTCCCGTCGCCCTGGTCTTCGGCCTGAGATACGGCGTCCTAAACAACCTGCTCCAACGCAGGTGGGCCGAGCTGGGGGCCGCCCTGAGGGGCGGGCTGGACTTCCTCGCCGGGCGCGCGGGGCCGATGCCGGGGCATGCGCGCGCCGGGCGGCTTCCCAACGTCCTGGTCTTCAGCGTGGACTACAAGCCCCAGCCCGGAGGCATCGCCGAGCACGCTTACAGGATCGCTCGCGGCTTCGCCGAGGCGGGAGCCGAGGTCACCGTCCTGGCGCCGTGGGTGTGTGGGGCGGACCGGTTCGACCGGGACCAGGGCTTCGACACCTTTCGGGTCCCCCGGGTCCCGATCATCGATCTGGCCTGCTACGCCGTCGCGTGCGCCTGGCTGGTCGTGCGGCGCCGGGTTGGCCTGGTCTACGCCGCGACTTCTCATCCCTGCGCGCTGGTCCTCGGTCTGGTGAGGATCGCGGTCGCGTTCCGCTGGGTGGTGGTCATACACGCCCACGAGGTGGTCTACGGCGGGCGCGGCGCAAGAAGGCGGGTCAAGGCGCTGGGCAGGCGGTTTCAGATTGCCGCCATCGCCGGCGCCGACCGGGTCTTCGCCGTGAGCGAGTTCACCCGAGGCATGCTGGTCAAGGCCGGCCTCTCCCCGTCCAAGCTCGCCGTGATCCACAACGGCGTGGACACCGGCGATTTGGACATCGAGGTGGACGTCGCGGCGGTGGCGGACCGTTTCGGTCTTCGGGGCAAGCGGGTGATTCTCACCGTTGCCAGGCTGGACATACACAAGGGCCACGACACGGTGATCAGGGCGCTGCCCTCGATACTGAGCGAGGTGCCTGACGCGATCTACGTCGTGGCCGGCGAGGGCGTGATGCGCTCCCGGCTGGTTGCCCTGAGCGACCGGCTGGGTGTCGGCGACCGGGTTGTCTTCACCGGCGACCTTCCCAGGCCGGACATCGTCGCCCTCTTCAGGGCGTGCGACGTCTTCGCGATGATAAGCAGAGTGGAGGAGTCCAGCGTCGAGGGCTTCGGCATCGTATTCTTGGAGGCCGGCGCGTTGGGCCGCCCGGTTGTGGGCGGCCGCTCGGGCGGCGTTCCCGACGCCGTGGCCGACGGCGAGACCGGGCTGCTGGTAGATCCCGCCGACCCGCAGGACGTGGCCCGGGCGGTGACGCGCATCCTCTCGGATCGCGACCTGGCCGCGCGGCTGGGAGAGGCCGGCCGAAGGCGGGCCCGCGAGCAGTTCACCTGGAAGCGGGTGGTGGACACCGTCGTCGCAAGTCTGGAAGAGTAGCGCTTACCCCTTTCCCCTTGCTTCCTTCCGGCGAGGCCGCTAATATTGGGAAGATTGCAGTCTTCGTCAACCCGCGCGAGAGTGGCGGAATTGGCAGACGCGCTGGACTTAGGATCCAGTGAGGCGACTCGTGGGGGTTCAACTCCCCCCTCTCGCACCAAGTAAGGAGCCATGGCATCTATGGGGAACGGTGGTGCAGACTATCTGAAGCAGGTCAAGAGCCCGGGCGAGCTCAAGCGCATCCTGGAGTTCGAGGTGCCGCGCGAGCGCGTGCAGGCCGAGATCGAGACCATCATCCAGGGAATACGGCGGGACGTTGCCCTGCCCGGGTTTCGAAAGGGAAAGGCGCCGGCCGACCTGGTGCGGGCGCGCTTTGCCGAAACCGCACGCAAGGAGGCCATAGACAGGCTGATTCCCGAGGCCTACGAGCAGGCCCTGGAGAAGGAAGCTCTGAGGCCGGTGCTGCCCGCCCAGATCAGCGATCTCAACTACGACACCAAGGCAGGCCCGCTTTCCTTCCAGATATCGATCGAGCTGTTTCCCAAGATTGAGATCAAGCCGTATACCGGCGTCGCGGTCAAGAAGGAGACCGTGGCCATAGGTGACGACCACGTCGAGCGCGAGTTGGGCGCTCTTCGCGAGCGGATGGCCCGCTTCGAGAAGGTCGACGGCGAGGTCGGGCCGGATCTGGTGGCGGTGATGGACTACTGGCGTGTGGGCGAGGACGGCGGGCCGGTCAAGGGCAGCCGCGTCGCCAACTACCCGGTGGAGATAGGGTCGGGGAAGCTTGTGAAGGAATTCGAGCAGGGCCTGGTGGGAACCAAGGCCGGCGAAACCAAGACCATCGACGTGGTCTACCCCGAGGATTTCCCGGACGAGGGCATGAGAGGCAAGTCGGTGAAGTTCGGCATGGAGGTCAAGCAGGTGGCCAGAAAGATCCTGCCCGAGCTCAACGACGAGTTCGCCAAGGCGTTCAAGACCGAATCGGTGGAGGAACTCAGGCGCAGGATAAAGGAGGGCCTCGAGCGCTCCGCCCAAGAGGAGGCTGTCTCCAAGGCCAAACGCGAGATCTTGAGGAAGGTGATAGATCAGAGCCTCTTCGAGGTTCCCGACGGCCTGGTGCGCATGGCCCTGGAGTCGCTGGTGAAGTCCTACAGGGAGGAGTTCGAGGCCCGCGGCGGAGCCGACAAGGACCAGACGGACGCGCGGCTCAGCGAGATCGAAGAGCGCATGAGGCCGCTGGCGGTCAATCTAGTCAAGGAGCAGTTCATTGTTGACGAAATAGCAAAGAGGGAAAGCATCGTCGCCAAGGATGAGGAGATTGAGGAGATCCTCTCAGCAATCGCGGTTCGCGCCGGAATCCCCGTTGAGGAGGCGCGTTCGCGCGCTGCCAAGTCTGACGAACCCACCCGATGGCGGCGCGACATCGTCAGAAACAAGGTGCTTGATTTTCTTTACCAGAAGGCTGATCTTCAAGGGTAACCCTGCCATTGAGGAGGAGACTCATGGGGCTTGTGCCAATCGTTGTTGAGCAGACAGGACGGGGAGAGAGAGCCTACGACATATTCTCGCGGCTCCTCAAGGACAGGATCATCTTCATAGGCAATCCCATCGACGAGAACGTTGTCAATCTCACCATAGCCCAGATGCTCTTCCTCGAGGCCGAGGATCCCGACAAGGACATCTACCTCTACATCAACTCGCCGGGCGGGGTCCTGCCGGCGGGCCTGGCGATCTACGATACCATTCAGTACATAAAGCCTGACGTGGCCACCATCTGCATGGGACAGGCCGCGAGCCTGGCCGCGCTCCTCTTGGCTGCGGGCACCAAGGGCAAGCGCTCGGCGCTGCCTCACGCGCGGGTGATGATTCATCAGCCCCTGGGCGGCAGCCAGGGACAGGCCACCGACATCGAGATCTACACCAGGGAGATCGTGACCATGAGAGATCGGCTGAACGAGATCCTGTCGGGCCACACCGGCCAGCCGATCGACCGCATCATCAGGGACACCGATCGCAACTTCTTCATGTCGGCCGAGGAGGCCAAAGAGTACGGCATCATCGACGAAGTGATCTACAAGAAGACATAGCGGGGAGAGGGATTGAAACGCAAAGTCGGAGTGCGCGGTGACATAGCCTGCTCCTTCTGCGGGCGCGGCAAGGAGGAAGTCTCCAGGCTGGTTTCAGGCCAGAACGTCTACATCTGCGGGGACTGCATCAGGCTGTGCAGCACCATCATCGAGGACGACGTCAAGGCCGAGAAGACAACCGGGCCGCGCGATCTGCCCAAACCGGTGGAGATCAAGGGTTTCCTCGACGACTACGTGATAGGCCAGGACCGCGCCAAGAAGATACTGTCGGTCGCGGTCTACAATCACTACAAGCGGGTGATGTCGCCGCCGGCCAAGGACGGCGTGGAGATCCAGAAGAGCAACATCCTGCTGGTGGGCCCGACGGGAACAGGCAAGACGCTGCTGGCCGAGACCCTGGCGCGGCTGCTGAAGGTGCCGTTCGCCATAGTGGACGCCACGGCCTTCACCGAGGCCGGCTACGTCGGGGAGGACGTGGAGAACATCCTGGCGCGGCTCTTGCAGAACGCGGACTACAATCTGGCTGCCGCGGAGAAGGGCATCGTCTACATAGACGAGATCGACAAGACCTCCCGCAAGCAGGACAGCCCGTCCATAACCCGGGACGTCTCCGGTGAGGGCGTGCAGCAGGCGATGCTGAAGATCCTCGAGGGGACCCTGGCCAACGTGCCGCCTCAGGGCGGCAGGAAGCACCCGCAGCAGCGCTTCATAGAGGTGAACACCAAGGACATCCTGTTCATATGCGGCGGTTCGTTCGACGGCCTGGACAAGATCGTCGAGCGGCGGCTGAGGTCCAGTTCCATCGGGTTCGGCGCCGAGGTCAAGCAGAAGAAGGACCGCAAGATCGGGGAGATCCTGAGACTGATAGAGCCGGACGATCTCTTGAAGTACGGGCTGATTCCGGAGCTGGTGGGCAGGCTCCCGGTGGTCTGTTCCCTGGACGAGCTGGACGAGTCGGCGCTGGTCTCGATTCTCACCCAACCCAAGAATGCCCTGAGCAGGCAGTACCAGAAGATGTTCGACCTCGAGGGCATCAGCCTGACCTTCGAGCCTGATGCGCTCCAGGCCATCGCGGCCAAGGCCCTGAAGCTCAACACCGGTGCGCGGGGCCTGCGGTCGGTCCTGGAAGAGAAGATGCTGGATCTGATGTTCGATCTGCCTTCGTCCAAGGACATCAAGGAGTGCGTCATAACCAGGGACTTCGTGGTATCGCCGGGATATCAGCCCGCGCTGGGCCGTTCTGTCTCCAGGCGCAAGCGCGGCAATGCCTGAACCTCGGCGACGGCCCCGGCCGCCGGCGCCTGTTCCGTCTGACTGACCTCCGGTTTCGCTCGCCTTCTAACTGACCGATCCTCGATCCGGCTGAGCTCCGATCCGGCTGATCTTGGACACCCGACTTCGGTTTGGGCTGTTGCTGCGCGGCAGGTGGTGTATAATGCGTAGCCTGGGACGCAACCCCGAGGGCGGCCGTACCGGCGATCGGCCTCGGGCGCTCGTGGAGGAGACCCGCTGATGGGAGTGACCGCGATCGTAGGGCTGCAATGGGGTGACGAGGGCAAGGGCAAGATAGTGGACGCCCTCTCGGAGGGCGCGGACTTCGTGGTGAGATGCCAGGGCGGGGCCAACGCCGGGCACACGGTCTTCGTCGATGGGCGCAAGTTCGTGTTGCACCTGGTGCCCTCGGGAATCCTGCGGGAGGGCGTGACCTGCCTCATTGGTAACGGGGTGGTGGTGGACCTCGACGCCCTGGCAAGCGAACTCCGCGAGCTCGGCCGGGCCGGGATAAGGACCGAAGGCAGGCTGGTGGTGTCGCGCCGGGCGCACGTGGTGCTGCCCTATCACAAGAGCGCGGATCGCCGGGAGGAATCCTCGCGCGGCGCGGGGCGGATCGGGACAACCATGCGCGGCATCGGGCCGTGTTACAGCGACAAGTGCGCGAGGGTGGGCCTCAGGGTCGGCGATCTGGTCAATCGGGCCTCTCTGGACGCCCGGCTTGCGGCCCTGGCGCGGGCTCATCCCGCAGCGCCGGGCGCGGGGCAGGCCTTCGACGTGGAGGAAGCTCGCGCCTATTGCGCGGCTCACCTCGGGCTTGCCGGAGAGATCGCCGGTGACGTCGATGTTATTCTCGATCGCGCGGTCGCGGCAGGCAAGCAGGTGGTCCTGGAAGGCGCGCAGGGTTTCCTCCTGGATGTCGACCACGGGACTTACCCCTTTGTGACCTCCAGCAACACCGGGGTGCACGGGCTGGCCTCAGGCTGCGGGCTTCGGCCGTCGGCGGTCTCCAGGGTGGTGGGTGTGCTCAAGGCCTACGTGACCCGGGTGGGAGAGGGGCCCATGCCCACCGAGATGGAGGAGCCTTATCAGAGCAGGGTCAGAGAGAAGGGCGGGGAGTTCGGTGCCACCACGGGCAGGCCGCGGCGATGCGGCTGGCTCGATCTCGTGGGGCTCGAGTATGCCTCGATCCGCAACGGCGTGACCTCGGTGGTGGTGACCAAGATGGACACGCTCTCCGGGCTCGACCGCCTGCAGGCTTGCGTGGAATACCGATACGCGGGAGCCGCGCTCGACTCGTTCCCCTCCGAGGCCGGTGTGCTCGCCGAGTGCGTTCCCCGTTACGTCGGCGCCGAGACCTGGGACGAGCTTCGCGGCGCCACGACGCTCGACGATCTGCCTGTCGGCGCAAGGCGCTACCTCGATGTCATCCGGGAGGCGGCCCGCTGCCGGGTCGAGATGATATCGGTCGGCCCGGGACGCGACGACGTCATCGAGGTTGAAGATTGACTTGGCCCGTGGCATCCGATAAATTGGCGGTGGTGGAGCGTGTAGCTCAGGCGGTAGAGCACCTGCCTTTTAAGCAGGAAGCCCTGGGTTCAAGTCCCAGCACGCTCACCAGCCCTCGACGACGCCCATGAACTACAACATCACGCGCAAGATCGGCAGCGGCAGCTTCGGCACGGTATACGAGGCCCTGGATGACGGCGGGGCCAGGTGCGCCGCAAAGACCGCGGCGCTCGGCGACCAGGTTGCTCGCGACCTCCTGGTGGACCAGTTCGAGTTGCTCGCGGACGTGAGCCACAAGCGGATAGTGCAGGCCCGGGACTTCGATCTGCTCTCGCCCGGGGGGCCCACCCTGCTGATGGATCTGGCCGACGGCGTCGATCTCAAGACCTTCGTGGAGCAAGAGGGGCCTGCGCACCTCGTGGTCATAGCAATGCAGGTGCTCGATGCCCTGCGCTGTCTGCACGGCCTGGGCAGACTCCACGGCGACCTCAAGCCCGACACCATCCTGGTCCGGCTGCGCGCCGGATCGCCCGAGGTCACGCTGGTGGACGCGGGCTTCACCTACGGCAAGGGCACCGGGCTTCCCACCATCGGGGGCACGCTTCCTTATCTTGCGCCCGAGATCATAAGAAATGCGGCCGGCGATGCCCGGAGCGATCTCTACTCGCTTGGCGTGGTGCTCTACGAGGTCCTGACCGGGGCCTGTCCCTTCTGCGGGCCGACCCAGGAGGCGGTGCTGACCAAGCACCTCGAGTACACGCCTCCGGCTCCAAGCCGGGCCAGGCCCGGAGTTGCGGCGGCCTGGGACCAGTTCGTGGCCCGGCTCACGGCCAAGGAGCCCATGCTGAGGTATCACAGCGCCACCCACGCTGCTCTCGACCTCGGACGTCTCTTCGGTTCCCCGGCGGCCTTCCTGGAGTACGTCTCGCTGCCGCGCGAGCTTCCGCTGGGAGCTCTGGAGGGCTTGGCGGCGCGCGTGACCGACGAGCTCGAGCAGGCGAGATCCCGCCGTGAGGGCGCAGCGGTGGTGGTCTGGGGCGAATCCGGTTCGGGGGTGTCGCGACTGCTGCGGCGGGTGGAAGTCAGCGCCAAGGCGCGCGGCCGCGCGGTTACCAGCGTCGGGTTGGGAGCCGGGATGCCGGCTTTCGCGCAAATCCTCGAGGCGGTAGCCGGGCCTCCCGCGGCCGAAGGGAGCCCGCTTGACCGACCCGGCCGAGAGGCGAGCGGCGAGGCGAGTGGCGGGCAGGACGCTTCGCACTCCCTTGCGAGCATAATCGATGCTCTGAAGAGCGCCGGCGCCGAGGGAAGGGTCGGCGTGCTCGTGGTGGACGGCGCCGAGGCCATGGACGTTGAAGACCTGGGCGGGCTGGCCAGGGTTGCCAAGGGTCTGGCGGGGCAGGTGGGCATGGTGATGGGCTTCCGCACTTCCGGCCCCACGCCGCCTGCGGGGCTGGCGGACTGCGATTGGAAGATGATCGAGATCACTCACCCGACGCCGTCCGATCTGGATGCGCTGGTCAGGCGGCACTTCGGAGTCGGCGTGCTGCCCGACGGTCTGCCGGAGGCGCTCCATGGCGCCACGCGCGGCGGGCGCGAGTTCCTGGGAATGGTGTTGGGCCGTCTGTGGGAGTCCGGCGCCATCAGCTACCGGGCCGGCGACACATCGCTGGAGCTGGCCTGGGACAAGACCGCCCCCATGCCCGACAGCCTGAAGAGCGTCATCCGGGACCAGATCGGCCGTCTTGCCGGCCCGGCGCGCGAGGCCTTGCGTGTGATCTGCCTCGCCGGAGGCAGCCTGCCCGTGCGCGCGATCCGGGAGCTGGCGCCCGCCGACCACGCTGCGGCGGTCACCGGCCTGGTGGAGGCCGGGCTCGCCGAGGAGGCGGATGAAAGGGCGCGCCTGAGGCTGAGGTCGGAGGCCGTGTGCGAGGTGGTGCTCGAGGACCTGCCCGACGGCTGGGCCGGCGAGGTCTCCAGACGGCTGGCGCCGATCGTCGAGAAGGGACCGGCGACCGCCGCCGATCTGTATTCGCTGGGCGTGATCTACCTTCGCTCGGGAATGCACCAGGAGGCCTTCCAGGCGCTGCTTGCCGCCGGCAACTGCTTCCAGCGCGTCTCTCCGGGCGACGCGGTCCTTGCGTACTCGACAGCTCTCGCCTGTGACGTCGGGCCCGCGCACAAGGCAGAGGCCAATGAGCTGGCCGGAGATGTAAGGTTGGCGCGCGGCAACCTCGGCGAAGCCCTGGCGTCGTTTGAGGCCGCGGCTGCGGTGAGACCCTCGGCCAAGAGGAAGGCAGGCTGGGTGGAGGGACTTCGCGGGCAGTCCGAGCGGGCGGTCGCCATACTGACTGAGTGCATGCGGCAGGCGGAGGCCCGAGGCGATCCGGTGGAGCGCTCCAGGCTGCTGAGCGACCTCGGCTACATCCGCACCATGCAGTCCAGGGGCGCGGAAGCTCTCGAGTTGCTCGAGGAGGCCAAGCGCTTCTTCGACCAGGCGGAGATGCCCTTCGAGGCCGGCATAGCATCCAATCGAATCGGGATTGTGGAGGTGCGGTCGGGCAATCTCGACCCGGCGGTCAGGGCCTGGACCGCAGCCAAGTTGTGCTTCGAGAAGGCCGGGGCGCGCCGCCACTCGGGTCTGTGCCTGATGGCCCTCGGCGCCTGCCACTGGACGCGGATGGCCTTCGATCTCGCGGTAGACCACGTCAAGCGCGCGCTCGATGTCTTCGACCAGACCAGGTCGCTCGCCGACAAGGCCGGGTGCATGCAGAACTACGCGTTCATGTTGGTCGACGCCGGGGACCTGGCGGGCGCCAGGACATTGGCCCGGGAAGCCCTCGAGCTTCACGGCCTGCTGGCGCAGCGACGAGGCATTGTGTCCACGCGGCTGCTGCTGGCCCTGGTGGAGCTCGAGGCGGGCAACGCGGATGAGGTTTTCCGGGCGCTGGCCGAACTGGCTCGGGACGAACCCGGTCTCAGTGCCTACGAGAACTCGCTGGCGAAGCTCTATCGAGCCTCGGCCGAGGCCATCGTCGGCGACAAGCAAGCCGCTCTTGCTCTTCTGGATGAAAGCTATAGACTCGCCTGTGAGGCCGCAGATGCGGACGGCCAGCGGAAGGTGATGCTGGCAAGAGCCGAGGTCCTGCTGCGCTTCGGTGAGCCTCAGGCGGCTCTGGAGCCCGCCACGGGGGCGCTCGCTGCGCTGAATCAGGCGGGGTCGCGCCTGCTCGCGGCCGTGGCCGAGCGAGTGGTCGGCGAGGCTCTGTGTCTCGGCGGCCGGATCGATGAAGGGCTTGCCCGGCTGGAGAGAGCGCGGGACAGCCTGGGCGGACTGGGCCAATCCCTGCACTTGGCCAGGGTCCTCAGGGCGATGGCCGTCGCGCTCGCTGACAGGGGGGAGTACGGCTCGGCTGAGCCCCTCTTCCAGGCGTCGAAGGAGACCTGTCGCGGGCGCGGAGCGCGTTACGACTACGCGCGGGACATGCTTGCCGAGGGCCGGGTCGCCGGCCGTCGGGGCAGCTTCATCAAGTGCCGGCGGCTGCTGGCTGAAGCCGGACGAGTGTTCAAGACCCTCGGGATCGACGATCTGCACGCGCAGGTGATGGCGGAGATGGAAAGAGCCAGGCCCGATGAGACCGAGATCGCGGCGGTGACATCACTGGGCAGGATTTCCCAGACCCTCAACTCCAGCCACGACCTGACCACGGTGCTCAATCTGGCGATGGACCTCGCCATGGAGTATCTCGGCGCCGAGCGCGGCGTCCTCATGCTCGAAGATGAGGTCTCGGGACGGCCCACGACCGTCGTCGAGAGGAAGATGGACAGTGAGTCGGTGGCCGAGGTCATTGACATAAGCAGATCGATCGTCCAGTCGGTGCGGGCGACCGGTGAGTCGGTGATCGCCAGCGACGCCACCGTCGACCCGCGCTTCATGAATTCGAAGAGCGTGCGTACCCAGAACGTGATGTCGGTGATGTGCGTTCCGCTCAAGCGGGGCGACAGGTTGGTCGGCTTGATCTACCTGGACAACCGTGCCGTGCCGTCGGACTTCTCCCCAACCGAACGCGCCTTCGTCGAGGCCTTCGCCAATCAGGTCGCCCTGGCGATAGAGAACGCCAGGAGCGTGGGCAGGCTCTACGAGGACGTGGTCGATCTGAAGGCCCTGGCCGGCCGCAAGTACAGCTACACCAGCATCGTCGGGCCCGGCAAGGTCATGCAGGAGGTCTTCAGGCAGGTGGAGAAGGCCGCCCCGAGCTCGATCAGCGTCCTGGTCACCGGCGAGAGCGGCACCGGCAAGGAGCTGGTCGCCGGGCTGCTGCACGAGCTCAGCCCGCGCAGGGGCGAACCTCTGGTCAAGGTCAACTGCGCGGCGATCCACAGGGATCTCCTGGAGACCGAGCTCTTCGGCATCGAGAAGCACGTGGCCACGGGGATAGCGCCCAGGTCGGGCTTCTTCGAGCGGGCGAACCACGGCACCGTCCTCTTGGACGAGATCGGGGACATGCCCCTGACTACCCAGACAAGAGTGCTCAGGGTGCTGGCGGAGAAGGAGTTCGAGCGGGTCGGCGGCTCCAAGGTGCTCAAGGTCGACGTGCGGGTGATAAGCGCGACCAACCAGGACCTCAAGGACCTGATCAAGCGCGGCCTCTTCAGGAAGGACCTCTACTTCAGGCTGAACGCGATGCGCATCCATCTGCCGCCCTTGAGGGAGCGCATGGACGATCTGCAATGCCTGGTCGATCACTTCATCACCAAGTACGCCGCCGAGAACGCCAAGCCCCGGATGCAGATGTGCAGGCCTGCGCTGGAGATGCTGCGCAGGTACCTCTGGCCGGGAAACGTGCGCGAGCTGGAGAAGTGCATCGAGCACGCGCTGGTGGTGGCCGACGGCCCGGAGATCCGCCCCGAGCACCTTCCCAAGGAGATACTCGAGGGCCTGGCGGAAGGTCTGGGCGCCCTTGGCCGGCTGCAGGCGGGCGACCCCCTACCGGATGCCGTCAGACGGCTCGAGCGCGCTCAGATAGTTTCGGCTCTGCGGATGGCGGGAGGAGTCAAGACCGCGGCTGCGAAACTGCTGGGCATTCACGAGAGCACCCTCAGGAAGAAGATCAAGGCCTACGGCATCGACGAACCTGCGCAATAGCCCTCAATCTCCTGCGTAAATCCCAGCGTCCGTTCGTACGATTCGTATCATCATACGACAGCGGTACGAGTCATCTAATCCCTTTCGTTTTCAGCAGATGCCTCCAGCAATGCCCAATGCTCGTACGTATGTACGACTTGATGTAGCGACCGACGCTCCTTGGCTCACCACTTCGTCTTAACTTGCTTACTATCAGTATGTTATAAGCACAGAAACCCCTGCCTCTTTCCCTTTTGTGGTATGCGCCTTGCAATCCTACTCAGCGCACGGAGCTGGGCCGTCTAGGTCGATGAAAGGGGGAAGAGGTCATGAAGCTTGGTAATCTTAGGTTAGTGGTCGCGTGTCTGTGCATTGTGGCAGTTCTCGGTTTGGGGACTTGCCTGGCGGATAATCCTGAGAGTGTCCCGGGGGATCCAACCAACTTCCCGCCGGGATGCCAACCCCTCGAGCCGACGCCAGTTATCCTCAGTGATTTGATAGTGGTGCTGGCGGCAGTGGTGTCCCTAGCCGTGTACTGAGGCCATTACTTGCCAGTCTACCCAGGGGCGGGGATGCTGGCGTTGGCGAGAGGAGAACCGAACTTGATTGGGATCAGCCAAGACCCGTCAATGTGGGCTGTTGAGAATCTTGCCCTGAAGGCCGCCGCCTGTCGGGCCAACGTGCTGCTTGAAGGTGAGAGCGGCGTCGGCAAGGCCTTCATCGCGAGACGGATACACCAGGCCTCCGTGGCGGCTGGGAAGGGGTTCTTCACTCTATTCTGTCTTCCTGGCGGGGAGCGGCGGATCGAACCGATCTCGCTGTGTGAGCACCTGCGTCAGCTCCAGCGCTACTACGGCACGATTCACGTGCGGGGCGTTGACCTGCTTGACGGCCTGGGCCAGCGCGAGCTTCTCACGCTGCTTGACGAACGGGATCGCTCGACCGAGGCGTCGCTGCGCGGCCCGTCGGAGCACGGCCGCCTGATATTCTCCAGCCAGAAGGACCTAAGAGCCGAGTGTGAACGGGGACGCTACCTGAAGCAGCTCTATCTGCGGGTCTCGGTGATAACAATCCAGGTTCCGCCGCTCAGGCGGCGTGAGGGAGACATCGTCAACCTCGCCAGTCATTTCGTCAGCGTTTACGCGCACCGGGAATCAAAACGTATCAGGGGCTTGAGCCCGGATGCCCAGCACCTGCTGCGGCGGCTGGCCTGGGAAGGCAACATCCACGAACTCAAGAACGCGATGAACCACGCGGTGGTGATGGCGGAGGATGGGACGGTCTTGAGCGCGGGCATGTTGAGAGGGGTCATAGCGCAGGCAGACGGGTGGTCTGCGCAATCTGCCCTGTCTTAGGGCGCGACGGATCGGTACGGCAAATGACGGAGCAGCAAGCTACAATCCTGCGGGATCAGATCGAGGAGTCGCTTCACTACCTGATCATATCGGTGATCGCGGAATCCCTCGAGCGCGAGGGGTTCGCGGTCACCACCGATCACGTGTCCGGGCGGGGACTGCGGCCCGTTGCGGTCGGCGGCTTCGTGCCCGACATCGTCGCCCGGCGCGAGGGTGACACCCGGCTCATAGAGGTCGAAACACAGGCTACTCTGCAGTCCGCACGCGCCAAGGCGCAGCTTGCGGCCTACGCCGCCGAGCCCGGCGCGCGGGTCTACGTCGCCGTGCCGTTTGACTGCATCGAGGGGGCCCGAAGGATCCGCGAGGAAGCGGGGTTCGATGTGGGCATTATTCCGTGCTACCCCTTCGTTCGGTATGTAGGCATACAGAAGTAGGAGCTGGAAGCTTGCGCTGGCCGGACCACGCCTAACGGCCCGCTGGGACGCTCCTACCTGCCACTCCTGCCGTTATGGCAGGTGTCGGTGGGTAAGCCCTCTTAGTCCCGGGTCCGGCCAGTTTTTCTTTGCTGCCTTTAAGTCCATTGCATTCAAGTCGATACGGCGATCCCGTCCCTGTCGAGCTCTCAGGCATGCCTATTGCTTTTGAACTTTGGGAATGGCCCTTACAAGCGAACGTGTGAGGCAGCAAGACCGGAGGAGTTGGAGAGGGGGGTAGGTGGAGGGGACGCATCGAGGGGCTGCATAAGGAGGCGAGCGAGTATGGGAAAGACAATAGGAATAGATCTGGGTACCACGAATTCCTGTGTGGCTGTGATGGAGGGCGGCGAGCCCGTGGTCATCGCCAACCAGGAGGGCGGGCGCACCACGCCGTCGGTGGTCGCCTTCACCAAGACCGGGGAGCGCCTGGTCGGGCTCACGGCCAAGCGGCAGGCGATTACCAATCCGAAGAACACGGTTTATTCGATCAAGCGTTTCATGGGCCGCAAGTTCAACGAGGTCCAGCGTGAGATCACCGAGGTCCCCTACCAGGTCGTGGAGGGGCCCAACGGGGACGCGCGCGTCAACGCCGGCGGCAAGGAGTACTCCCCGCCGGAGATATCGGCCCTGATCCTGCAGAAGATGAAGCAGACCGCCGAGGACTATCTCGGGGAGAAGGTCACCGACGCCGTGGTGACGGTCCCGGCCTACTTCAACGACAGTCAGCGCCAGGCCACCAAGGACGCCGGCAGGATCGCCGGCTTGAACGTAAAGCGGATCATCAACGAGCCCACCGCGGCGTCCCTGGCGTACGGCCTGGACAAGAAGAAGGACGAGAAGATTGCGGTCTTCGACCTGGGCGGCGGGACCTTCGACATCTCCATTCTGGAGATCGGCGAGGGCGTCTTCGAAGTCAAGTCCACCAACGGCGACACTCACCTGGGCGGCGACGACTTCGATCAGCGGGTGATCGACTGGCTGGCGGACGAATTCAAGAAGGAGTACGGCATCGACTTGAGGAGCGACGCGATGGCTCTTCAGAGGCTCAAGGAGGCGGCCGAGCGCGCCAAGTGCGAGCTCTCCAGTTCTCTGGAGACCGCGATCAACCTGCCGTTCATCACCGCCGATGCCAGCGGACCCAAGCACCTGACGGTGACCCTGACCAGGGCCAAGCTGGAGCAGCTGGTGGACGAGCTGGTGGAGAAGACCGTCGGGCCGTGCGAGCAGGCCATGCGGGACGCCAAGTTCACGCCGGCCGACATCGACGAGGTGATACTTGTCGGGGGCCAGACCCGCATGCCCAAGGTGCAGGAGGTGGTCAAGAGGCTTTTCGGCAAGGATCCGCACAGGGGCGTCAACCCCGACGAGGTGGTCGCGGTCGGCGCGGCGATTCAGGGCGGAGTGCTCGGCGGAGAGGTGAGAGACATACTGCTCCTGGACGTGACGCCGCTTTCCCTGGGCATCGAGACCAAGGGCGCCATCTTCACCAAACTGATCGAGCGCAACACCACCATCCCGACGCGCAAGTCGGAGATCTTCACCACGGCCGAGGACGGGCAGACCGCGGTGGAGATTCATGTGCTTCAGGGCGAGCGCGAGATGGCCATGTACAACAAGTCGATCGGGCGTTTCCATCTCACCGGGCTGCCGCCCGCGCCCAGGGGCATTCCTCAGGTCGAGGTCACCTTCGACATCGACGCCAACGGTATCCTTAACGTCTCGGCCAAGGACCTGGCCACGGGCAAGGCGCAGTCCATAAGGATCGAGGCCTCAAGCGGCCTCAACGAGCAGGAAATCCAGAAGATGGTCAAGGACGGTGAGTCTCACCAGGCCGACGACAAGCGCCGCAAGGAAGAGGCCGAAGCCCGGAACAAGGCCGATCAGCTGGTCTACGAGACCGAGAAGAACCTCAAGGAAATGGCGGACAAGGTGCCGGCCGACGACCGGGCCAAGATAGAGGCCGCGATCGGCCGCGTCAGGGAAGCTCTCAAGGGCTCCGACACCGGCGAGATCAAGTCCTCCAGTGAGGCTCTGGTGGCGCTGTGGAGCGGCGTGGCCAAGACGCTCTACGAGCAGGCCTCCGCCGGCAGAGCCCAGGGTGGGCCCGGTGCCGGACCGGGTGGGCCCGGCGGACCGGGTGGCCCCGGCGAGCCGGGCAGTGGCGGTCGCTCCGAACCGGGTGGAGGCCAGGGGGGGCAGGGTCGAGGCGGCAAGGACAAGGATGAAGCCGTTGATGCCGATTACGAGGTGGTGGATTGAGCCGAGGGACCGGCCGATGTTCACAGGCCTGACCGTGGAGGGGTCGCATGAACGAGTGTCCGACTTGCGGTAGAATGATCAAGGGCAGCATCTGCCACTATTGCGACGAGGAGCTGCTGGAGGAGGGAGGGACCGAGGCCGTCGGCGTGACCGGAGAGGACCTCGCCGACGTCTTTCGGTGCAGGACCCAGGCCCAGGCCGACTTCATAACCAGCCTGCTGGAATCCGAGGGCATACCGGCTTTCCAGGCTCCCGGGGACTCCCTGGACGGTGGGCGACGCTCGGCCCGGGCGCGCGGCGTCTCGATACAGGTGGAAGAGGAGGACGCCGCCCGAGCGTTGCAGATCATCGAATCAGCAAAGGACGATCTGGAGACTCAGGAGGAGTGACGGGCGGCCTCCGGGCCTCGCCGGCCTGGATCACTTGCCTATGTGGCCGGTCGGCTCCTCCTGTACGGGAGGGGGCGGGTGGATTTCGGGATTGCCGAAATCCCCCTGTCCTTCAGGCTCCTCGATCACCGATGTTCTTGCGTTGGGGTCAAGGCTGAAGATAAAAGGCATCACCACGGTCGCCTTGACCGGCACGCCTTTGAGGGTGGCGGGTGAAAAGACCGTCTTCTCCACCGCGGCCACAGCGTTGTCGATGAGCAGCGGGTGAGAGGACTCCAGCACCTGGACCCCGCCGATCGTGCCGTCCTCGAGCACCAAGACCTTGAGCATCACCCGCCCTTCGGCGCGGACTTCGCGCGCGAAGTCGGGATACTCGGGTCTCTGCGCGAGAATCACCGACGGGGGCTTGTCGTAGGCAAGCGCATCTTCGATCACCGCGACCACCGCGGTGCTGCTCCTGCCGGAGACAGTGGGATTGCAGCCCAACGATAACGCCGCCAGCGCGAGCGGGAGAGCCATAAGCCGCAACCGACATCACCTCGTTTCGTTCCCGTGCCCGCGAGGCACGCGGGTTGAGGAACCCCGGCTGCCAAAGAGGAACAGAGTGCCGAAGAGGGGAGTCGAACCCCTACGAGGATTCCCTCACTGCGCCCTGAACGCAGCGCGTCTGCCAATTCCGCCACTTCGGCGTCACAGCTTCATTTCTGTTGATAATCCTATTTTAAGCTGGCATCATTGTCAACCACCAAAGACGCAAGGCACGCGGACCTTCGAGGTGCAAGCGCAACATGGTGGATTTCCATGCTCACTGCGAATACTCCATCGACGCCGAGGGCGGTGTCGAAGCTTACCTGGAAGCGGCTGTGGGGCGAGGACTGAGCCGCATCTGCTTCACCACTCACTGCGACCTGGATCCCGCCAGGCTTGAACACGACGGCCGGGTCAAGCTCGGGGGCGAGGTGGTCGATGTTTACTCCGACTGGCTGCCCGCGTACATCGGTGACGTCAGGGCCGCCGGGCGGCGCTTCGAGGGTCGGGGAATCCGGGTGCTCTGCGGCCTGGAGGTGGGCTACGTGCCGGGGGTGGAATCCGTGATAGAGAAGACAATCGGCGGCCGCGGCCTGGACTTCATCCTGTGCGGGGTTCACACCCTGAGCGGGGCCGACATCGTGTCCGCGCGAGAGAGCTCCGCCTACTTCGAGACCAGGTCGCCCCGCCAAGTGTGCGAGGAGTACTTCGAGTATCTGGGGCAGGCGGTGCGGTCCGGCCTGTTCGACGCGATTGCCCACCTCGACATCTACAAGCGTTGCGGGCTTGATTTCTACGGCCCCGAGCTCAATCAGGCTCACCTCGGACTTGCCGAGCCCGTCCTCGACGAGATGGCGCGGCGGCGGCTTCCCCTGGAGGTGAACAGCGCGGGCTACAGGAAGGGCCTGGGATCGCCCTACCCGAGCCGGGACCTGCTCCGGTGCGCGCGCCAGGCGGGGATCGGCGACGTCACGCTCGGCTCCGACTGCCACAGGCCCGGTGACGTCGGCGCCGATCTCGACCGGTGCCTCGGACTGGCCGGCGAGGCGGGCTTTACTCACGTCGCCGTCTTTGCCGACAGGCTGCGCGAGCGGATCGCGATCGAGGAGCTCGCGTGAGCGCGCCCGGCGCGAAGGGCGGCAAGAAGCCCGAGAGGCCCGAGAAGAACGTCTGCATCAACCGCAAGGCCCGTTACGACTACTTCATCCTGGGCAGCTTCGAGGCGGGCATCGCCCTGGCGGGCAGCGAGGTGAAGAGCGTGCGGGAGGGCAACGTCAGTCTCCAGGACGCCTACGCGGTGATCGACAACGGTGAGGCCTTCGTCCTCAACGTGCACATAACACCCTACGACAAGGCCACGCACTTTGCGCCCGATCCCAAACGCACGCGCAAGCTGCTGCTGCACAAGGCCGAGATAAGGCGTCTAATGGGGAAGGTGGCCGAAAAAGGGCTGACGCTGGTCCCGCTGAGGGTGTATTTTGTTGGAGGTAGGGTGAAGCTCGAGATTGCGCTCGCCAGGGGCAAGGCCAAGCGCGACAGGCGTGAGGACATAGCCAAGCGCGACGCCGAGCGGGAGCTGAGGCGCGAGGCCTCCAGGCGGCGGTAGCCCCGGGCGGCGGCCCGGGAAAGGACGAGGCGGTGAGATTGGCAGCAGGGAGGGGCGATCGAGGATCGCGGACGCTGTGTCTGGCTGCGTGCCTTTCGGTTCTGCTCGCAGGCTCGTGCCTGGCCAGGACCGGGGTTGTGGTGTATTCCGACGGCAGACCGTCAGACAAGGCGGAGGTGCTCGAGCGGGACGGGAAGGCGTACCTCGGGGTCTCGGAGGTGGCGAGGCTGCTGGGGCTGGAGAAGGCGATCGACTTGGAGAAGGGCAGAGCGATCCTGGCCTACGGCGGCCGGGAGGTGGAAATCCCGGTGGGCGGCACTGTCTGGAAGATCGACCAGCAGACGCTTGCGTGCGACGAGCCGGCCTTCCTTGAGGGAGACCAGATCTACGTCGGCCTGGCATCGGCCGAGAGACTCCTCGCCGAGAGCTTCGGCAAGAGCCTGCGGTGGGATCAGGGTCGGGGCAGGCTCACCGTCGGACTGCCGGCGCCCAACATAATAGACATGGAGGTCCGTTCCGAGCCCGACAGGGTGATTGCGGTGATCAAGACCATAGGCATCTTGAGGTACGATCTCGTGCCCGCCGAGGAGGGCAGAATCGACATTCTGATAAGAGGAGGCTCCTTCTCAAAGCAGATGGGCTTCGAGGCGCCGGGCGGCTTGATCGAGAGGGTCGAGGCCGATCAGCAACCCGAAGGGGCCCGGATCATGGTAACCCTCGGCAGCGTGAAGCCGGCGTATCGGGTGTTTCCGCAGTGGGACCCGAGCGGCATAGTGGTCAAGGTCTGGACGCGAGCTCTGACCGAGATCCCCGAGCCCGAGCTGCGTCCGCCGAGAAGGGTGGCGTGGCAGGAGCGGTTCTCGGAAGACAAAGTGGCGCTTGACGTGATCGTTGTCGATCCTGGCCACGGCGGTTCCAACCGGGGCAGCATCGGGGCGACCGGCTACCTGGAGAAGGAGTTCAATCTGGCGGTGGCGCGCAAGCTCAAGTCCGCGCTGGAACGCGACGGCCTGGAGGTCATACTGACCAGGAGCGACGACATCCTGGTGCCGCTGGAAACCAGGACGGAGTTGGCCAACTCGGTCGGGGCCGACATGTTCATCAGCATCCACGCCAACGGCTTCGCCAGCAAGGAAGCCGGGGGCTTTGAGGTCTACTTCCTGTCGCCGCCGGTTGACGAAACCGCGCGCTACCTGGTGGCCGCCGAGAACGGCGACATCCAGCCGGCGCCGTTTCTGTCCGAAGGAGAGGACGACGTGGCGTTCATCCTGTGGGACGCCGCTCAGAGCGAGTTTGTGGCGGAGAGCTCCTACCTGGCGCAGCTTGTGAACGAGGAGATCGCCCGATTCGCGCGGATACCCAACCGGGGCGTCAAGCAGGCGGACTTCTTTGTCC
>JBAQHK010000077.1:0-2009 GCA_049288275.1 bacterium | reverse complement strand
TCGTAATGGTTCTCAAGAAAGGAGACCCTGTGGCCTGGGTTCTAGGCACGGCTTCTTGGCTCCTGGGAGGGGTTCTCTACCCGACATCAGTCCTTCCCGGCGTCTTGAAGCGATGCTCGGCCTTGCTCCCGATCACCTACTCACTTGACGGAATGAGACTGGCCTTGTTGCAGGGGTGCTCACTACGCAGACTGGCTCCCGACATAGCTGCCTTGCTCATCTTCTCCGCGATCCTGCTGCCACCGAGCGCTCTGCTGTTCCGGTACGCGGTGAAACGGGCGAAGTCAGAGGGGACCCTGACGCAATACTAAGAAGAACCCCGGCGCCGTCCGTCCCCGCGAGACATGATGGCGTGATGGGCCGGACACGGACGGCGAACGTCGGCTGTGGACCAGATGAATGAAGCCTGAAGACACCCTTCTTCTTGCAAGCACGAGACAGGACATGCGCCTCGCGCATGACGAGACGCTTGCTGAATTGTGTCGTGAGCACAACATCAGATGGGACGTCGTCTTGACGACCGCCGTGGCCCACGGTGTTGCCCCATTGGTCTACCAGAATTTGCGGCGAGTCGAGGCAGTGCATCGGAGGATTCCAGACGACATCGTGGCTCGCTTCAAGAGCGTTTCCTTGACCAATGCTGCACAGAAGATGGTGGTGGTGACCTTCCCCCGTTTAGTCTACCACGCAGTGGATCACGCTTTTCTCCTGTCCCTGTCTGACGGCGAACTCCTCCGGGGTTAGTCCCCCCAGCGAGCTGTGGGGCCTGAAAGTGTTGTATTCGACCCTCCAGGCCTCGATCACTCTCTTCGCATCGGTGACGTCGGTGAACCAGTGCTCGTTTAGGCACTCGTCCCTGAACTTGCCGTTGAAGCTTTCGATGTAAGCATTCTGGGCCGGCTTGCCCGGCGCGATGAAGTGCAGATTCACCCCCTTCTCGTGCGCCCACTGGTCCATCACCAGACTGGCGAACTCCGAACCGTTGTCCACTACTATCTCCCGAGGCAGACCCCGGGTCAACGCTAGACACTCGAGCACCCTGACTACTCGCTGGCCGTCGATCGACGGCGCCACCTCGATGTGCAGACATTCCCTGGTGTAGTCATCAACGACCGTAAGGCACCGGATCCGCCTGCCCGGCACCACCCAGTCGTGTACGAAGTCCATCGACCACCTCTCACCGGCCATCGACGGAGTCTCAACGGCTCGGGCCCGAATCGATCCGCACGTTCTCTTGCGCTTCCTTGACCTCACCTGAAGTCCTTCTTCGCGATATATCCGCTCGATCCTCTTGTGGTTGTCCTTGATCCCTTCTCTACGAAGCAAGATCGTCAACCTCGGGCTGCCGTACCGCCGATGCCTGCCCGCCAACTCCCTCAGTCTCGCCCTGAGAGTGGTCTCACCTCTACCCACCGCGTGGTAGCGGCAACTCGATCTGTCAAGGCCTGCCAGCACGCATGCACGCCGCTCGCTGATCCGGAGCCTTTCCTGCGCCACGCGGACCAGCCCCCTCTTGTCCGCGGGCCTCAGAGGTTTTTTGAGGCCTTCAGCATCTCCTTCAAAGCCTGGTTGTCCAGGATCTGCTCCGCCAACAACTGCTTCAGTCTCTTGTTCTCTCGCTCCAGATCCTTCAGCCGCCGTGCCTCACTCACGTCCATACCGCCGTACTTGTGGCGCCAACGATAGAACGTGTGGCCACTGATGCCGTGGCGCCGGCAGATCTCCACCGCCGACCCGCCGGCCTCGGCCTCTTTCAGTATCCCAATGATCTGCTCTTCGGTGAATCGTGAGGCACGCATACGTCATCCTCCCTGGCTACAATCTTACCACCTTACCAGAAAGTGTGACCCTGTGCGTGGAGGAGATTAGAGGGGAAAGGTCAGCCCGGTGGAGACCGATACAAGACTGGCCCAACAAGTGGCTCGAGCGGACTCCGCCGAGTGTCACGCCGCCTGCAGGTGGGGCTGGCAGGCGTCGTGCCACCCTGCGGCTACGCCGCTCAGCCACAC
>JBAQHK010000076.1:0-10316 GCA_049288275.1 bacterium | reverse complement strand
GGCAAATCCCGCATGCTTAGCCTATACTGTAATACTGACTGAAAAACCTTGCAACCAAAATGTTGGATGCATCTTGGCCAGACCGGGTGCGGGCCCCAGAGCCGGAGCGCAACCCCCAACCGAGCCGACCGAGGGCCGAGGAAGGGCCGATTGCCCGTAGCGAATGTCAGTACTCTGAGCGGAGGGCTTCGGCCCGACGACGGCACCGATGGAGGATCGAGAAGATGAAGGTGTTTATCTGCGGCATCATACAGGGTTCAATATCGGAGTTCGCAGTTCATGAACAATCCTACCGCACGCGCTTGAGGAGCGCGATCGAGGCTCACCTGCCGGGCGCCGTGGTCTACTGCCCGGTCAGTCTTCACCCGGAGTCTCTGGTCTACGACGACCGCAAGGCCTTCGCGGTTCTGGAGGAGTCCGCCGAGGCGGCACGGAAGAGCGACCTCTTGGTGGCCTACCTGCCCGAGGCCAGCATGGGAAGCGCCGTCGAGATGTGGGAAGCCAGGAGAGCCGGAGTCAAGATCGTCGCCATAACTCCGATGGAGCACAACTGGGTGGTCCGATACGCGGCCGACCTGGTGGTGCGAACAATAGAGGAATTCGAGCTGCTCCTGGCCGACGGTTCTGTGGCCAGGCTGGTTGCTGGCAGGGTCGGAGGCCCGCCCGCCGGATAAGTCGTCCCACTGGTCGGCTCCCGAGGAGCGCGAGCGCCTCGAGCCACGGGGGGCGCGCCCGGCCGCTCGATCAACCCGAGATCATAGGCCTCAACCAGGAATTCACCAGGAACGAGAACCTGCCCATCAGGAGCGACACACGGGCCATCACGGTGTAGCCGAAGCTGGCGCCGAAGGATATCATCAGGAACCACACGCCCACCCGCGAGACCCTGCCCAGGGCTCCCTTGTGCTCCGCCGAGAAGTAGAAGTAGACCAGGACCGAGAAGACCCCGATCATCATGATGACGTTCCACAGAGCATCCGCGCCGCCCGTTGTCACGCTGAGTACGGTGTCCCGCGATTGCGGCAAGACCTCGCCGTGGAGCTTCTGCACCAACGTGACCCCCGAATAGTAGCCCACGTAGACTGCCAGCGCGATGCGCGCCATCCAGGAGATCCTGGGAATGTAACGGAAGTAGAGCAACACCCCCAGGAGCATTGGAACAATCAAGAGCAGGTTGAGCCCCTGAGTGGGCTGGTGAAACAGCGGGTTGAACAGGTTGGGCCGAAGCGTATTCTGCACCGAAAGCCCGATGTAGTAGCCCAGCGACAAGCCCGCAAACAGGCTCTCGGCGAACCTGAAGAAGGGGTTGTCCTTGTAGAGGAAGCTCAGGATACAGAGCGTCAAGAACGCGTTTATCCAGACGCCGATGGGGACCATCACTTGCCTCCTTGTTTCATCATCAGGAAGTAGATCACGTTGCCGAATATGATAAAGGCTATGATGATCACGTGGACTATGGACTGGACGTCCATTCCCGCAGCGGCCGAGACCTTCTTCTCCTCCGGCCTGTCGTAGACCGCCTTTATCGCGGGATACCCGTCCTGCACCAGCTTCTCGTACTCGCTGGCGCCCTTCAAGCCTCCCAGGAGACTCATCATCTGGCCGGCCCGCAGGTAGGCGTAGTACTTCGGGGCCGAGACCGCGGTGCAACCCACCGAGACCGGCACCCCGAACTGCGCGTTTACCAGATTGGCCCACCACTCCCCTATCACACCGGTGGCCAGGCTTATCACCAGCTTGATGTCGCCGTAGTTCCTGGCCTCGGCCATGATCGCCATCCCGTCGGTGGTCTTGCCCTCGGCGTCGGCCGGGAAGACCTCGGGAATGCTCACGGCCATGCGTTTCATGGCCGCCTGGCCGCCGTCCTTGTAGCCCAGGTTCACGTAGTCCACACCGTACTCCATGTCGAACTCGCGCTCCATCTTGGCGAGCTCCTTCTTGGCAACCTCGTTGCCCCCCAGAGGGAACAGCGCCATCACCAGGACTTTGATCTTCCTGGTGAAGAGGTGGCGCAGTATGGATTCGGCCATGGGGTTGAGTTCGGGCTCCGAGGAGGGCCCGTAATCGAAGGAAACGATCACCGCGTCCTCCGGACCCAGCGAGTCCACCGCCGTGTACAGGTCGGCCACCGGCTTGGTGGGAATCACCGGCAGGCCTATCGGCCTGATGATCGGCACCAGGGCGCCCACGGCAACCACCAGGTAGATGATCCTGCGATCGATGAAGAGCAGCTTCTTGAGATTCATTCGAGCCTCCTAGTCCTGGCCGCTTCCGAGATAGGTCCGCTCTATGCCCAGGATGATCCTGATGGACATCGACGCCGCCCCCAGGGCCGCGCCGATTATGATCCCCCGCTGCGCGGCCGCGTTGGGAATGGTCATCAGCCATTCACTCAAAGGCGTCATCGACCCGCGGGAGAGCATGTCTCCGAAGGGAATCCGCCCCAGCATCACCACTATCGCGGCCACCAAGAGAATCCCCGCGTCCAGGTTCTTGGCCCTGAAGGCCCGGTAGGCCGCCGAGGCCACGTAGAAGGAAAGCAGCGCGAACATCGTGGACTGCAGCGGCGAGACCATGTTCTCGAATATGTACTTGAACTGCCCCAGAGGGCCCGGTCGGTAGGCGCCCGCGACGCCCACCACGCCCATCACCAGCAGGCCGGCAAGGATCACTGCGGAGTAAGGCCAGCCCTTCTTGCGCCCGCTGATCTTGGAGGCGTTGAGCATTATCACGTTGACCGCTCCAAGGGGCAGGGCGAAGGAGGACACGATGATCAGCGCGTTGTCAAGCCAGTCGTTGGGCCCGGCGATCGCCCGATGCGGCACGAAGAACGCAAAGATGGGATACATGCCGACGATGAAGGTCAGCGTGAGCGGCAAGGTGCGTTTCATCAGGCTCTCCTTTAGTGGGTCACAAGCAGGTCTCTAAGGAGCGGCAGACCCGCGTTGAGAAGCACAATCCCTACGCCCACCCAGGCCATTATCACCGCCTTGGTGATGTCCTGGGCCTTGATGCTGCCTAAGAGGACCGGCTCCCTCGAGAGATAGGCGCTGGCAGCGAAGAGCTCCTCGCCCATCAGGGTGTAGTCGCAGGTGGTGACGAAAAAGGGCAGCTGAGTGACGTCGGCCGTGCCGGCGATCTGGATGGCGCCCGTGCTCTGTCCGGTCTCGGCGAAGATCAGGGATTCGGCGAAGAAGGAGCCTATGAGGAAGTTGGTCGCGGGCCTCTCCCTGACCATCTTGCCCGAAACCGAAGCCGCGTAGGCGAATTGATCGTAGGTGAGGTAGGTGACCATCTCCTCCTTGAACTGGTCGGGCTTGCCGGCCTCCATGTAGGCCTGCTTGACGGTCTCGCGGGCCGCGGAGAAGGTCAGGGGATCCTTGTTGGGCACCTCGAGGTTGCTGCCGTAGATCGCGGACTGCCTGGCCACGTGCTGCAGGATCGCGAGGCTGGCGATGGTCTGGATCTCGGATATGCTCATGATGCCGGGAATGTACAGCATCTTCTTGCCCATCTCGGTGGCGCGCCCTATGGCCTCGTCGATGGCCGCCAGCCCGGCGATCCTTCGCACGAAGAGCTTCTTGCCCTTCCTGGCCATGCCTATGTAAGCCACGACCAGCCCGAACATCAGCGCGGTCAAGAACAACGCGTTCAGGCGCCCGACGCTTATCCAGTTGCTCTTGGAGCGGGCCGGCCCCGCGACGGCGCTGTAGAACGTCTCGCTGCCTGCCTGGCAGGAGAACTTGTAGTAGTACGGCGTGCCGTCCTTGGCGCTCGGGTCGGTGAACGACTCATCGGAGGCCTTGCCCCGGCCCACCGCGGCGTAGTCGCCGTCGCGGGACTCGGCCCGCCACACCGTAACCTCGGCCTCCCCCTGGCCCGGATCGCGCTCCCACTCGAGCGTGATGCTCCGCCCGGCATCATCCGGAGTGTCCTTGGCCACGAGCGACTTGATTCCAGGCAAAGCCTGGGATTCACCTTGGGATTGAGCGTGGGTCTCGGAGGCGAGTGGGGGCAGCGCGCACGCGGCGCACCCCGCCAGCAACAAAGTCAAGACCAGCCAGACTCTCATCGGTTCCCCCCTGATTGCGAATGCACCCAGGCACTCTACCAATCCGCCCCCACTATGTCAACCACCGTCTCCGGCGCGTCGGGTGGCGCCTCGTTGGCGAACGCGCTCCGTTCAGCACTACATTCACTCCGCGCAATTCGCCACGATCGGCGCCCCCGCCTCAACTCTGCGGAGCTCGGTCGGGGGCTGCGCTCCGGCTCGGAACCCCACTCGCCTCCGCATCAGCCCCTCTCCCTCGCCCCTTGCTCGCGGGCCGAGCTCGGGCACTTGACGGGGCCCGGCCCCGCTGGTATCTTTATCCGGCTTGTCAGCGGTGCAGACCGACCCAACAAAGGAGAATCGAGATGGCGCTCAAGACCCCGGAAGAGTATGTGAGCAGTGTCAAGGCCAGGAAGCCCATGGACGTTTGGTTCAGAGGCGAGAAGATCGCCGACCCGGTGGCGCACCCCGCCCTCCGGCCCTCGCTGGAGACCATGAAGAAGATGTACGAGCTGGCCCGCCACCCCAAGTTCAAAGACCTCTTGACCACCACCTCCCACCTCACGGGCAAGATCTGCAACTTCTACACCGCTCCCTTGATGAGCCAGGCCGACGCCATGCGCAAGACCAGGCTGGCCCGGTCGATGGGCGAGGTCCTCGGGTGCTGCACCTTCCGCTGCACCGGGTCGGAGGCGATCTCGGGCCTCTATCCCATAACCTACGAGATAGAGAAGACCACCGGGACCCCCGCCCACGCGCGCCTCAAGAAGTGGCTGGCGAGGGTGCAGGAGGAAGACCTGACGGTCACCGCCGCCCTCACCGATCCCAAGGGAGACCGGAAGCTCAAGCCCCACGAGCAGAAGGACCCCGACATGTACCTGCACGTGGTTGAGAAGCGCAAGGACGGGATCGTGATCAGGGGCGCCAAGCTCAACCAGACCGGCGTGATCCTGGCGCACGAGGTGGTGATTCTGCCGACTGCCGCAGTTGGCGAGGAGGGCAAGGCCTACGCCGTGGCCTGCGCCGTCCCGGTGGACACCCCGGGGATGAAGTACGTGCTGGGCCGGTTCCCGGTGGACCTTAGGTTCGGCGACGACCGGGCCGAGATGGCCGACGTGGGCAAGAGGTTTGCCGATCATCAGGCGATGTTCATAGTGGACGACGTCTTCGTGCCCTGGGATCGGGTCTTCATGTGCGAGGAATGGCAGTTCACCGGCAAGTTCCTGGAGTACTTCACCGCGGTTCACAGGCTCACCGCAGGGGCCTGCAAGTCGGGGGGCCTCAGCCTCCTCCTGGGCGCGACCAAGCTTGCCGCCGATTCCATAAACGTGGGCAAGGTGGGGCACGTCCTGAGCAAGATGGCCGAGATGGGGATCTCGGCCGAGACCCTGTATTCGCTGTCTCTGGCGGCCGGCGTGGAGGGCTTCCAGCACGAGTCCGGCGCCTGGATACCCAACTCCCTCTTGGCGCACAGCGCGAAGTTCCAGGCAACGATGATTCCCTTCAACGCGATTCGCTACGCCCGGGAGATAATGTCGGGAATCGGGGAGACCGCCCCGTCGGTGAAGGACCTGGAGGCCGGCGAGATCGGCCCGATGATTGCCAAGTACCTGGCCCCTGCCAAGGAGGGCATGACCACCGAGGAGAGGTTGCGGGTGCTCAGGCTGATAGAGAACCTCACCCGGGGCACCAACTGGTCGGCGATGGCCCTCCACGGAGGAGGCAACACCGAGGCCTCGCGGCTGATGGCCCTGAGGCACATCAATCTGGACAAGCTGGCGAAGATCGCCGAGGTTGCCTGCGGCGTAGACAAGGACGAGGCCAAGGCCGCGGACCTGGTGTCGGAGAGGGAAGGCAAGATAGATTACGGCCCCGGAGCCTTCAAGAAGTAGCGCCCGGCTCGGCAGCGCCCTGCCGGCCAAGATTGGTGTTGCGGAGGGGCCGGCGCAAGCATAGTTTAGCGGGGTACCAAGGTGTATTTGGGCATTGGGACTAGGAGGGATGTGAATGGCAGACAAGATGGACAAGAAGGCGGACCTCGCAGGTCCGGGAGTGAGCACGTATCCCGAGGTTGAGAGGATCCTGCCCTCGGGCTACAAGTCGATCCTCGACCCCAAGGAGACCCAGATTGCCCTGCGTGCGGTCAAGCGCTACATAGAGGATGGCCTCAACAAGGAGCTCAACCTCTTCACAGTTGAGGTGCCGCTGATCGTCACGCGGGAGAGCGGGGTCAACGATTACCTGGATCGTGACGGCTCCAGGACCCCGGTGGAGTTTCCCTGCGGTCTTGGTCTGGAGAAGCGCCTCAACGCTCAGGTGGTCCAGGCGGCGACCAAGTGGAAGAGAATGGCGCTGGCCCAGTTCAAGTGCAACGTGGGCGAGGGGATCAACACCGACATGCGCGCGGTGCGCAAGGACTACTTCCTCGACCACGACCACAGCTCGTACGTGGATCAGTGGGACTGGGAGAAGGTGATCACCGCCGACCAGCGCAATCTGGATTACTTGAAGGACACAGTCCGCAGGATCTGGAAGGTGATCACCGGAGCCGAGAAGATGGTCCAGGGGATGTTTCCCCAGCTCAAGGACCCGCGTTTTCCCAACCTGCCCGACGACATCAAGTTCATTCACGCCGAGGAGATCCTGGACATGTTCCCGGACCTGCCGCGCAAGCAGCGTGAGACCCGGCTGATATCCGAGCACTTCCCGGCGGTCTTCATCATCGGAATAGGCTGGGTCTTGAAGGACGGCTACCCGCACGAGATGCGCGCCGCGGACTACGACGATTGGGTAACCGAGGCCAAGTCGGCCGACGGGAAGCCCGTGCACGGCTTGAACGGCGACATCCTGGTGTGGAACCCGGTGACCAGGAGGCGCCACGAGCTGACGTCGATGGGCATCCGGGTGACCAAGGAGACCCTGAAGAAGCAGCTGGAGATCACCGGCCAGATTGATTTCCTCAAGCTGCCGTACCACCAGGCGATCTTGAACGACAAGATACCGCTCTCCATCGGCGGCGGCATCGGTCAATCCAGGACCACAATGCTGCTCTTGAGGAAGGCCCACCTGGGCGAGGTGAGCGTCACCCTGTGGCCGGACGAGCTCAAAAGGATCTGCGCCAAGAAGAACATCTTCGTTCTGGAGTAGATACTCGCAGCAACCAAGCTCAAGCGCCCGGCGGACAATCCGCCGGGCGCGTTCGCTTCGTGCCGCAATCTTGCCGCAGGCCTGACGCCCGCTACAGCTTGTATCCTATCTTCCTCAGGAGGTCCTTCCGCCACTTCTTGCCGGCCTCGTCCTCCACTCCCTTTGGCCGAAAGCCATCGATCACGCCCACCACTCCCCCACCCTGCTCCGACTCCACCACCAGAATCTCGACGGGGTTGGCCGTGGCGCAGAAGATCCGGCAGACCTCGGGGCAGGCCTTGACGGCCGTCAGAACGTTGATGGGATAGGCGTTCTTCATGAGGGCCACGAAGAAGTGGCCGGCTGCCACCTTCCGGGCGATCTCAATCGCCGCTCGCGTGAGGTCCTGGTCGTTGCCTTCCCAACGTATGAGGCAGTCTCCTGAAGCCTCCGAGAAGGCGATCCCGAACTTGATGCCCGGCACCGAATTGGTGAAGATCTCGTAGAGGTCCTCTACGGTCTTGATGAAGTGAGTCTGACCAGCAATGAGGTTGGCCCCATCGGGAACCTCGACTTTCACCGACCTCATGTCCACCGGCACCACCTACCTTTCTCGGTCGACAACGCGTGATCGCGCGTCCCCCGCGCGCCGCTACAGCCCGAAGGAGATCACGTGTCTGTGATCCTGGATCTGCCCCGCGTGCCGCCCCTCCTCCTCGGCGTAGTAGGCGTAGGAGAACATCCACAGGCCCAGACCCGCTGAAGGGTATCCTTGGGACAGTCCGACTCTTGCCTTGAACCAGGGCTTGAAGAGCGAGGCCTCGGCTCCAAGATGCACCTTCTTGAAGAAGGTCACGTCGCTGTCAAAGGGCTCGGCCAGGTCGAACGCCACCAGGATCGGTGACGCAAGGAACCCCGCCTGCGGCGAGAAAGTCCGGGTCACTCCCAGCCTCAGCGCCGGGTCGATCTCCTGCTTGTCTCCGGGCTGGATCCTCGAGACGTCCGAGGAATCCCCGTCCCACTCGATGTCGCCGGCGAAGATGTCGTAGATCGCAAGGCCCAGCCGGGTCCGGTCGTTCAGATCGTAGAGCAGGCCCACGTCCAGGCCGAAGGTGCCGCCGCTCATAAGTTCCGGGCCGTCGCTGTCGCTCAGCTGGGTTATGGTCTCGCGGGCGGAGTAGGCCCACCGCTTGATATACTTGACGCTTGCTCCCGCGGAGAGCCTGTTGGGCAGGAACGACTGAAGACCCGTCCAGCCGTGGGCGTACCCGAGGATGCCCCCGGCGTCCGCGGTTCCCGCCAGGTCCACCAGCGGAGTGTTGCCGGCCCCGTTGAAGGCCATCGCCGAGGCTCGCGAGTCGGTGAAGACCGCCCCTCCCACCGACCGCTGGATCCAGCCGAAGGGCACGGTGGAGAGCATCAGGTTCATCCGTTTGAAGTTGACGTTGTCGATGATGTCGTCGAAGAAGGCGTCTTGCTCCTCCTCGCTCATGTCGTCCAAGTCCTCGAACTTGTCCCGGTTGTCCAGAGCGAAGCCCAGGACGTCCGAGGTTCTGGAATTCGCGGTCGAGGTCAGGCCGAAGGTGGTGATCATACGCCGGTCCACCCTGTCCAGGGCCGCGGGATTGGCAAACAGCATCGAGCGGTCGCCGGCCGAGGCCACAAAGCAGCCGCCCATTCCGTAATAGCGGGCTCCGAACAGGGCCGTGCTTTCCCTGGCATCTACTGCCGAAGCGACCGCCAGGAGAACGATCAAGACCATTGTGACTCTCTTCATAGCATCTCTCCTAGTCGCTGCAGGTGTAGTCTTCACTGAAATCCACGATGCCGTCGTGCACGCTCGCGAAGAGCTCCCCGGTCAGCATGTCCTGGTCGATGTATACGTCCACCCAGGTCTCCACCTTCTTCGTGAGATCGCCTACCGGTATGTCATCGGGCAGAACGCCGCCCACCACCTCGCGGTAATGGTCGTAGAGGGCCTCGCGCGCCACCTCAAGCGAAGGCATGGCAGCGCAGACCACCTCGCTCACCACTGTAGCCGAGAAGCCCCAACCGTCATCGGTCTTGAAGGCCTCGATGGTGTCATCCAGCACGAAGCCGTTACTGAGATCGTGATCGGTGTCGAGCACCTGGAGTATCGCGCTCAACAGAGCCGAGATCCCCAACCCCAGGCTGATGTCCCCGCCGAGCTCGGCCAGCTCCTCCTCGGTGGCCGCCCCGTCCGCCACAAGATCGGCCGCTTCGGCAAGTAGCTCGTAGCTGGTGCTGAAAGCCTCAGCCATTCTCTCCAGATCGTCGGGCGAGAGGTCCAGGAAGAAGGTGGTGTCCCCGACATCGTTGGAGCTCTGAAGAAACGGCGCGAGGCTCAGGTCCTCCTCATCGCTGGAGCGTATCATCGAGGCGAAATCGGCGAAGCCTATCTCGGCGGCCTGCACGCGGGCAACGGCCCCAAGATAATGCAGGGTCACGCTCCTGGGGTGCTTCTCGATCCCGTCCAGTGCGTACTGGTACGCGTCGGCCGGCTCTCCCCTCTCAAGGGCCGCCTCTACGTCGCCTATGATGTCCTCCAAATCGTCGCTCTTGCCCTCGTCGTGGAAGGGACTGAAGAGATTGCACCCTCCCGCGGCGAGCAGCATCAACGCCAGAACAGCGTACCTCATGCACACCCTCCTTTCACGGGCTCACCCATGTTGACCAGTATTAGAAACCAAGCGACCGCCTCGTGTCAAGCCCTCCAGCCACCACCGGGCCTCACGCGAACCCGCACTTTGAAGCCACTCGGCCGGCCCGAGGCCGCGGGGATGGAATTGACACCGCCCGGGCCAGGGTTTAGACTGGATGCTCGACTGCTACGATTGGAGGCACCGCATGCTGGATCAGAAGATGGGTCAGCATCTTCAACTGATCAAGGAACTGGTCTTCACCCCCGGGGTCTCGGGTTGGGAGGATCCCGTGCGAGCGAAGATAAGAGACATGGTGTCCAAGCACGGTCCCACCAGGGTCGACTCGCTTGGCAATCTGACTCTCACGATCGGGGAAGGCGACAAGCACGCTCTCTTTGTGGCTCACATGGACGAGATAGGCCTGGTTGTGCGCCACGTGGAAGATGACGGCTACCTTAGGATCAGGGCGGTGGGCG
>JBAQHK010000075.1:0-10088 GCA_049288275.1 bacterium | reverse complement strand
CGATGAAGACCGTGACCCGGGCATCTGCCCTGACAGCTACTATCTGACCCGGACCTGGACCGCGACCGACGACTGCGGCAACGACGTAGAGCACGTGCAGGTCGTGACGGTCGTGGATACCACGCCTCCGCGGTTCGTGGGGGATCTGCCTGGCGATACCACGGCGGAGTGCGACGATGTGCCCGACCCTGCGACCTTGACCGCCACCGACAACTGCGATGATGACGTGCCGGTGAGGTTCAACGAGGGGCGTAACTCCGGCGATTGCCCCGCCAACTACGTTCTCATTCGCACTTGGACCGCGGCCGACGACTGCGGCAACCAGATCCAGCACGTGCAGCGGGTCACGGTGGACGACACTACCGACCCCGTGATCACGAGCTGTCCGGGTGACGAGGACGTGCAGTGCAGAGACGACGTCCCCAATCCCGACCCCGGCGCCGTGGTTGCGCACGACAACTGCGACTCCGACCTCTATGTGTACTGGGACGGCGATCAGTCCGACGGCAATACCTGTCCTGAGATCATCACGCGGACCTATGTGGCCGAGGACGATTGCGGTAACTCCGCGAGCTGCACCCAGGAGATAAGGGTCTACGACACCATCCCGCCGATGATATCCTGCCCGGCTGACGGGCGCGCGGAGTGCGACGAGGAGCCCGATTTCGGGTGGCCGACGACAAGCGACAACTGCGACGCCGACCTGGATATCACCTGGAACGACGTTACCCAGCCTGGCTCGAGCCCGAGCGAGTACGCGATTGTGCGAACCTGGACTGCCGAGGACGACTGCCACAACACCGCCTCGTGCGCTCAGCGCATGGAAGTTGCCGACGATACGCCGCCAACGATCGTGTGCCCGGGGCCAGTCAGGTTCAGTTGCGACGATCAGGCCGAGTTCGGCTGGCCGACGGTAAGCGATGATTGCGACGACGATCCGGATGTCACCTGGGTGGACCGGACGGTGCCCGGTAGCTGCGCCAATGCGTACCAGGTGGTCAGGACGTGGACCGCGACCGACGCTGCTGGCAATGCCGCTTCGTGCAACCAGACGATGACCATCTACGACGGCACGCCGCCGGACATCACCTGCCCGGGGCCCCGGACCTTCGAGTGCAACCAGCAGATTGATTTCGGCATGGCGACGGCGACCGACAACTGCGACGACGTTGTGGCTATCACCTTCGTGGACAACCAGATCCCCGGCGGCAGCCCGCAGGAATACGTGATAGAGCGTACCTGGAGGGCGACCGATGATTGCGGCAACGTGGCCTCCTGCGTGGAGCGCGTGAGCGTGGTGGACACCCACGCGCCGACCTTGACAGGCGCGGCGGACGAGCGGTTGCTGTGCGCCCAGCCGGTGGTCTTCACCGAACCTACTGCGACCGACAGCTGCGACGCCGCTCCGACCATCCGGATAGCGAGCGACACCAGGACTGCCGGTCCCGAGGACTGCGAGTACACCTACACCAGGTGCTGGGAAGCCGTGGACGCCGCCGGTAACGTTTCCGGCAGAGTGTGCCAGAGCATAATCAGGTTCGAGGACGCGGCGGCGCCGCAAGTGGTGTTCTGCCCCGCCGACACGGTGATTGATTCCGGCGATCCCGTGGTCTTCGGCGAGCCGATCTTTAGCGACAACTGCCTCATACCGGGCCAGGACTTCCCTGTCGACTCTGATCTTTCCAGCTCAGTGGCTGAGGGCGAGACCACCTACACCACCTGCTGGACCACTGTCGATCTGTGCGGTAACATCTCGGAGGAGTGCTGCCAGAGCATCACCGTGGCTGCTCCGCCGGACACTGCGCCCTACTGCACGTTCGTTTGCTGGAACTGGACGGCGGCGTGCTTGAAGGACGCGTACAATCGCGAGATCTCCACGCCTCCGGCGTGTCTGAGAGACGATCACTTTGCCGACGTGTTCCCCAACGGGGCGGTGATCGGTACTCACACCTCGCCGGGTCGCTACACGGCTACCTGGACCAGCCCGGGCGCAGTGGAGAGGTTCAAGTGCGGCTACGGGATTCCCGAGCCTCTGACGCGGGACTGGGTGGACCCCAGGAACACCGACCTCGGAGTTTTGCAGGCCGAGATCCTCACGCTGCGGCTCAACCGCGAGTTCTCGTGCGCGGGCTACTTCGAGGCGTACGGGTATCCGCTAGGCGAAGGCTGCTTCGGCAACTTCGTGGTGCCGCCTGAGTGCCTGAAGTTCGCGGGCCTCACGGTGGATCAGTTCCTGGCGGTGGCCGACAGGGCCGTTGCCGGCGACAAGTCGTCGCTGCTGCCTTACGGGTACAGCTACTTCAGGCTGTGGTCGACGGCGCAGTACCTGAACGCGCTGTACGGGCAGTGCAACGGCTACGGCGGCCAGGTTGCAGCCATGCCTCCACTGGATGACGCGGGTGACGAGATGGTGGCCGATGAGGCGCCCGAGGAGTCTGCCGAGGCGCTGCCTGCGGTCTTCTCGATGACGGGCCAGCCGAATCCTCTGAGGGGCAGCGTGACCATCAGTCTTGCGCTGCCGGCCGAGGGCGATGTATCGTTGGACGTCTACGACATTCAGGGCCGGGTGGTGCGGACCTTGATCAGGGAGCACAGGGCGGCCGGTTACCACAGCGTGACCTGGAACGGGACGGACTCCTACGGCTCGCAAGTGGTCGCGGGCGTGTACTTCTGCAGAGTCCAGGTCAACGGCCGGGTGATGGCGATGGAGAAGTTGATGAAGTTGTAGCAGGGGACACTTGGAGACGAAGACGCGCCTGTCGGCTCACGCGGCCGGCAGGCGCGTAACATTCTCTGCCGCGATAGTCAGCGAGTGACCACCAACTTGACGGTGTGGTTCTCAGCGCCGCGTTCCAACCTTGCGAAGTAGACTCCGGGCGGCACCGCTGAGCCCTCGCGGTCAGTCGCGTTCCAGCGCCGGGTCTCGGCGCCGGCGCCCATCACGCCCTCCGCAAGAACCGCGATCTGTCTTCCGGCAACGTCGTATATCGCCAGTATCATCGGGCCGGGCCGGGCCAGATCGAAGGCCAGACTGAACCCCCGGGCCGAGGGATTCGGCGCGGGAAGCCCGAGCCTGGCCGTTTGCCGGCCGGCGTCCCCGTCTGTGCCTTCACCGCCCGGAGGCGCAAGCAGGCCCTGGTCGTCTATGGAGTAGGCGCGGACCACCGGCGAATCGAAGCGGCTGCCGGGCTGTCCGGTATGGGCGCTCACGTAGAAGTAGGTCCAGCAGGTGTCGCCGGGGGTGGTGTTGCCGTTGGTGGGCACGGTGAGGTCATAGCAGCACTCGCCGTCGGCCGAGACGGTCGCCACCAGCTCCCACGGGGATCCGGTTGCGCCGTACTCGTGCGGCCCGTCAATCCGGGGCCCTTCGCTGCTGCCCTGGAGCGGCTCGCCGGAGCCGCCCTGGCTCTGGATCGAGTCCGGCTTCTTCCTCCAGACCCTGTATACCCTCACTGCCGGCGCGGACTCCTCGTCGTCGAAGCTGCTTCGCCGCCAGGACATGTCCACGTAGCCGCCGTTGTCCGAAGGCGCGTCGGCTATGGCGGTCACCGCCGGGGCGGGAGTCGCGTCCGCGCAGCCCACCACGGTCGATGTTCTAAGCCTCACGCCCACGTCGCCGTTGGTGAACTCCGTGAAGTAAGAGCCGTTTGGGCTCACGAAGGACGAGCCCGGAGCTCTGGGCCCGACGGTATCGTAGGCTAACGGGTAGACGCGCGAGACGTTCTTGATCTTGACGACCGCGTATACGTCGCTTCCTCCGTCGACCCGCACGGGAGACGGCAGGTCGACCGCGTGGTAGCCCGCCAGCGCGAATGAGTTGTTCAGCCGGGAAGCCAGGAGCCCCGAGGGCACGCCTGCGGCGAAGCTGTCGTAGAGGTAGATGTCTACATCCGAGGTGGCGTCGAGCGTCCAGAATTCCACTCGATCCACCATGCAGTCACTGCTCGGGATGAACTTGGCCAGGCCCCAGGCCGTTGTGTTCATGTAGCCCACGCTGCCGGTGTAGCCTCCCTCGTCGTTGTAGAGCAAGCTGACCCGAGGGTCCCAGTCCTGCCACCTGGAGATGAACGATGAGTAGGAGCCGATCCTCGCCGATCCGTATGCCAGGGTGAAGTAGCCGCGCTGGGAGCCGTAGCCGCAGGTTCCGCCCCAGGACGTGCCCCAGCTGTTCTTGACTATCCAGGCCCCGTTGCCACCCGCGTGCGGCAGGTCGTCGTCCCAGCCCACTATCAGCACCGCGTGGTTGGTGGCCTGCGTCCCGCCGTAGTAAAGCGTGTACGATCCATTGTACCGTTGGAACTCGGAATACCAGGCGTCGCCGTTGCCGGCATACATGGACGTATAGAGGGGGCCGTAGGTCTGAATGTAGCTCTTCAGGACGTCCACCGCGGGGATCTCGCTGAAGGATATCACCTGCCACTCGACCAAGGTCTTCTGATACGGGCAACCGGAGTTGCAGGTCACGTTGGCCGCCACGTAGGGGTCGCAGGCCTCCAGCACGGTCCCTCGAGTCGACAGGAAGTTGGAGACTATCCAGTCGTTGCCTCCGCTGCAGCTGGAGCCGAAGTACTCGCACTCCTTGACGTTGTTCTCGGAGAAGTCGAAGGCCCCGACTCCGTCTATCAGCAGTCTAGACTCGAAACAGGCAAGCGCCGCGAAGGCGTAGCACGATCCGCAGGATCCCTGGTTCTTGACCGGCGTGATCTTGCCGGTATCGCGCCAGTCGAACCTGGAGGGAAGGGCCAAGTGTGGCGAGGCCATGGGCGCCGCGATGGCCGGAAACTCGCCGGGGGGCGGAATGAACCCCATGCCGGGGGGCTGCTCCTGCACCTGGCGCTCAACAGAGGGGGCGATGCTGGGCAGGGGGACCGTGCCCGGGTCATCGCTGGCCAGGGCTTGAAGATGGCCCGCGAGCACCGCTGACACAACGGCCAAGGCAATCAGTGGCCAGTGCAGTGTGCCTGTGGGGGATCGCTGTGAAGCACGGGGCCGCCGGGACATTCTTGCCAGGAGCATAGACTCCTACTCCGGATTATGTACCGGGCGTCCCGGCGAGGACTTCACCTGTGGTAGGTTTCGGCATAAGACCGGGGCATCTTTAGGGAATCCTGGGGGCGCCCTCCGGGTCGGCTCGGGGGCCTGTCGGCTGCCTCCGCTGCGCCCATTTGGGTTGATTTTCATGGGTTTATGTGCAATATTCCCTCGTATACAGATTCGATGACCTATCCACAACTGCAACCTGAAGGGAGAGGTGTGATGAAAGTCGTTGTCTTCGGAGCAAGCGGCAAGGTCGGGGGAGCGATGGCCTGGGACCTGGTCAAGTTCAACAAGGACGTCGACCGGGTGGGTATCGTAGGCCGCCGCAAGGAGGCGCTCGAGGCCACCAGAGCATGGATCAAGAGCGACAAGATCGTGCCGCATGCGGTGGACGTCGGCAGCAAGGAAGAGATCAAGCAGGCGATGAAGGGCTACGACGTCGGGATCGTGTCGATGCCGACCAGACGGGCCAGCTACAAGGTCGCCGAGGCCGCCATTGAGGCCAAGCTCAACATCGTCGACGTGCTCGAGGAGTACCATCGTCGCCCGGACCTCTACGAGGTCGAGGGCCTGGAGATCAAGCCCGGCATGTCCATCCACGATTACGGCGAGTGGCTTCACAACCGGGCGGCCGAGAGCGGCGTGACCTTCATGAGCGGCATAGGGTTTGCCCCAGGGATGAGCAACATCACCGTAGGCGAGGCCATCCGCAAACTGGACACAGCGGAGATTGCCTTCGCCAGAGTGGGAGGGATCCCCGCCAAGGAAGCCTCGACCAGGCACCCGCTCAAGTACATGATCACCTGGGCCTTCAGCCACGTGCTCAGGGAGTACATGGTCAAGCTCCAGATCATCAAGGGTGGCAAGATCGTCGACGTCAACGCGATGACCGACTACGAGCGGTTCCGCTTCAACAAGTTCGGTAAGGACGAGGAGATAGAGTGCTTCGTCACGCCGGGGATGCCGAGCTTCATCTATACCAGGCCGCACCTCAAGGAGTTCGCGGAGAAGACCTGCCGGTGGCCGGGTCACTGGCAGGGGGTACAGACCTTGAAGGAGTGCGGGTTGCTGGACATCACGCCGATGGACGTCAACGGGGTCGAGGTGGTCCCGCGCGAGGCCCTGCTGGCCTCGATAGAGCCAAGGCTCAGGGCCAACCCGGGTGAGACCGATGTTTGCGTGATGTACAACACCGTGATCGGCACCAAGAACGGCAAGAAGACCAAGATCGAGTACTTCATGTGGGACGAGGCCGACAAGGTGAACAACATCTCGTCGATGGCAAGAGTCACCGGCTTCTCCGCCGCCATAGGGGCGGTCCACGTGGGCAGGGGCCAGATCAGCGGCAAGGGCATAGTCGCTCCCGAGGACTGCTACGACAGCGCTCTTTACAAGGAGTTCATATCCGAGCTGGAGCGGCGCAACGTCAGGATACTCGAAGAGATCACCACGGTATAGCGAGGGGTGAGGCATGAGCACCGACGATTCGGCGGCGCCTGTTGACTTCATAAGGGCCTTCATAAACCAGGATCTCGAGTCCGGCAGGTTCGACAGGGTGCATACCCGGTTTCCTCCCGAGCCCAACGGGTACCTTCACATCGGGCATGCCAAAGCCCTGACCATTGACTTCGGGATAGCCGAGGAGTACAGCGGGTTGTGCAACTTGCGCTTCGACGACACCAACCCGGTCAAGGAAGAAGTGGAGTATGTGGATGCGATCAAGGAGGACATCCGCTGGCTGGGATATGACTGGGGTGACCGGGAGTACTACGCCTCGGACTATTACGACCAGCTGTACGCCTGGGCGGAGGAACTGATCGCGAAGGGGCTGGCCTATGTCTGCGACCTGAGCGCCGACGAGATTCGGGTGTACCGGGGCACGCTGACCGAACCCGGCCGCGAGAGCCCGAACCGCGCGCGTTCGGTGGAGGAGAATCTCGACCTCTTCAGGCGGATGCGGGCCGGGGAGTTCCCCGACGGCTCACGCACCCTCAGGGCCAAGATCGACATGGCCTCGCCCAACATCAACCTGCGGGACCCGGTGATGTACCGCATTGTCCGGGCCAGCCACCACAGGACCGGCGACAAGTGGTGCATATACCCCATGTACGACTGGGCGCACGGTCAGTCGGATTCGCTCGAGGGCATCACTCACAGCCTCTGCGACCTGGCCTACGAGGTGCACCGGCCGCTTTACGACTGGTTCGTCGAGCACCTGGGCATTCACCACCCGCGGCAGATTGAATTCGCGCGGCTGAATATCACCTACACCGTGCTGAGCAAGCGGTTCCTGCGGCAGCTGGTGGAGGACGGGGACGTGTCCGGTTGGGACGATCCACGGATGCCCACCCTCTGCGGTCTCAGACGCCGCGGGTACACCGCCGAAAGCATCCGCGCCTTCTGCAAGAGGATAGGCGTGGCCAAGGCGGACAGTGTGGTGAGCATAGGTTTGCTGGAGCACTGCGCCCGGGAGAATCTCAACAAGCATGCTCCCCGCGTGATGGCGGTGTTGCGCCCCCTCAGGGTCGTGATCGACAACTACCCCGAGGGCAGGGTGGAGGAGATCGAGGCCGTCAACAACCCCGAGGACCCGGCAGCGGGGACCAGGAAAGTGCCGTTCTCGCGGACGCTCTACATAGAGAGGGACGACTTCCGCGAGGATCCGCCCAAGAAGTTCTACCGGCTGGCCCCGGGCCGCGAGGTGCGCCTGCGTTACGCCTACATCATCAAGTGCGTGGATGTGGTTAAGGATCCCACGACCGGGGTGCCGGTGGAGTTACGCTGCACCTACGATCCGTCCACTCGCTCCACCGAGGCGTCCGAGGCGGCCCCGGCAGCGGGCGAGAGTGGAGGGAGGAGGGTCAAAGCCACCATCCACTGGGTGTCCGCGGAGCACGCGCTCGAGGCTGACGTGCGGCTGTACGACAACCTGTTTGTCGCGGAAAACCCGACCGAGTTGATGTCGGAACCCGACTGGAAGTCCGGCCTCAATCCCAACTCGCTCGAGGCGCTCACCGGGTGCCGTCTCGAACCCGGCCTGAGCACGGCCGGTCCTGGGCGGTCCTATCAGTTCGAGAGGCTGGGCTACTTTTGCGTTGACGGGCCGGACTCCTCGCCCGGACGGCCGGTCTTCAACAGGACGGTGACGTTGCGCGACCGCTGGGCGAGGATTGAGCAGGCCGCCAGGGGCAAGTGATGCGATATCTCGCCGCGGTCGTGGTGGTTTTGCTGCTTGCCGGCCCGAGCCGGGCCGCGGACCCCGCCGGGCAGGAGCCGCTCTTCGTGTTTGCCGTGATAGGCGACTCCCACATAACCGTCACATCTTGTTCCGACAGCAAGTACGGCAAGGCGGTGGACAAGAGCGCCGAGCTGCTTGCCGCTTACGTGAAGGACATAAACGCTCACGTCCCCAGAGTGAGCTTCGCCCTGCATCTTGGCGACATAACGGACAAGGGAGTCTGGTCGGAGTTCAAGATTGCACGCGGCATCCTGGATAGCCTCGACTGCGCGCTCTACCCGGTGGTGGGCAACCACGATAACTTCGAGAGCGACAACAAGGCCAGTTGGAAGCGCTTCGCGGGGATGGATTCGACGTCGTACGCCTTTGACTTTCTTGGATTCCGCTTCATCGTAATCGACTGCACGCAGGACCCGTACACGCCCGGAGCGGTCAACTGCCGCAAGGCCTTGAGAGAGTGGGTTGCGAAGGACCTCGAACGCAACCGGGACAAGCACGCCTTCGTGGTCTCCCACTACAACATGTGGGAACGGTTCTGGAACTCGGAGTTCGACACCACGCGGCATTACGAGGAGTACAAAGGCATGCGCGAGCTGCGGTCGGTGCTTGAGGATGCTGGCAACGTGGTCGCGGTGATCAACGGGCACGTTCACGCCAACCGCATAGAGGAGCACGGCGGCATCCGCTACATAGACGTTGGCGCCACCCTGGTCGGCCGGCCGTCCGTGCGGTACTTCAGCGTCTTTCCGGACAGAGTGGAGATCACCTACTCCTACATATCGGACAAGGCCCTGCTTGACTACGTGGTCAAGGTCAGCCGGAGCTGCGTCACCTGTTTCAGCAAGGAGGCGATGGCCGACTTCGCCGATGGGGGGACGGGGGACAAGCAGGCAACGATCTTGCTGAGGGACCTCGGCACGGTTCCCGAGCGATAGCGATCGCAGGCAGTAGGGAGCGCCCGCGGCGCTATTTGTCTGAGGTCCAGGCGAAGACCCTCACCCCAATCGCGAAGAAGGCCGCCCCCACGCCCACCAGCACCGCGCAGGGCACGAGCATCTCGGCGGGGGAGAAGCGCCGCCAGACCGCGCCCTCCATGGCGAGGATAGACCACTTCACCGGGCTGGCGTTGCTCAGGGCGCGCATCCACGATGGCATTATGAAGTACGGGATCATGCCCCCGCCGAGCATCGAGAAGACCAGGAGCACCGCCCAGCCGATGCCTGATGCCGCTTGCTCGGTCTTTCCCAGCACCGACAGCAGCATCATTATGCCCACGAAGCATATTGCGCTGGCGACCACAGCCGCGGCCAGAAGCGGCAGCGAGTCCGGCCGGACCCCGAAGACCGCGTAGCCGAGCGCATACAGCCCCACCGACAGGGCAACCGTGGTGAGGAAAGTCGCCAGGGCCTTGCCCGCGAGAATGTGGGCCCGGCCGATGGGGGAGACCTGGAGGCGCATCAGGGTGCCGCCGGAGCGCTCGGTGACTATGGACAGGCCGAACGCCGCCGTGACGCCGATGAAGCCCCAGATCACGCCCTGGGGAAAGGTGATCGCATAGGCGTTCTTGGGCCCGCGCCGTGGGACGCCGACGGCGACCTTGGCTATGGCGAGGGGCTCCATGGACCCGAAGGAGCCACGCCCTCCTTGATCGCCGGGGCCGGAGGACTCGGGCATCTCGGCATAGAACTGGCCCAGACCGTCGAACAGCTTCTCGAGGCTCTTTCGCACCGCGGGGGGGGCCGAGGTCGAGGCGTCCAGTGACGCCCTGGCCCGGTCGAGGCTCTCGCGCTGAGCCCTTCGATCGCTGAAGGCC
>JBAQHK010000074.1:0-2759 GCA_049288275.1 bacterium | reverse complement strand
CCAGATCGTTGATGTGGCAGTATTCGTCTATGTCAAGACTGCAGGCGACGAAGAAGGTGTCGGGCAGGTAGCTCCCGACCCACCAGATGTGACGGTGCGTGAAGTCTCCCGGGTGCTTGTTGGTCATGAGATTCATGGCGTCCATGCCCGGCGCGCCGTCCACGTACACATAGATCGAGGACCATGCATAGTCTCTCTCGCCGAGGGACTTGGCGGTCACCATCAGCACCGTGTCCCGGACCGCGACGTCAACGAAGTCGCCTGCTCCGGGATACCAGACCTCGACCCTTCTCCCCGCCATCTCAAGCGGCTGCCAGTCCGCGTCGAAAGCGTGCAGCCGCAACTCGAGCGAATCGGTGTCCTTGATGCTCCAGGCGCCGGGCTCGATCTGGACGAAGACCACGTCGGTCGGGTCAGGTTCGGGGACGGTAACCACCAGCTGGGCCACGGCGGTGTCTCCGGTGTCGTCGTAGCCCGTCACGGTGACGGTGAAGTCGCCGGGCCAGCCGTAGCGATGTATCATGGGAAACCAGCCGGTCGAGGCCGAGCCGTCGCCCCACTCGTAGACCCAGCCCAAGATGCTGGCGTCTTCACTCCAGATGCCGCCGTTTATCTCGACCGTACGGCCGTCGGGTGACTGGCTCTGAAGGAAGATGCCGAGGTTCACGGTTGCTACGCAGGCTGCAGGCAGGCAAGCCACGAGCGCGGCCCCCGCCAGGATTCTCAAAGCGCTGAGCGTCCTCATCCCGTTCCTCCTGTTGTCTTTCGTCCATTATATCACAAGTCCAGTCAAGCGGTACACACTCCGAAACTAGGGACATCATACTAGTTTCGGGGCGGGAACTGGGCTCAGGCGAAGGCCAGGCTGCAGATCGCCTCGTAGTCGCACCAGGTGCAGTCGCCTTCGTCGGTCGCCCTGTAGAAACAGGGTGACTTCGCCATGTGATTGACGATGTAGGCGAGGATTGCCGGGAAGGTCTCCCTGAACCATGCCGCATAGGCCTGGCCCATCTCTGCGGCCTTGTCGGGCCTGACGAAGTAGCGCTCCTTGTGGCCTTCGGCTCCGGGCGCGCGCAGCTCCACGTAGGCTGAGAGGATGTCGGCGGCATCAATGCCGCCGCGCCCACGCCTGCCCTTGACGCCGCCTGCCCGAGCGCCGCACCCGGATTGCGAACCGGCTTCGGCCACCAGTATCACGTAGAGCGGCAGCTGCAGGTCGGCCAGGGCCTCGCGCACGGCGGCCAGCCCCGCGTAATCGAACTCGGTCGGGGGGCTCAGGTCCGCCAGCACCTTCTCAAAGTGGCTGACGTTCGGCACCTTGACCGATCCGGTCTTGTAGTCCAGCACGATCCGCTTGCCTTCTCGCTGGTCAATGCGATCCACCTTGCCGGCGAACTTGAGGGGGCCCAATCCCGTGGGAACCGTGGCGCTCAAGCGCTGCTCGACGGCCTCGACGAAGGTCTCATCGGGCATGGCCTCGACGTATGTCCTCAAGCGGTGAGCCACGGCGCTCTCGAGGAAGACGCGCTTCTCCGGACCCAGTGAGCGGAACGTGGGTGACTGGTTGTAGATGTCGGTAAACAGCGAGACCAGCCGGTCGGGATCGCCGTGCCGGGCCCTGACGAAGGACTTGCCCGCGAGTGGCTTGAAATAGGCCTCCATGGCCCTGTGGATCATCACACCCAGGTCGGCCGAGTCCACCTCCTCCAGCGGGGAGGCCGGCACGCTGAGATCCAGGATGTAGCTATACAGGAACTGCAGCGGGCAGCGGAGGTAGGTGTTGAGCAGGGTCGCCGACAGGCCCTGTCCGGCGGCCTGGCTCTTGATGAACTCGGTCACGGCAGCTGCCTCCGCCTCGGTCTTGGCCAGCCCTTCGCTCCTCGCCAGCGCCTGCGGCGGGATGGCGAGCACCTGGCGCTCGATTGTCTCATCCAGGAGCCGTCCCGCTTTCGCCTCCTCGCCCCAGAGCAGGGCTTCGACGAACCGGCTGCGGGTCTTCTTGCCCTCGAGCCCCGAGGCCGACGGCGTGGTGGACGACTGCCAGACCAGATGTACTTCACGCGCCGAGCCCACCAGGCGCTCGAAGTGGTAGCGCGTGATTGCCTCTTCCTTCTCCTTGCTGGGAAGCCCAACGGCCGGCCGAAGGGGATCGGGCAAGAGCGGATTGACGTCCTCGTGAGCCGGGACCACGCCCTCGTTGACATCGACAATGATCACCCTGTCGAAAGATAGCAGCCGCGTCTCGAGGAGCCCCAGCACCTGGAGGCCTCTCAGCGGCTCGCCCTCGAAGGGTACTCGCGTCATGGCCACCAGATCCCTCAGCAGCGAGAAGAGGAGCCCGCGGCTCATGGTCTCGCCGGCGAAGAGCGTATCCTCCAGACTTGGTACCACTTGCTCGGCCAGGGCGTGCAGGAACTCGCTGTCGAGCGCCGGCTCGGGCCCGGCCTGAGGCCGCTCGAGCAAGGGCGCAAGCAGGAACGCAACGATCCTGCGCAGGGCGGCGGCCAGGTCTCTCGGGCTTCGGACCGTCTGCCAGGGTTTCAGGAGCCGGGCGTGGACTTGGTCAAGGTGGGCGACGGCCTCTTCGAAGCCGATGCCTTCGTTCGCCAACAGGTTTCGGTCGCGCTCTTCGCCGCAGGCGAGAGCCAACAGGTCCCGAATGTCAACCTGGGTGAGGAAGGGCCGTCCGTATTGCCGCGCCTTGCTCTCCAAGAGATGCAGCACGATGCTGCCGTCCTTGCCGGCGGGTGTTGGTAGCC
>JBAQHK010000073.1:0-1710 GCA_049288275.1 bacterium | reverse complement strand
AATCAGGGCTGCAGGCGCCAATGTGCTGCCGCCGTCCACCGATGACCATCCCCTGTACCAGCGAACCGAATCAATGCGCCGAAGCGCCGTAGTGTCACATCTACCTGGCTGCCCAACGGCCTCGAGCAAAGTTGCCCAGCGGAAGGGGGCAGCCTCCCGGTCATTGTCGCGCCGGCCCATGAGCCAGGCGCCCTACCCTATCACCCAGCCCGCTCACTGAACCAGTCTGCGCATCCATGGAAGGTGCTCAGAATAATGCGCGGCAGTGTTCTCGTAGATGAAGTCAACCACACGCCTATTGTCGCTGCGCGGCGCGAGCGGGAAGACATCTCGCACGGTTCTGTCAAGATCGATATCGGAGAGAGACTCCACTGCGGCCAGGAGCTGGCTATGCGTCTCCCGCAGCTGCTGGACAGCCTGGTCCAGCGGCAGGTCAGCTTCGCGCCGTCTGATGACATCGTTGATCTCGTCAAAGGATGCCTTGGAGTAGAAGTCCTCGGTGATGCCCAGGGCTTGATGACGGGAGCCGCCGCGGAATAGGACCGCCGCAGAGTCCCCCCAAATCGCCATGTGTGTGACATGATCCTTCACTGTCCAGCCGTTCGAATCGTGCGCGGTGGCGGTGCCTTCAGCGATTGCCGCGAGAAAGGAGTCAAGCTCGGACCAGGCCGACTCGATCGCGGCGTCCAACTGCGCTCTTGTATCAGGCATAGGCACCTCCGATACGATGCGGCCCGCCCAACGGCCTTGAGCTCTGCTGCCCGGCGGAAGCGGGCTGGGCTTGGAGGATTGTCGCGCACAACTGCGGGCCATACGCTTCCCCCTATGCCCCAGCCCGCCGGGTCAGTCGAAGACCGTTCGTCCCGGATGTCCTGACCGGGATCCTGCCGAAGGCCCCGCGTGGTAGGGGGTGGTGTTCCAGGGCATCAGCGAGGAAACGCGCTAGGGCTGGCGCGTTGCCTGAATGAGGAAGTCGCGGACCGGCGAGTAGACGCGCTCAAGGTGAGTGAATTCGGCTGGATGGTCAAGATCCGGCACGATCTGCACCCTGACTCCAGCTCTATGGAGGGCATCTCGATTGGCTTCGATCCAGTGGGCGGCGCCATGATTCTCTGTTCCCGCAAGGACCATCGCCGGGCATCGCACGTCTGAGGGCTCGACGGTTGGCCACGCTCGCATCGCTTGGAAGCAGGCTACCCAAGCTGCAAGCGAGCCCTTGACGGCCGAGGCGCGCTTGGCGTCTTTGCGCGCGTCGGCCTTGGCCCGCTGAGCGACTGAACCGTACTTGGCAATGAACTCGTCGATGTAGCGGTCGAATTCGGGCGTCACGGCCGGGCCGAAGGAGACCCCGATCATGGCAATCGACGTGGGGCGATCGGACCACGCGCCGAGGTAGCGGGCGACGTTGCCGCCGAAGCTATAGCCCCATACCGCGAAACGATCGGCTCTGCAAGCGTCCACGGTGGTCAGTACATCGTCGCAGATCTTCCCAATCGAGAAGTCCGAGACTTCGAAGGCGGGATCGCTTTCCCCCGACCCTCGAGCATCGAGCGTGATCACCGTGAAGTCTTCCGCAAGCAACTTGACGTAGCCTGTCTTGTGCCAGTCCTTGCGAGTCTTGCCTGCGCCGTGGATCAACACCAGGGCCGGCCCTGTCCCGGTGATGTCGTAGGCGATGCGCATTCCGTCCTTGGAGGCGGCGAACTGAGT
>JBAQHK010000072.1:0-5891 GCA_049288275.1 bacterium | reverse complement strand
GGTCTTGACCATGCGCTTCCCGACATTGGCGAAATAGGGGCGCAGCACGACGATCTGATAGGTAGCCTGAAGCACGCCCAACCAGGCCTTCACGGTATTGACGGCAAGGCCGAGGTCGCGGGCCAGGTCGGTTATATTGAGGAGCTGTGCACTGCGAGAGGCCAGCAGGCGGAGGAAACTCTGAAACTGATGTAGCGTCCAGTCACGGCTGCCTCCTTGGTTGCAATTATGCATTCAAAATGCAGAATTGCAAGCAGAATCTGCCGACCGCCGACAGCGGGCTTGCAGGTCGGGATTCTGTCCGTAGACCAGTTTTAACCCTTGAGCTCGGAACCTCGAACGCTTAGGCTTGTATGATCATCTGAGGAGGTAAGGATGGCGGAGGCCCAAAAAGCCAGGGCAGGCAAGAAGCCTGTCGCGAAGGCTGTCGCGAAAGATGAAGTGCCGCATGGCTCGCTCGTGCTCGGCAGGCGCAACGTCCTGCTGCTGGTGGCCGGCATCGTGGTGGTGGTGATCGGCTATCTGCTTCTGGGCAAGGGGAGCATCACGGCTGCGCCCGTACTCCTGGTGCTTGGCTATTGCGTGATAATTCCGCTTTCGATTATCCTCTGGGTAAAGAAACCGGACGGCGAAGGCAAGCCGGACGATACAACCTCACCGGGCACGGGCGAATAGCTCAGCGGTTAGAGCACCTGCCTTACAAGCAGGGGGTCGGAGGTTCGATTCCTCTTTCGCCCACCAGGTATCTCACCTAGGGATGCGCTGACTTGTGGAGGAGAAGATGATGCACCGAGAACGGTCATGGGCCCTCGCTGCGGGCCTCGCTTCATGCTTGCTGTTGGCGGCGTTTGCGCCGGCCCTGGGCGCCGGCCCCGACCGGTCGGCCTACGTGGCCGAGTGGACGGGGGGCGGGCTCACCGTCGAGGAGTTCATCTCCTGGTGGAAGTTCGGCTCGGAGGGCGAGCGGCCGGCGCTCGCGACGCTCGAGGAAAGGCTCAAGTTCGTCGAGCCCCTGATAAGCGCCGAGCTGATGATAGAGGAGGCGGAATCCGTGGGCATTACCCAGCTTCCCACTGTGGCGGACTTCTACAGGGGGCGCAGGACCAGCGTCTTGACCGAGCGGTTGCAGACCCGGGCCACCGAGGGCAGGGTCACCATAGATCGCAAGCAGGTGGACGAGATCATCGCCAAGCGCAACACCGAGATGGACATCAAGCAGATAATCGTCCGCACCCAGACTGAGGCCAACGCCCTGCTGGATTCGATTCGAGCGGGCGCGGCCTTTGAGGACCTTGCCCAGCGCTACTCCACGTCCCCAACCGGTGAGGTGGGCGGGACGGTGGGCACGGTGAGGTGGGGCGACTTCTCGGACCGATGGTCGGCCCAGGCGTACAGGCTGGAACCGGGGCAGGCCTCCGAGCCCTTCCAGGTGGAAGGCGGCTACTGCATTCTCAAGTCCTACGGCAAGAGGGTGACGGCGCTTCCCGACTCCCTGGAGGAGCGCAAGAAGATCGTGGCCCGTCTGGCCCAGGAGGCGACCCTCAAGGAGAGGAAGGCCTACCAGGACTCGCTCAAGCTGGCCTACGATTACAACATGGACGTGATGGCCGTGGTGGACCTGTCGGCCAAGTACGCGGTCGGCTACGCCAAGATGGGCGAGCCGACGACCGTGGTTGACGCCGACGTTGATCCGGGCCTGACCGAGGCCGAGGCCCGGGTGCCCCTGGTGACGATGAAGGGCAAGACCCTGACCGCGGGCGCCATGGCTCGCGTTGTCGCCAGGACCCCTTTCCAGGTGCGGCCGAGGGTGGACGACCCCGACGACTTCATACCCTTCATCAACATGCAAGCCACCGATTCCCTGCTTGTGGCGGAGGCCGAGAAGCTGGGGCTCGACAGGGACGAGGACGTGGTCAACATGGTCGCCAAGGCCAAGCGCCGCAAGACCCTCCTGGCCTTCTACGAATATGTGGCCAGGGACGCGGTGGTCTCCGATGAGGAAGCGCGGGCGTTCTACGACGCCAACAGGCAGTACTTCACCATGCCCGAGGGCTACAACGTCTCCAAGATCGTGGTAGGCACCAGGGAGGCCGCGGATTCCCTGGTGGCGCGCCTGGGAGCCGGGGAGGCCTTCGGCGACCTGGCGCGCGCACGATCCCGGGATCCCTTCTCGGCGCCCCAGGGCGGCGACATGGGTTTCTTGAAGAAGGGCGCCGACCAGGAGTTCGACGGGTTCCTGGCCACAATGCAGCCCGGTGAGACCAAGGTCTTCCGCAGCCTGGAAGGTTACGTGGTGTTGTGGCTGATGGAGGGAATCCCCACGCGACCCGCGTCCTTCGAGGAGTCCCGGCAGTCCATCGACCAGCGGCTGGTGCAGGACAAGAAGGAACAGCTGATCGACGCCTGGATCGCCACGCGCCGGGCCGAACGAGGGGTCAGGATAGACAACAACGTGCTTGAGGCAATCGTGCTGCCGAGCTAAGGGCCGGCGGAGCCGGCTACATGATCCCCAGGCGCTCGGCGGCGAGGCGGGCGGGTTCGAATGTGGGGTCTATTTCCAGAACCTTCCTGACCAGAATCTCGGCGTCTTCCCGGCGGCCTTGGCTCAGGCGGACACCGGCAAGCCCGTAGAGGGCAATCACGTTCCTCGCGTCAAGCCTCAGGGCCGCCTCGTAGGCAGCGCCGGCCGCGTCCAACTCGCCCCTCTGTCTGTACGCGCCGCCCAGGTTTATGAAGGCCTTGGGGTCGTCGGGTGTCGCCGCGCGGACGCGCTCGAAATAGGCCAGCGCGCTGTCCAGCTGGCCTTGGTTGACAAAGATCGCCGCGCAGTTGTTGAGCGCCTTGACGTCGTTGGCGTTCACGGCCAGCGTTCGCCGCAGGTAGGTCAGCGCCGAATCCGGAAGGTCCATCGCCGCGTAGGCGATGCCCAGATTGAGAAGCGCAACCGTGGACCTCGGACCCATCTCGATGGCGCGATAGAGCACGGCCATGGCGCTGTCGGTGAGGCCCTTGGTCAAGAGCACGCTTCCCAAGTTGGCCATGGCCTCCGGGCTCTCGGGTATGAGATCCAGCGACTTCTGGTAATGGCGCAGCGCTCCGTCCAGGTCTCCGGTCGCCTGGGCGATGTTGCCCAGGTGAAACCACGCGCCGGAGTTGGCGGGATCGGCCGCCAGCACCTTCTGGTAGGCGACCGTGGCGCCGGCGTAGTCCTTCTTCTCCAAGAGCACCCTGGCGTAGTGAAGCTGAGCCTCGGGATTGCCCGGGTCGGCCTTGACCATGTCCGAGAAGTAGCGCATCGCCCCTTCGTAGTCGCCATCGTCCAGGGCCCTGTCTCCTGGTTCCAGGTACTTGCCTATCAGCCCGATCATGGCCTTGGGATCGGCCAGGGTGAGGTCCCCCAGCTCCGGCACCGGAGTGGGAGAGGTGCTGACGTAGCCCAGGGCCCTCAGTTTCTGAGCCTCCTCGGGGCTCACCGCGGTCTGGCTTGCCCTGGCCTGGGGTTCCTCCCGGGCCGCGTCGGTAAGCGCGGCCTTCATCTCCGCCGCCTTCCCCGGGTTCTCGCCGGCCAGATTGCGGCTCTCTGATGGGTCGTCCCGCAGGTAGTAAAGCTCCTCCGCGGGAGCGAAGATGTACTTCCAGCCGTTGAACGTGACTCCCCTCAGCGGGCTCCACCGGTAGGCGAAGTAGGCGCTCATGCTCTCGAAGTAGGCGACCTCGGGCGGCAGCTGCCTTCCCTCGAGCAGGGGCACCAGGCTTCTGCCGTCCACGGCGCCATCCTGCTTGAGGCCCAGCATCTCGAGCACCGTCGGATGGAGATCGGTGAGCCTCACCGTCTGGCCCGAGCGCCTGCCCAGCGTCGCCTTGCGCCCGAAGGGCGACTTGGCGGCCGGCGATATTATGAAGGCGACCTTGATCGTCGCCTCATAGAGCAGCAGGCCATGGGTGGCCTCTCCGTGCTCTCCCAGCCCCTCGCCGTGGTCGGAGACAAGCACCACCAGGGTCCGATCCAGCCTCTTGGAGGAGCGCAGCGCGCCCAGCAGCTTGCCGATCTCGTGGTCGGTGAAGGCGATCTCGCCGTCGTAGGGCTGGGTCCTGAAGGCTTCGCGGAACTGGCCCGGCGGCGTGTAGGGCGCGTGGGGATCGTAGTAGTGTGCGAACAGGAAGAAGGGCTCGCGCGCGCCCTCGAGCCAGGCCAGGGCACTCCGCGTGACCGCGTCCGCCGGGCGCTCCGGGTAGCCGAAGATCGAGCCTTGGGAGCCGCCGGTCAAGTTGTCGTCGTAAGTGTCGAATCCCTGCTTCAAGCCGTAGCGCGAGTCCAGAATGAAGGCCCCGACGACCGCACCGGTGGAGTAGCCGTTGGCCCTGAGCACTTCGGCCAGCGTCACGAAATCGTCGGCCAGCTTGAAGTTGGAATTGTCCCTCACGCCGTGGCTCAGCGGCGACAGGCCGGTGAGCATGGAGGTGTGGGAGGGAAGAGTCAAGGGCACGCTCGCCAGGGCGTCTTCGAAGACCACACCGCGGCGGGCGAGCGCGTCGATCGTGGGCGTCGAGGCCTCAATGTGGCCGTAGCACCCCAGATGGTCCGGCCGCAGGGTGTCCACGCTTATCAGCAACAGATTGACCGGCCGGCTCTTCCTCAGGGCGAGACCGGCCACCACGGCCGCGGCCAGGGCCAGGCCCAGGACCGCCACGATCCAAGTTCTCTTCATATTCACCAAGGGACGATAAGGACTGCCAAGACTGATGTCAAACCCAAAAAAATCCTTGACGCGTTAGGGGCCCGCTGATATAGTCCCATTGCTAGCATTGTACACAATCGAAAGGGGGAAGTTTCAATGAGGCTGAGTGCTATCGTAGTCATGGTCGGGATCGTGGCGCTGGCGCTTCCGTGCTGGGCCGGCGGCGGGAAAGCTTACGTGAACGATACCGACGCTTCGTCGGACAACGCCAACGTCAAGTTCGCGATTCACTTCGTCACTTACGCCACCAAGAGCTGCTCGAAGCTGCCGTCGATCACCGCGAGAGAGCAGATGGTGACGCGTTGGAACAGCACGGGCGACGTGGACGCGTTCTTCGTGGTCTTTGATTACGACAGCCTCCTGAACTACGAGTACGCACTGAGCTGGCCTTCCGAATGGGGCTCATGCTCCACCGTGATCTGCGCCAAGGACCTTGCCATAGGCACCATTGCCAATCCCGGCGACGGGCTGGTGGGCACCTTCTACGAGTGCCAGCGGCCGGTGCGAGTCGGCGGCACCCGGCCGAATTACTGGGTGGTGGCGAAGCACTGGCTTGCCCCTTCCGGTGCGGGCGAGATATCGATACTGAGGAACCCCACTACCAACATGTTCGGTGTGACCGGCTGTTGGCCCGAGAGCAACCCCATATACGCTTTCCCCGAGACCCTCTACTACGGCGGCATCCTCATGGATCCCTACGTGGGGCCGCCCCCCAACGCCACCCTGCCCACTACGTGGGGAGCTGTAAAGGCGCTGTTCAAGTAGGCCGATACACTTCTTAGGGCGGCCTTTTTAGGCTTGACACCCTGTGCGGCTTCTGCTATACTTTGTAGCGTCGGACAGGTAGAGGCCTATCCAGGCCTCACAAGCTTTAGATGCGTCAGGTTGGGTGAGTTATGCTTGCGGCAAACGGGCCTGGCGCGCGGTGTATTAATGCGGTAGTGGAGCCGGTTCGCTCCGCGACGCATCTCAGGTTTTAGCTTCGTGCTAAACCGCAGGAGGTGTAGTGATGCTGAAGAAGCTTCTGATCCCGACAGTCGGGATAGTTGCTTTGGCAATTCTAAGTGGCGTCGGACTCGCGGGAGTGCCGTGCACGGGCACGTCGACGGTGTCGTATACCGAGACCAGCCCGCCTTGCATCAGCTCGGCGCC
>JBAQHK010000071.1:0-41715 GCA_049288275.1 bacterium | reverse complement strand
CCGTCATTCTCCGCTTCGCGCGGCTCCGCTTCGTCCACATCCACCACGCCCTCCCCCGCGGCGCCCTCCGCCACATCACCCTCTCCGCGGTCCGCAGCCTCGCTCCCGGCCGCATCGCTCTCCCCCTCACCGCGCGCACCACCCCTGCGCCTCCGGGTTCCGCGTCCGCCGGCCCCACGCCCATCCCTGGCTTCCGCAGACTTGGGCGCCGCCGGCCGATCACTCACCGCGATCCTCTTTATCTGATCAAGGGTGAACCTCATCTCGTTCTTGGAGTCGTCCTCCACAGTCACCGCTTGAGCGAAGATGTCTATCTTGGTAACAGTCGCCTCGCCGTAGGGCGTGGTGACTCTCGAGCCGATCTTGGGCAGCTGCCTGGCAACATCCATGTAGTAGTCCCGTTCATAAGCGAGACAACACATCAGGCGCCCGCAAGCCCCCGAGATCTTGGTCGGACTCACCGAAAGGCTCTGATCCCGCGCCATCTTCAAGGTCACCGGCTCGAATTCCTGCAGGAATGTGGTGCAACAGAACTTCCGCCCGCACGACCCGTAGCCGCCGAGGCGCTTGGCTTCGTCCCGAACGCCTATCTGCCGCAGCTCGATCCTGGTCTTGTAGATTCCTGCCAGGTCCTTGACCAGGTCCCTGAAGTCCACTCGCTCTTCGGCGGTGAAGAAGAAGGTGATCTTGCTGCTGTCGAGCTGGTACTCGACATCCACCAGCTTCATCTTGAGATCGCGCTCCCTTATCTTGTCCTCGCAAACCCTCCGCGCGTCCTCTTCTCTGCGCTGGATCTCCTTGTACCTCGCCAGGTCCTCGTCGGTCGCCTTGCGGAGCACTTCCTGGGTCACCGGTCTGGCCTTGGCCATCTTGTCCAGGTCCTCACCCAGGCGGACCGCCTTGCCTATGTCTCGGCCGCGCTCCACCTGAACCACCACGAAGTCACCCTCGACAAGCGGCAGGTGCTTGGCGTTGAGGAAATACTCCCTGCGCTCGCCTTTGAACTCCACCTGAACTATGTTGGTCATGTTGGTTGCGTTGGTGCCGATCTCTTCGTCCATGCCGCCTACCTGTTTTCTGCTCTTCTACCGAAGCAGCCAGAGCCTGGGGTCCAGGGCCCGCTTGCCTTCTCTTATCTCGAAGTGGAGCACCGCGCCCTCCGGAGCGCTGGTCTCACCCACCAGGCCGATCGCCTCGCCTTCCCCGATATCGACGCCGGCGGTTACCGCTACGGCCTCAAGGCGCCCGTAGAGCGTGTAGTAGCCTCCGCCGTGGTCCAGGATAACGCAATTACCGAAACCCGACATCGGCCCCGCGAAACTCACATTGCCGGCAGCAACGGCTCTCACCCTGGTCCCCGCCGACGCCTTTATGTCTATGCCGTTGTTCTTGATTATGGTCCCGAACTTGGGGTGCTGCTCGACTCCGAAATCCGAGATCACTTCGCCTTCGCAGGGCCAGCTCAGCCGGCCCATGCGCCGCGCCACCGTGCCGCCGGTCTCCGCCCCGCCGGCCTCTTCGCGGCCCTCCTCGAGCCGCCCCAGCACGTCCTCGAGATTGCGCGAGGCCTCCTGGAGGTCCCTCGCCAGGCTCTCGTAATAGGACCGCCGGCTCTTCAGCCGCTCCACCAGAGCGTCCCGCTCTTCTTTTCTCTCGGCCAGGTTGCGGGTTTCTTCCGCCACCTCGGTCTCGGTCTCTTCGAGCCTCAGCCTCTTGCCGTCGATGTGCTCGACCAGGACCTGCTTGGTCTCCACGGTCTCTTCAAACCGGTCCATCAGCTCGCGGTCCTGATCGGCCACAACCGAAAGATAATAGATCCGCTTGGCCAGATCAGCAAAAGTCTTCGCCGTAAGCACCACTTCCATCGCCTGGCCGCGCCCGAACTTGTAGATGCTGCGCAGCCGCGACCCCAGTATCTGCCCCGCGGCCCCCAACGAGACCTGCGCCCGATTCAGGTCCTGCTGAGCCGCCGCCATCTCTTCCAAGAGCTCGGCCTTCCGCTGCCCCAGCTTGGTGAGGAGCTGCTGGTTCACGGTCAACTCCTCGTTGATCTTCTCGACCTCTCCGGCTGCGTCCTGTTCCTGCCCGGCTATCTCCGAGGCCTCCCGGCGCTTCTCCTCCAGGTCCCTGCGTACGCGCTCGAGTTCCTCCTCCTTGGCCTTGATCTCCGCTTCACTCAGCGGCGCGACGGGGGCGACCGTTGTATCGCCTGGCGCGGCGGGAGTCGGCGCCGCGGAACCCGCAGGTTGGTCCTGGGCCAGCGCCCGCGCCGGCCCGAAGCCTGTCCGCCCTCCCGGATCAAGCGGGGCGACGGCGACAGCCAGCGCCAGGAGCGCGAGGAGCGCCAAGAGCGCCGCCAGTGGGGACACCTCGGGAGTACGGGTACCGTTCATGCGGTTCAGGGCGCTCAAGTCCTTGGCTTCTCCTTGAGGAAAGCCCTCAGCGAGACCACGCTGCCGAGCATGGCCACCACCACGCCGAACAGCGCGAAGAAGACGATCATCCCGGCGGGCATGAACACCGCCTGGGGAACCTTGGTTGCGACCATACCGTGGCCGATCACAAGGAGGATCAGGGCCACCGCCACCGCCATCGCCCCGTGCAGCGCGCCCTCCAGGAGGAACGGGATCATCACGAAGAGATCCGTGGCGCCAACCAGCTTGAGTATCCGGATCATATCCCGCCTGGCGTAGATGGTGAGTCTGACCGTGTAGGAAACTGTGACTATCGCCGCTATCGCGACCACCAGCCCCATGCCTATGTCCGCCATCGCCACGGCGCGCACGATTCGCTCCAGCCTCGCGATCCAGCCCTTTCCGTAGCTTACATCCTCAACGCCCGCCAGCTCGGCCACCTGCTCGGACAAGGTCTCGACGGTGTCCTTGAACCTGTACCGGGGTTTGAGCCTGATCTCAAAGGATGCCGGCAGGGGATTCTGGGGAAGAGCCTCCAGCAGATAGCTCCTGGATCCGAACTCGCTCTTCAGCCGCTCCATGGCCTCCTCCGGGCCGACGTAGCGCACCTGCTCCACCACATCCACCGCCTGAAGCGCCGTCGCCAGAGAGTCCACCGCGGCGACCTCGAGGCCGTCCTCAAGGAAGGCCACGATCTCGACCTTCTCGTGGGCGTAGCGCAAGAGCTCCCGCAGATTCGCGGTCGCCGTGAGGAAGATGCCGAAGATCAGCAGCGAAAGAGTGATGATCACCACGCACGCAACCGACATGAAACCTGCGCGCCTTATGCCTGCGATCGCTTGTCTCAGATGGTACAAGATTGGATTCCCCCGTCAGAGACTATCCGTCCGTCGACGATCCTTATCACTCGTTTGCCCAGCCTTTCGGCGTGGCGGTGGTCGTGGGTGGCCACCAGGGTCGAGGTCCCGGCCCGGTTGATGTCGGCCAGGAGGTCGAATATCTGGCCCGCGGTATCGGGGTCGAGGTTCCCCGTGGGCTCATCGGCCAGGAGAATCGACGGCCTTCCGGCTATCGCCCGCGCGATCGCCACCCGCTGCTGCTCGCCCCCGGACAGCTTCCTGGGCTTCAGGTGCCGCTTGGACGAGAGCCCGACCGAATACAGCACATTGTTGACCCGCTTGCTGAGTTCCGGTCCGCTCTTGCCCGCCGCCCTCAGCGCGATCGCCACGTTGTCGAAGGTGCTGAGCTCGGGCAGGAGCCGGAAGTCCTGGAAGACCACGCCGATCTTCCGCCTGAGATAGGGAATCTCGCGCGCCCTTATCGATGCCGAGTCGTAGCCGCCGACGCGCACTTCGCCCACACTCGGAAACTCCTCCAGGTAGATGTGCCTCAAGAGCGTTGTCTTGCCTGCTCCCGAGGGGCCCACAAGGAAAACGAACTCCCCCTTGTCCACCGAGAAGCTGACGTCCCTCAGGGCCGCTCGCCCGCCTTCGTAGATCTTGTCCACTTCCTTGAATTCAACGATCATTTGGTCACGACCTCTTGTCGCCCTGCCGCAGCCTCTTCGCCAGTCTGACGCACTCCAGGACCGCCCTGACCATGCTGGTCGGGTCGGCCACCCCTTTGCCCGCAATGTCGAAGGCGGTTCCGTGGCCCGGCGAAGTCCGCGCGATAGGCAGCCCGATGGTGACGTTCACCACATCCTCGGGGTCACGGATCTTGATGGGTATCATACCCTGATCGTGGTACATTGCAACAATTGCCGCAAAGTCGCCGGCCCGCCGCTCGCCGAACACCACTTCCGCAGGATAGGGCCCCTCTGCGCGAATCCCGGCCCGCCGGGCCTTCCTTATCGCCGGCTCGATCACGCGCCGCTCCTCGTCGCTCAGAGCTCCGCCCTCGCCGCAGTGCGGATTGAGCCCGCACACCGCGATCCTCGGCGCCCGCTCGCCCTCGAAGCGCCGCAGGTAGTCCCGGGCCAGGGCTATCTTCTCGAACACAACTCGCGTCGAGAGGCTCCGCGCCACCCGTTCCAGGGGAAGGTGCGTTGTGACAAACACAACGCGCATGCCCGGGCTGGTCATCATCATCGCGTAGCGCCGCGCCCCGGTCAGGCCGGCTATGATCTCGGTGTGTCCCACCATGCCGTAACCGGCGAGCGCCAGCGACTGCTTCGAGACCGGGGCCGTGACAACGCCGCCCACCTCGCCGGCCAAGGCGAGTCGCACGGCCTCCTCGATCGCCCTGCCGGCCGCGGCGCCGCCCGCCCTCGTGGGGGCGCCCGCCACGCCCGACCGCCCGAGACCCCGCGCCACTCGCTCGAGCACGCGCCGGTCGCCTACTATCACCGGCTCGCAGGCCCGTATCACCCTCCGGTCGCAGGCCGCCTTGATAGCGACCTCCGGCCCGATGCCGCCGGGATCTCCCATGGTGATCGCAATCCGAGGCAAGGCTCTCGTCACCCCGCGCGTCGCCCGCTTGGTCCTGTCACCGGACATCTACAGAAAGTCCTTCCGCGTTCTCGCCCTCACCCTGTAAAGGGCCTCGCCTTCCTTGCGGCGGTAGTTCCTTTCGGGCAGGCCCAGGATTTCGATCTCGACCAGTTCGCTCTCCAGGTCGAGCTCTATCACGCTGCCGGGCCCGACCTCCTTGCCGGCCTTGGCGACCCCGCCGCCCACCCTCACCCGCCCGCGGCCGCAGATGTCCCTCGCAAGAGTCCGCTGCTTGACAAGACCGGCGCGTTTCAGGAAAAGGTCGAGTCTCACGCTACAAGAAAGCCTGTTGAGACATGGATCGGTGGCTTGCTGCTACTGCATTTCCTTGACGTATATCCCCTGCCTTGCGGTCTTGAGCCAGCCCTCGAATACCTCTTGGCGCCGCCTGGACTCTATCAGATTCCTGATCCAGGGCTTTGCCTCGTCGTAGGCCGGTTTCCTCGCCGCGGTTCGCGAAACAAGCTTGAGGATCTGATAGCCGGCAGCGGTCCTCAAGACCGGAGAGACGTCCCCGGGATTGAGCCCGGCCAGCGCCGCGGCATAGGAGGGGTCGAGAGCGACGGTTTCCACCTCGCCGAGATAGCCCCCGCTTTCCCTGGTGGCCTCGTCGTCGCTGTACTCCCGCGCCAGAGTCTCGAAGGCCTCCCCCGCGACCAGGCGATTTCGCACGTCCTCCGCCAATCCACTCGCCCTGGCGGTGTCCTCAAGCTCGGGGACGAACCTGACAAAGATATGCCTCAGGTGAAACCTGTCTCCGGACTTGTCCTCCAGTTTCACGATTTCGATGCCGTGCCTGGTGCGCACCGGATCGGATATCTCGCCCACTTCCAACTCGGCCACCGCCGCCGCCACTTCGCCCTGAAGGTCCGCAGCCGCCACCAGCCCAATCTCGCCGCCCGCCGATCGCGTCAGTTCGTCCTCGGAGATCTCTCGCGCGACCTTGTCGAAGGCTTCCCCCGCCCTCAGCCGCCCCAGCACCACCGATACCTTCTTGTGAACCGCCTCCTCCTTGGCCGCCGAGATCGCCGGGACGATCATTATGTGCGCGATTCCCACAACCTCGGGAAGACTGGGCACCGAGTCGTACTTCGCCTGGAAGAACCGCTCGAGGTCCGCCTCGGCAATGTCCACCGAGGCGAACTTGCTCCTCATGAACTTGGAGACGTAGAGCTGCTCCTCTATGTCCTTCCTGTACCTGCTCTTGAAATCGTCGAGGGTCAGGCCCTGCTTCTCCATCTCCGCCGCAAACGCCTTGTCCGAGCCGACCGATCTGGTGAGATCGGCGAGCCACTGGTCCAGCCCGTCCTCGACCTCGGTTCCCGTGACCTCGATCCCCTCCCTCTCGGCGCCGGCAAGCACTATCCGCCGGTCTATCAGGCTCTCCAGCAGCTCCCCCCGCAGCGCCTCCAGCTCCGCGCTGTCGACGGGTGTCGGTTCGCCGCGCAGCCGCCGCATGTAGAGCTCCTCGGCCAGCGATTTCTCCACGTCGCTTGAGAAGATCGGAGTCTTGTCTACCACCGCCGCTATGCGGTCCGTGAGTTCCTGCGCCCCTGCGTACCCCGCGAGCGCCACGACCGCAACGACCGCCAGGACCGCCGGAACCAGTCCCGCCCGCGTCAGCATGCTACGCCCCCTCGGTCTTAAGCTTCGCGAAGTCCACGGCATTGAGCGCGTCGGGATAGATTTCCACCTTGAGCTCCTCCATCTTGCCCCGCAGCCACTCCCCGAACACCTTGTCCTGCTCCAACTGCAGCACGCGCTCGCCCAGCAGATCCTGGATCTCCTCCAGCGCCATCTGCTTGGCCTCGATCCGCTCGAGAAGCTTGACCACCATGTAGCCGGCCGGACCGAACCCCGGCGGAACCGCGAGCGGGGCCGAGAAGCTTCCTACGGCCATGCCGTCCACCAACCGCTGGAAGTCCGGGAACTGCTCCATCTCCTGTTTGTAGATAGCCCGCATCAGCTCGCCGCCATTGGGCGCGGTGGCCCGATCCACCGACTGCGCCTTGGCCAGCGCCTCGAAGTTCGCGCCGCCCATCAGCTGGTCGTAGATCTTTGCCGATTCCACCGAGTCCGCCGACACTATCACCGCAACCCTCACCGACGGCTCCGTGACCATCTGGGTCTTGTTCTCCTCGTAGAACGCCTTGATCATCTCCGGATCCAGCGTCACGTCCTTGACCAGGTTGTCGTGAAGCATGGTGACCATGGCCTCCTCGGCCGCCCGGTCGCCGGCGCGCACCACCTCGGGCCTCTTGTCGTACCCCTTGGAGGTCATCTCGGCCTTCCAGAACTCGCCGGTCACGAAGTCGCTGACCAGGGACTCAATGCCATCCCGGTCGGCCCCGTAGCCCGGCCGCATGAAGTCCCGAAGGCTCCCCATGCTCTCAGCGAAGTTCCTGACCTTCCACGCTCCGCCCTTCCAGCGAACCATCTCCCTGTCAAGCTCCTCGTCGGTGAACTCCGGGACCTGTCCGAGCGGCGCTGTCGGGGACTGGTACAGCGCATTGACCTTGGCGACGACAAGATCCACCACCGCGCTGTTGAAGGCAAGCTCGTAGTCCTTCCTCAGCTGGACCGCCAACTCCCGCTGGCGAGCGTTCTCGGCGCTGCCCTTGGCGATGGCATTCAGGCCCTCGCGCGCCTCCTCGAAGCTCGGCTGCTCCTGCTGGGCCTTCTCGTAGAGCTTCACTATGAAGTAGTAGGTGTCGAAAGGTATGACGCCGCTGGTCTGGCCCGGAGACATCTTCACAAGCTCGGCCTCCACCGGCGCCGGCATGGTTCCCAAGGTCCTGGTTCCGATGTCGCCGTTCTGGCTGCGCGACTGGTCCAGCGAGTAGGTCGCCGCTAAGGCGCCGAAATCCTCCCCCTGAGCCAGGCGCTTCGCCAGTTCCGCCGCGAGGGTCTTCGACCGCAGGAGAATCCAGCCTATGTGATAGGTATCCTTCTGCTTGGCATAGAGATCCTGAAGGTCCTTCTCGGTGACCGCGACCTTGGACGAGACCATGTCTTCGTAGTAGGCCTGCCATGCCATGCGGGACATCGCGTTGCTGCGGATCTGGCCGATATCCGGCGTTGCCGCAATGCCCCTGGTCCTGGCCTCGGACCGGAGGATCTCCTTGGCAACCAGGTCCTTGACGAAGGCCTCCTTCTCGTCGATGGTCTTGAGATCGGGCCTCGCCGCGGGGCTTATCGACAGATAGTCGTCCTTGACGGCCTTCACCGTCAGCCCTCCGCTGCCTATCCGCGCGGCGATCTTGTCATCGGTCTTGGTGCAGGACACCAGTAGCGCTGCCGCCAGCAAAGCGACCAGCGCCACGAGTACCAGGTGCGTTGTCTTCATGCGGACATCTCCTTTCGCGTTACAGCCAACCTATCACAAGCGGTCTCACAACTCAAGAACCCGCCTCACGACTCAAGAATCGCCTGGAGCACGCCCCGCACAAGGGCCAGCCGCTCACGCGCAGTCGCCGCGCCTCCCGCAGTCCCCGCGGCTCCAGCGTCGGCAAGCCTGATGCCCGGGCGCTCTCCGGCCTCCAGCTCGATGGCCAGCCCGGCCCTGACCATGTTCTCCACGGCCGCCCTGGGAATCCTTGCGTCCCGCTTGATCTCCAGGAAGACCAGTGACTTCTTGACCACAACTCGCTCCATGCCCCCGGGCACAGCCAGGATCCTGATCTTCTGGAAGTCCAGCAGATTCCTGGCGGCCTCGGGCAGAGCCCCGTAGCGGTCCTCGATCTCGGCCGCAAGGGCGTCCACCTCTTCAACCTTGCGGGTTTCCACCAGGCGCTTATAGAAGACCACGCGCTGCCTCGGGTCTTCCACGTAGCCTCCCGGCAAAAGCGCGGCGAGATCGGTTTCGATCTTGGTCTCGATCCTCGGCTCCACAGGCTCGCCCTTGAGCTCCTTGACCGCCTCCTCCAGGAGCTTCACGTACAGGTCGAAGCCCACCTCGGCAATATAGCCGCTCTGCTCGGGGCCAAGTATGTTGCCCACCCCGCGAATCTCAAGGTCGCGCATCGCGATCTTGAGGCCCGATCCCAGCTCTGTGAATTCCATTATGGTCTTCAGGCGCTTGCGCTGGATGTCGGTCAGGCGCCTGCCCTTGGGCACCAGGAGGTAGGCATAGGCCCGGTGGCGCGACCTGCCCACCCGGCCGCGCAGCTGATAGAGCTGCGCAAGTCCCAGGGTGTCGGCCTGATCGACGATTATGGTGTTGACGTTGGGGATGTCCAGCCCGGACTCCACTATCATTGTGGAGACCAGGATGTCGTACCTCTTCTCTATGAAGTCCAGCATCACCCGCTCCAGATCGCGCTCGTGCATCTGGCCGTGGGCCACCGCTATCCGCATCTCCGGCATCAGGCCGGCCAGGTGAGCGGCGACGCTGTCGATGGATTCCACCCTGTTGTGAACGAAGAAGACCTGGCCTCCACGGTCGAGCTCGCGCAGGACCGCGGTCACCACCACGTCCTCGTCGAACTGAAGCACTTCGGTCTCCACCGGAAGCCTGTCCTTGGGAGGCGTGTCTATCGTGGACATGTCGCGGGCGCCCATCAGGGCCATGTGAAGCGTGCGCGGAATCGGGGTCGCGGTGAGGGTCAGGACGTCCACGGTGGCCCGCATCTTCTTGAAGGTCTCCTTGTGGGCCACGCCGAAGCGTTGCTCCTCGTCTATGATCACCAGCCCCAGGTCCTTGAAGGCCACGTCCTTCTGTATCAGCCTGTGAGTCCCTATCGCTATGTCCACGGTCCCCGCGGCAAGCCCCGCGATGATCTCGCGCTGCATCTTGGCGGTCCTGAAGCGCGAGAGCATCTCAACAACCACCGGGTAGTCCGCAAGGCGCTCCGTGAAAGTGTAGAAGTGCTGCTGTGCGAGAACGGTGGTGGGCACCAGCACCGCGACCTGCTTGCCCTCGGTTACCGCCTTGAAGGCCGCCCGAATCGCAACCTCGGTCTTGCCGTAGCCCACGTCCCCGCACACCAGCCGATCCATCGGCTTCGGCCGCTCCATGTCCCGCTTTATCTCCTCGGAGGTCCTGGCCTGGTCCACGGTGTCATCGTAGATGAAGGAGGCCTCGAGCTCTTTCTGCCACCGCGAGTCCGGCTTGAAGGCATGCCCCGGCCGCGCCTGCCTCAGGGCGTAGATTCGTATCAGTTCCTCGGCCATCTCCTTGATGGCCTTCTTGGTCCGCGCCTTGATCCGCTCCCAACCCGCGCCGCCGAGCTTGCTCAGGGCCGGGGGCTCGCTGTCCTTGCCTATGTACTTCTGCAGGAGGTCGAGCTGCTCGATTGGAACGTAGAGCTTGTCCCCGTCCTGATAGTGCACCAGCAGGCACTCGGTCTCGCGGCCCTCGACGGCGAGCTCCTGGACGCCGCCGTAGCGGCCGATGCCGTGGTTGACGTGAACCACGAAGTCCCCAACGTTCAAGGCGCGGTAGCTCTCGATCGGGCCCTCGCCCTTGAAGCGCGGGTAGCGATGCCTGCGCTTGTAGCGGCCGAAGATCTCGTGATCGGTTATCACCCTGAGTTGCGCCTCGGGGAAGGCGAATCCCTCCCGGAGGCGCCCGACTCCGATTGAGACCGAACCGCCGGGCTGCGAGACCAGTTCTTCAAGGCGCTCCACCTGCCCGATGTTGTCGCACAGGATGTAGGTGGTGTAGCCCTCGCGCGCCGCGTCTGCGATCGCGGAGGAAAGCACCCTGAGGTTGCCGGCGAAGGGCTCGCCGGCCCTGAAGCCCATCGGGAGCGCGGCCCCAGAGGTGTCCAGAGCGGATATCTCCACTATCTTGGCCGGCGGCACCCGGGAGATCACCTGGTCAAACCCGCTGACCGCGGTATCGGGAGAGGGAAACGCGCGGGCTTCTCCCCTGCCCTCCCGGAAGCGCATCTCCGCCTCGGCCACCGCCGCGCGAGCCTTCTCCTCCAGGGCCTCACGATCTACCAGGACGTAACGGGCGTCGCCCGGCAGGTAGGCCTGAACCGTCACCTGCCTGGAATAGAGGCTGGGAGCGTAGGCCTCGATCCCGTCGAAGAAGAACCGGTCCTTGACGTGCATCACCACGTCCTCGATGTCCTTGAGATTGGCCTTGCGGGCCCGCGGGCTGCCCAGGCTGCGCAGGAAGCGATCCACGGCGTCGCGCCCCAGGACCACTTCGCGCGCGGGGAGAATCCTCGCCCGCTCCACCTTCTTCACCGAACGCTGGCTGAAGGGGTCGAATTCGCGCATGGACTCGATCCGATCGTCCACCAGCTCGATTCTTATCGGGCAATCCGCTCCCTGCGGGTAAACGTCGAGGATGCCGCCGCGGGTGGCGAAGGTGCCGACATCCTCCACCACCGGCGCGCGGGAATAGCCTGTCTCGGTGAGGGTCGAGACCAGATCGTGCGGCCGGATCCGCTGCCCCACGGCGAGCGCCGGCGAGCTCGCCGCAAGATCCTCGGGAGGGATGACGGTCCCGAGGAGCGCCCGCACCGGGATCACCACTATCGCCGGACGCCCTTCGGCGATCGCCGAGAGCGTCCTCAGGCGCGCCCCGACTATCGCCTCATGCGGCGAGAACTCGTCGTAGGGCAGAACCTCCCAATCCGGGAACAGCAGGGCCCGCTCCTCGCCGACAAGTCCGTCGAGATCCTCCTTGAGGGCCTCGCCGTTGTCCGGCGATACCACCACAAGAGTCGCGCCGAGCCGCCGGTGGAGGATGCTGAGGAATATGGACAGGCTCGAGCCCGCCAGTCCGCTCAACCTGACCGGAGCCGCAGCCCCCGATATGGCGCCGATCGCATCCTGGACCGACTCAGAGCCTTCGATTCGTTCAATTATTGGGGAGTGCATCGTGCTCTTCGGACTTGGCGAACCCCAGAGAGAACGTGGACGCCAGAAGGGTCTCCACAAGCAGCAGCACAAGCCCGGCCCACAGAAACGCGCGCGCCAGGTCTCTGCCGCGCCTCAGGAGCGACACTGATTCCCCGATGTCGTCGGCGCCGGTCACGCGCTTGACATCGAAGTTCTTAATCCTCGAGGCCACATCCGAGACATCGGCCTTTGCAAGATCGGACTCGGCGACGTCCACGTTGACCGCGAACACCGAGAAGGTGTCCCGCTCGTTCCTGAGGAAGTAGACTCCCGGCTGACCCAAGGGCTCGATCCGGTAACCCATTCCCCCGCCCACGGCCTCGGGGAAGAGCCTGACGCTGCCCGATGGCCCCTCAAGATAGGCCTCGCCCACGCGCTCGCCGGTCCTGACCGTGATTTCATCGCCGACGCGATGGCCTTCGCCGAGTCTGGCGCCCGAAGTGAGATAGATCAGAGCTTCGTGGAGGACAGGCAGGAACTGCGGAGTGAGAACCAGGTCGTCCCAGGAGACGTCGGCCGACGCGGCGAAGGCCATCGCGCGGTCCGACATCTCAATCAGGGCGGGCGAGCCGTCCGAGAAATGGGCCAGGGCGCGCCCCCCGGTCGGCTTGACCTTCATGAAGGTGTAGAAGCGAGCGTCGCCGAAGGGGCTGGTGTCGGCCTTGAACCTGCCGAAGATGCCGTGGCTTCTGTCCACCCTGTCGATGGTGAAGTAGCCTCCGCCGGACGCGGTACCCAGAAGCTCGGCCGGCAGTCCCAGCCGGGGAAGCAGATTGCGGTTGTAGTCGCCGACGTCCACCCGGTTGCCGAAAAAGACCAGCAGGCTCCCGCCGCCGGCGAGGAAATCGGCCAGGGCGCCGGCCTCAAGAGGCGCGAGCCGCGCCACGTTTGACATCACGAGCACATCCAGCCTCGAGAGGCTCTCGCGGCTCAAGGCCCCCTCTTCAAGCTCCACCGGGGTGAAACTGCCGCCCCCTTCCGGGCTCAGGGCCTTCGCTATGTAGTAGGTGTCCCCAACCAGCCCCACGATCCGGTGCCGCGATGCGAGCGCGAAGTACCGCCTGTCGTCCGTCCGCAGATTGTCCTCGGCAAGAGCCACCTCGCCCCACGAGAAGCCGCCGAAGGGCGGCAGCCGGAAGGTCTTGGGTACAGACCGCGCCTCGCCCGGCGTGAATACCGTCCTCGCCAGAAGATCTCCGCGCAGGTACACCTCGGCCATCCTGCCCTGGCCGTCGGCGGGACCGAACTGCCGGAAGGTCACCTCGGTCTCGATGTCGTCCGATCCCGAAGGGATCCGGAAACCCACATCGGCAACGCAGGCATTGGCCTGGTCTTCCCCGACATCGATCACCAGCAGCTTGGCCGAGCCAGGCGTGTCGCCCGCAGCGCCGGCGCTTCCGCGGGCCAAGTCACGGCTCCCACCACCGTCCCCTCGACCGCTGCCGTCGTAACCCCCGAGGCGATCCAGGCCCTCCCAACCCGCCTTCTGCATATCGGAGACTATGTAGATCTCCTTGTTGGGGTTGGCGGATCGCGCAAGCAAGCCGAGCGCTTCCTCAAGCGGGGACACCAGGTCGGTCGCGAGATTGCTGCACGCAAGCCGCCCGAGCATGTCGCGGGACCGCTCGGCGTCCCGGGTCGCCCAGTCCCGGCTGAGGTTCTTCGAAGGCGCCGAGCCGGTCAGAAGATAGACTTCGTCGTCTCGGTCCATCTGCCGCAGCACCTCGTCGGCCTTGGCGACGGCAATCTCGAAGAGCGAACCGTCGCCGGTCTCGCGCCCCATGCTGAAGCTGTCGTCCAGGATAACCACCGCCGTGGTTGGAAGATGGCCCTTGGCCGCGCGGCCTCCGGTCATGGTGGGCCGGGCGAGCGCCACGGCCACGGCCACGAGGAGCAGCGTCCTCGTCACCAGCAGCAGGATCTGCTTCAGGCGAAAGCGGCGCGTGCGGGTGCGCATCATCTTGCGAAGGAACTCCAGCGAGGGAAAAGCCTCAACCCGCGCCCTCTGCCGGTGAAGCAGGTGGATGATCAGTGGAACCAGGGCCGCCAGCGCCGCCACCAGATACAGAGGATTGAGGAAATTCACGGCCCGTCACCTACCCCAGCTTCTGCCGCTTCTCAAGATATGAGAGCAGAGCGACATCGTAAGTGGTCGAGGTCCTCAGGGGCACGTAGTCGATCCCGCTCTGCCGGAGCACCACCCGATACCTGTCGATCCAGGAGGCGACCCGCCGGACGTACTCCCGCCTTATCTCCCACGGGACCGCAGGCACCTCCTCGGAGGTCTCCAGGTCGCGCAGGATCACCTCGTGCTCGAAGGGAAAGGTGACCTCGTAGGGATCCAGCACGTGGAAGACTATCACTTCGTGCTTCCTGTGCCGGAAGAGCTTGAGGCCCCGGACCACGCTCTCGTAATCGTCGAGGAGATCGGACACCAGGATCACCAGCCCCCTGCGCGTGACCCGGCCGGCCAGATCCTCCAGGGTGCGGCCGAGATCGGTCTCCTGGTGCGCCTCGGTCCCGGCCAGTTCCCTCAAGATCACGTGAAGATGGCGTTTGGCCGAGCGCGGCGGAATGTACCGGCGCAGCTTGGTATCGAAGACCAGGAGCCCGACCGAGTCCTGCTGCTTGAGCATCAGGTAGGCCAGCGAGGCGGTGAGGTAGCAGCCGTACTCCAGCTTGGTGATCCCGTCGGACTTGTATCCCATGGAGCCGCTTCCATCCAGAATCAGGTAGGCCCGGAGATTGGTCTCCTCTTCGTATTCTTTGATGTAGAACCTGTCGGTCTTGCCGTAGACCTTCCAGTCGATGTGGCGGATGGGATCGCCCGGCATATACTGCCTGTGCTCGGCGAACTCCACCGAGAAGCCTTTGTAGGGTCCGCGGTGAAGGCCGGAAACCAATCCCTCGACCACCAGGCGGGCCTTCACATCGAGGCCCTTGAGGCGCGATATCACCGCGGGATCGAGGTATTTCCTGAAGGTATCAGCCATCGGGCGGCTCACGCTCGAGCGACTTCAGGGACTTCCTTCAAGAGCCGCTCGACGATGTCCACGGTTGTGACGCCGTCGGCCTCGGCGTTGAAGTTGGTGACGATTCTGTGCCGCAGCACCGGCTTGGCGACCGAGCGGACGTCCTCGCAGCTGGGCGCGTACCGCCCGCCGAGGATCGCCCGGGTCTTGGCGCCAAGGATAAGATACTGCGAGGCCCTGGGCCCTGCGCCCCAACTCACCCAGTCCTTGATGAACTGCGGGCTGGCCCCTCCGGCAGGCCGGGTGGCCCGCGCGAAGTTGACAGCGTATTCGACAACGTGCCTGGGGACCGGCACCCTGCGAACCAGCCTCTGCAGGTCCATTATCTCCTGCGCCCCGAGCACGCGCTCCAGGTCGGGCAGGTAGGCGCTGGTGGTGGTCTCCACGATTTCGATCTCCTCGGCCTGGAGGGGATAGTCCACATAGATGTTGAACATGAACCTGTCCAGTTGAGCCTCGGGCAACGGATAGGTGCCCTCGAGTTCGATGGGATTCTGGGTGGCCAGGACGAAGAATGGCAGATCCAGCTGGTAGGTCTCCCCGCCGGCCGTCACCTGGCGCTCCTGCATCGCCTGAAGCAGCGCGGCCTGGGTCTTGGGAGGCGTCCGGTTTATCTCGTCCGCCAGCACGATGTTGGCGAAGACCGGCCCCTTGACGAACCTGAAGGCGCGCCGGCCGGTGGTCCGGTCCTCCTCTATGATGTCGGTGCCGGTGATGTCCGAGGGCATGAGATCGGGAGTGAACTGGATGCGGTTGAACTTGAGATCCAGTATCCGGGCAATCGTGCTCACCAGCAGGGTCTTGGCGAGCCCCGGCACTCCCACCAGCAGGCAATGCCCATCGGACAAGAGCGCGATCATCATCTCCTCGATCACTCGCTCCTGCCCGACGATCGCCTTCCTGACCTGGCCGAGGATCTTCTCGCGAGCCTTGTTGAGATTCTCTACCGCCTGGATGTCTCGTGTCTCGTCACTCACTCGCCGTCCTCCCGTCTGGGTCTCCGTGCGCGCCCGCACCGCGACGGCGCCGGGCAAGCCATCAGTCCACTATACCGAATGTCTTCTCCTCCGTGGCAATCTCCGGCAGCGCCTTCACCACACCCCGGACGGTGTAAGCCCCGAGCACCGGATTTGTTCCGTCCTGGAATCTCTGATCCCACTCGGCCTCGAAGACCAGCGTCTCGCCAGCGCCCAGGGCTTCGGAACCCAGGACCTGGGCGAACATCATGTCGGCCGACCACTGCCACACCACCCTGCCGGCCCGCCTCACCACGAAATCGAATCGCTGCGCGGTGGGAAAGGAGAGCGAGACCTCGCCGTTGGCGGCGTTGGTCGCCACAAGCTTCATCCGCACACGCTCGCCCACGACGTAGCTGCCCTTGTCAAGGTACAGCGCAAGCGAGATCGGAGCAGGAACCGACTCGGGCGCCGGCGCGGACTTGGATTCGCGCTCGGGCACCGGCCGAGGCTCCGGCTTGGAGCCTCCCCCGCAACCGGGACAGATCGCCAGCGCCGCCAAGGCCATGCTCACAACCAGCGCCGGCCGGATGGAACCGCGCGGCACGCGCGGGCGCCACTGTCGCTGTGATGCCATAAGGTCACCCCAAACCTGACTCCAGGGGAAACTGCCTGAAGAGCACCTACATAGCCTAAACTAACAACCGTGCTTCAGCGAAGTCAAAGCTTTATCCGGCCCGATCTGCGGGCGCGCGAGGCCGCCTGCGGACCGGACGCCCCGATCTTGGAATGCACAGACACGTGGTGATTAGGACAACGATTTATGGTAAAATGTGGTTGATTGCGGATGCGCCGACGCCCTCGTGGCGCTGAGCTGCCGGTTTGAGAGCGCCGGCCGATCCGCCGACCTATCAAGGAGGGCACCGTGAGCACCCGGAGCATCTCTTCGCTGGCAATCTGCCTTGCGGCGTGCGCAATCGTCGCCGCACTCACCCCCGATCCACTCTCAGCCGCCGCCTGGTTGCCCGAGCAGAGGGTGACTCAGTCTGCGCCGGAGTCCTACATCTCCCACGGCAACGCCCATTGCCTGGCCGGCGACACCCTGGGCAACATGCACTTGGTGTGGTACCAGATGTGGGAAGACGAGAGCGCGGTCACCTGGCAGATTCTCTACAAGTGGTTCAACGGCGCTGTCTGGGGTAGCGCCACCGTGCTCTCTGAGGCGAGCAACGCGAGTCATCCCTCGCTTGCGGTCGAGCCCGGCGGAGTCGTCCACGTTGTGTGGGCCGAGGGCGGGTCGAGGGTCTTTTACAAGCGGTGCGACGGTGCGACCTGGGGAGCAACCCAGTATCTGACCCCGGCCGGTGGAGAGGTCTACACCCCTTCGCTGGCCCGGGACGGGGCGGGCCGACTCCACCTGGTCTGGTGCGACTGCCGCGACAACGACGACGAGATCTACTACAAGGTCTTCGACGGCGCCGCGTGGGGACCCGACACACGACTCACTGAGGCCGCAGGCATGTCGTTGAACCCCGCGGTCGCGGCGGATCCCTCGGGCAAGGTCCACGTGGCCTGGTACGACAGGCGTGACGGTGTTGCCGAGATCTACTACAAGGTCTGGGACGGCGCCGCATGGGGACCGGACACACGACTGACCTATGCCGGCATCAACGCAGCTCAGCCGGCCATCGCGGCCGACCTCGCGGGACGCGTCTACGTAGCCTGGGGCGACTACCGTGACGGCAACAACGAGATCTACGTCAAGGTCTGGGACGGCGCCGCATGGGGGCCTGACACACGACTCACCTATTCGGGCGGAACCTCATGGAATCCCAATCTGGCCACGGACGACAGCTGCCACGTCCATCTCGCCTGGTTCGACGGGCGGCACGGCGATCCCGAGATCTACTACAAGGAGTTCGACGGCCTGGCCTGGACCGCGGATGAGCGCCTGACCAGTGCCGCCGAGCCTTCCGAGAACCCGTCGGTGGCCGTGGGCGGAGACGGGTCGGTCCACGTGGCCTGGCAGGACGACCGTGATGGGAACTACGAGATCTACTGGACCATGCGCGGGGAGCCTGGCGCGCCGGTGATGGAGCTTGCCGGGGTGGACCGTTCGATGCTCTTCGGAGGAGAGATCGTCACCCTGGGTATAACCGGCAGTCACTTCGTCGGCGGCATGTCGGTCCGGCTCGCCAAGGCCGGCGAGTCCGACATCGTGGGGACCAACGTGGTGGTCACAACTCCCTCGGGCATGAGGGCCGATTTTGCTGTCCCGTCGGCCGCAAGGGGCGCCTACGATCTCATAGCCCTCGAGCCGGGCGGCAGCGCCGACACGCTCTTCGGCGCCGTGACTGTCGTGCGCGGGTGGGGGGACATCGAGCGGCTGACCAACGCCGCCAAGGAGTCGAAGACCTCGAAAGCCGGTGCCGACTGCGTGGCGGCGGACTCCAGCGGCAACGTCCACGTGGTATGGTACGACTACCGCGATGGCGTCTACAAGATCTACTACAAGATGTTCGACGGCACCGCCTGGTCGGCCGACCAGGTGGTGAGCGGCACCATCACGAACACCCTGTATCCATCGATTGCCGTAGACCGTAGCGGTCGAGTTCACGCGGTCTGGGAAGCTAAGCCAGAGGGCGTCTCGAACTGGCGGATCTACTACGCGTCCTACGATGGCCTCTCTTGGACCACACCCGAGCGCATAACCCTTGGGTCGGCTCACACAATGTACCCGTGCGTGGCGTGCGACTCCCAGAACCGGCCGCACGTGGTCTGGCAGGACGGTCGAAACCCCGGCTACAGCATCTACTACAAGTACAACGACGGCACCGCTTGGTCGGCCGACCTCGCGCTTGCCTCGACCGGCAAGGATTGCAATCAGCCCAGCATTGCAATTGACACGGCCGACGACATCCACGTGCTATGGAACGACTACCGCAACAGCAACTGGGAGATCTACTACAAGAAGCGCACCGGCGCCGCGTGGGGCGCGGACGAGCGCCTGACCAACGACCCGGGCGAGTCCTTCGGCGCCGACGTGGCAGTGGACGCCCTGGGGCAGGTTCATGTGGTCTGGAAGGGCGGCTCGTCCTACGCCGAGATCTATTACAAGATGTTCGACGGGGTATCCTGGAGTGCGGCGACGCTCTTGAGCGACGGGCTGGCTAAGTCCTGTAACCCCGCGATCGCCGTGGACGGCGCAGGCACGCTTCATGTGGTGTGGCAGTACCAGTACGGCTCGGCTTACTGGAGTGACCAGCTGCGCTACGCTTCCAGGACCGGCCCTACATGGTGGACCGGGCGGCAGATCACACCCCAGACTCCCGCCTACCACATCTACGCCATAAACCCGTCGATAGCGCCGGACCCGTCGGGAGGCGTCCACGTTGTCTGGAGCGACAACACCCCAGGCAACTATGAGATCTACCACAGGGCCTGGGATCCCGCACTGGGCACATCCGGCACTCCGTCGGATGTCGTGGTAGACTGGCCAGCCGCCCTCGGCGCCCACCCCAACCCGGCGCGGGGGAGTGTCACGATAAGCTTCGCCCTGGGCGAGGCCGCAAGCCCCACGATTGAGATATATGACATAGCCGGCAGAATAGTGTGGAGATCCGCCCTTGGGGCCGGGATCCCGGGTCGGCACCAGGCGATCTGGGACGGTCGCGACCTCGAGGGGCGCCCGACCGGACCGGGGATCTACTTCCTTCGGCTCAGGCTCCGGGGGCAGTCAGTGTCATCCAAGGTGGTCCGGCTCCGGTAGGGGCGCGCAGGAAGTCCGGTCCTGAAGGGCCTACCATGGCGGGCCCTTTTTCCAGGGACAACACGCTCTCTGAACCACCACCGCAGAAACCCCTTTCAAACCGAAACCTGTGGAAAAGCGCTACCATGTTTGTTTCAAACCTGGCCGTAATATATTGATTTAATTGGCCTTCGCCGCTTATCAACCGACTCCGGCAGGTTATCCACTTTTCCACATTGCGGCATCCCTTACCTGAGAGGCGAGGGAGACGGCTTGATGCGTGGGCGAATGGGGTTCTGAGCCGGAGCGTAAGCCCCGACCGAGCCTGCTTATGAGGGCTGGCGAGTCCTGGGCGTATCGACGGACCGGGTTGAGGAAGGGGCCCCGCCCGCAGGCAGGGCCCCTTCGTTCGTGGGCTGTTGCTTAACCTATTCCACTACAATCAACTTCTTGGTCGCGATCTCGGCCCTGGCTGAGAGCCTCACGAAATAGATGCCCGCCGGGACCCGGAGCCCGTTTTGGCTCATCACGTCCCAGGCCACCGCGTGAATGCCGGCATCCACCGTGCCATCAACCAGAGTCCTCACCAGGCGGCCGTGCACGTCATAGACATCCAAGCGCACACGCTCCGCGCCGGCGGTGAAGAAGGCGAGATTGATCTGGGCTCCGTCACGACCGCCCATCTGGTCCCCGGAGTCAAAGCCGACGCCCTGCGAGCCCATGCTGACCTGGCCCTCGCCCTCGTCCGCCCGACCCAGGACCCTTATGCAGTCAGCGCCGGCGATCGCCGTTCCGTCTCTCAGCGCGCCGGTAAGCATCAACTCGACGTCCTGACCTTTGGCGTTCGCGAGCCCGAGCACTCTGACCAGCTCCTCGGTCGAGAACTTGAGGGTGAGATCCCGATAGCCGTCGCGACCGCGCTCATTGCAGCCGCACGGGTCGCCTTCATAGGGCGCAGCCACGTCCTCTCGCGACCACCTGATCGGGGCCACGGTCGCCGGGTAGTTCGCCCTGCCCAGCCTCAGCGAGGCCGGGTCAATCATGCTCACGTCAACGGCGGACGTCCCCAGCACCGCCACAGGCAAGACGCCCTTGGCCTTGGTGTTGAAGGAGTTCGGGCAGGAGCCCGGCTTGATGTCGACGTAGACCCTGACTTCTCCACCGGCGATCTGGCTGGTCTCGGTGGCCTGTCCCGGGGTGGTGGTCTGATCGCTTGTAGCCGACACAGTGTTGACGATGCTACCCGAGCCCGCGTCCGGATTGACCTCGACGTGCAGGTTGAACAGCAGCGAGCTGCCGGCCGGGAAGACCGCCACCGGCCAGGTCACCGAGTGCGTGCCCGCGTCGTAGACGTAAGGCGATGTCGTCCACACGAGGCTGACCTCCGTCGGGAGCGCATCCACCACGAGCACGTTAGTCAAATCCTGGGCATTGTCGTTATACACCCTGATCTCGTAGTAGATGGTGTCGCCGGGCGCCGCCGGGCCGGTCAGCATGTCGTCCTTTTCCAGCCTGAGCGGCATCCAGGCGTATTCGCAGACATCGGTGACCATGGCGGTCGTCGCCGTAGGAACCTGGTCGCTGTTGATCGCCGCCTGGTTGAGGAGGCTAGCGCCGTAGGACTTCGCGGGATCGACGACGGCCGTGATTGTCTGCTGGCCGGAAGCACCGCCGGGCACCGTGCCGAGGAGCCAGGTTACCGTGGGTGGGTCGAATCCGACTATGCCACCCGATGCATCGACAACCGTCAAGCTGTCGGGCAACCGGTCGACAAGCCACGCATTGGTGGCGTGTCCCGCGTTGGGATTGCGATAGTTCAAGGTGTAGACGATGGTGCCACCCGGATTGACGCATTCGGCGATGTCGTCCACCTTGGTAAGCTCGAACGGCACGTTGGGACAGGCGGCCCGCGTAACGAGCTGCGAGCACCTGGCGGTGTTGCCGCATCCGTCTGAGGCCTCCCAGGTCCTGGTGTACTCGACCGCGCCGCTGGGCATCGGGACGGTGTCGGTGGAGACCACCGTTATCATCGGATCGGCATCGCACAAGTCGCTCGCCGTCGGCGTGCCCCAGACCAGCGGATCGGTGCACCCGATGCGTCCGTTGCCAGGGCATTCAATCGTCGGAGGAGTGGTGTCCACGACGTGGATCAGCTGGACGCACTGCCCCGGATTGTCGCAGTCGTCTTCGACCGACCAGGTGCGCTCGATGGTGTAGCAGCCGGGGCCGCCACCCGGAACCACGTTATCAACATAGCCGGGAACCAGGCCCGCCGAGCAGTTGTCCTCGGCCGTCGCCGCGCCCGCATCACCCAGGGCGTTGCACTCGAAGGTGGTATCGCGCGGGCAGGTGACCACCGGCGGGGTGGTGTCGTGCACCCTGATGTACTGCGTGGCGTAAGCGTAATTGCCGCAGCCGTCGTGCGCACTGTAGGTCCGTGTTATCACTTCCGGACAGGAGTTGCCGTCCGAAACGTCGCCCACGTACCCGAAGGTGATCGGCCCGCAGTTATCCGTGGCAGCAAGCAGGCCGAGGTCCGGAGCCGGCACACCCGCCGGGCACTGAACGTTGATCGTGGTCAGCACCGATGTGAAGACCGGAGCTGCGCCGTCGCCCACCGCAACCAACTTCTGGCAGGTGCTGGTGCCGCCGGCGGGCTCGCCCACCGTCAGCTCGAGGGTGTAGGAGCCCCCGCACACAGAATCCGCAAGGACGTCGATGCAACGCGCGTCGGCCGGCGGGACTATCTCGCCGTCGCCCATCACCGACCACGCGTAGGAAGTCATGCCTTCGGGTCCGCAGAAGTGCGCCGTCCCGAGCGGGCAGGATGTCTCCGGCCCGCTTATCAGGCACGCGCACACCGGCACGTTCAAGGCGAAGCTTGACTGAGAGGTCTCGGTGCTCACGATGTAGCAGTTGTTGCCGAGCGCGGTGCCCGGAGCGACAGTCGGCTGCACGTGTACCGTGAGGCCCTGGGCGCCGCTGGCGAGCGCGCCGAGCGCCCCAAGGCTCCAGGTCACCGTCCGCGTCCCGCTGTCGTAGGCGCCGCCGCCGGTGGCCGAAACGAAGACCGTCCCGACCGGTATCACGTCGGTCAGCACCACGCTGTGGACGTCCTGCTCGTTGGGATTGGCGTAGTCGATTTCGTAGACGATGTCGTTGTCCGGATAGACGCATCCGGTCCCCTCGATCGACTTGGAGATCGTCAGCGGCGTCAGGGCGCCGGGGGCCTCCACAATGATCCTCTGGCAGCACTGCACCGACGTGTTGCCGCAGGCGTCGGTGGCCGTCCAGCACCTGGTGTGGGTCACCTCGCCCGGACCAGGGCCGGGGCTCTGGTTCGTACTAACCACGTCCGGCGTAAGCTGGTCATCGCAGTTGTCCGAGACCGTCGGGTCGGTGAACACCGGTGTGGTGCCGTTGGGAACTCTGCCGTCCGACGCGCACGAGAGCGTCGGCGCCACGTTGTCGTCCACGGTTATCAGCTGCACCTCGTCGCGCCGGTTGCCGCAGCCGTCGGTAGCCGAATAGGTCCGGGTGATCACCTCGGGGCAGGTCCTGCCGTCGGAGACGTCGCCAACGTGAGCGAAGGTGACCGGGCCGCCGCAGTTGTCCGTGGCCGCGCAGGCACCGGGTGTGGCTGCAGGAATATCAGACCTGCAGGCGACAGTCACGTCGCCGGGATGGGAAGTGAAGACCGGCGCGGTGGTGTCCCGAACCGTGATGGTCTGCCGGCACTGCCTGGAGTTGCCGCAATTGTCCGTGGCCGTCCAGGTCCGAACCAGCGTGTAGAGCGTCGGGCAGGTGCCCGGCGTCGACTGCTCGTCGAAATTGACCGTGACGCTTCCATCGCACGCGTCGGTCGCAGTAAGCGTGGGCGCCGTCGGCACCGCGGCGCACTCGACCGTGGCGTCGGTAGGACAGGCCTGGTCGAACACCGGCGCCGTGATGTCGTTGACCGTGATGGTCTGCACGCACTGAGCGGTGTTGCCGCAATCGTCGGTCGCCGTCCACGTGCGCACCAGCGTGTAGGCTGGCGGGCAGGCGCCCGGCGTGGTCTGCTGGTTGAAAGTCACCTCAACCGCCGCGTCGCAGTTGTCGGCGGCGGTCAGCGTGGGCGCCGTCGGCACCGCGCCGCACTCGGCGGTGGTGTTCTCCGGGCAGGCAGCCGTGAAGTACGGGTTGGTGGTGTCCAGGATGAAGAAGCTCTGATAGACAAAGGTGATGTTGCCGCACCCGTCCGTCACCCGGTAGATGCGGGTGACTTCGCCGTTACAGGCCGTACCCGATACCTGATCGGTGTCGAAGGTCACCACTGGCGTCACGCCGCAGTTGTCGGTCGCTGTAATCAAGCTTATGTCCGGCGCAGGTACCGCGCTCAGGCACTGGACGTTCTGGTCATCGGGCTGCCCCGTTATCTCCGGCTGCGTGGTGTCATGAACGGTGAAGGTCTGAACACTGTCGGTGACGTTGCCGCAGCCGTCGGTCGCGCGGTACATCCGCGACACCGTGCCGTTGCACTCGGTGCCGCCGGCGGCGTCTTCAACCCACGCCACGCTCGGCGTCCCGCAGTTGTCGGTGGCCACTATGCCGTCGGTGGAGTGCGCCGGAACATCGCCGTAACACTGAACTGTGGTGTCCGCCGGGAACACCGTGAACTCCGGCGGGGTGGTGTCGTCCACGGTTATGGTCTGCTGGCACTCGACGTAGTTGCCGCATGCATCGGTAGCCCGATAGGTCCGCACGATGGTGATCACGTCAGCGCCCGCGCAGGAGCCGGTCTGGACGTCCCCCGCGTGGCTTATGGCGGGGCTGCCGCAGTTGTCGGTCGCCACAACGCCGCCGGTGTAGACCGGTGGCACCTGGGTTATGCACTGAACCGTGGTGTCCCTCGGGCAGGTTGTTATCTGCGGATAGACATCATCGCCCACCGCCACAACCTTATTGCAGCTGCTGGAGATGTCGCCCTGATCCACCACCGTCAGGTTCACCGTGTAGGTCGAGTCGCACAGGCTCCCCGACCGGACGACGAAGGTGCGCTCGCTGCTGGCGCCTACGACCGTTCCGTTGCCGGTGACCGACCAGGCCCAGGACTTCATGCTCGCCGGGCCCGTAAATGTGGTCCTGGTGAGCGGGCACGAGGTGTCGGCCCCGTCGATCAGGCAAGCGCAGACACTTGTCGACTTCTGCCCGGTCCCGGGAGTGGCGTTCTCGGCGCAGGCGATCCGGCAGTGGTTTACGATCGTGGTTCCCTCGGCGGTGGTGGACTTGACCTGAGTGGTGACGCCAACCGAACCGTTGCCGCCGGCCACCAAGCCGCCCAACGACCAAGTTACCCTGTGGGTCCCCGAATCGTAAGACCCGCCGGCGGTTGCAGAAACGAAATCCACCTCCGCGGGCAGAGAATCCACCAGCGTCACTCCGGTGACCGCGCTGGGATTGGGGTTGGAGTAATTCAGCGTATAACCTATGTTGCCGCCGACGTAGACGCAGGAGCTGCCGATATCGTCGATCTTGGTGACGGTGAGCGGTATCACCGGGGAGACGCAGGGATCATCGCCGGTTAGGCCGTTCACGCCGGCGCGAGCCACCGAAATCGGCGTGTTGTAGAAGGGGCCGGGCGACGGCTGGCAGTCAACCACGCCGTACATCCCGGTCGACGGGTTGGCAACGACATTCACGCGGCCCGGACTGCCGGCAGCGAGCCAGCCATAGCCGGGCGCAAGCGCCCAAGAGTTCTGGCACGTGGTCCAGGAAACCGCGGTCCCCTCGCCGGAGTACTTGATCGTGCCGATGGCGAGATCGCCCTTGCACCTGACCCAGCTCATGCTGTACCACTCCACCGGCCAGGTCATGCCGAACTCGACCACCAGGACCTCTGCCAGGTCGTAAAACACCGGCATGACGTCGACATCAACGGCGCCGTTCCAAGTGGTACTGATGCCTGTGCAGGCCGTGAAAGCTGGATAGCCCTTGGTGCAGCTGGTGGGATGGGCCTTGGTGTGGACCGCCACCTTGACCAGGGGGTTGTTCCCCGGGCCGGCAAGACCCGGCCCGGCTGCCAGTCCGACTACAAGCGCCAGGGCCACAGCGATAAATGCGATTCCCGTCAACCTGGAAACTCTCGTTCCCATTGGTCCCGCTCCTTTCAGTTTCGCCATTCCGGCGACACGCAAATCGACGGCACCGTGATGCCTTCCCGGCAGGCAATACCGCTCCGTCGCTTTGAACTCGGAGTTCAAGTCAGCGGAGACGAGCGCGCCTGCCCTTCGGCACACTCTCACAGCGCCTCAGTTGTAAGCATCCTTGCGCAGCTTACGGAGCGCGATTCCATTCTATGTCGTAAGACGGAGTTTACCATATATCTCAACACTTGTCAACGGACCAACGGGCCGTATCTGACAGCATCAAGGGAGATGTGTCCTTGACAGGCCCTTCCCAATCCATAGAATCCTGCGTATGGTACTTGCCGATATGCGTAATCGCGCGCGTCGCACCACGAGACCCCGGCCCGCCTTGTTGCGCGGCCTCGCCGGCCCGGCCTGCCTGATTGCGATGCTGGTGTGGTCGGCCCCGGCGCCTGGTTGTGCCCAGGACCGGCAGCCCTACCCGCAGGCAGAAGCCGCGTCCGGCGGCGGCGAGACCCTTCGGCCCCTCAACCGAGCCTGGAACCCCGGCGAAGGCGCGAGCCTCCGCCAGGGGGATCATCGACTGGGCGCCTCGCTCCGCCTCAGATACTACGATTACCGGAACGTCTACGGTCTGGGTGCTGAACCTGACCCGAGCGCTCAGACCGTCGCGGCAAGAATCAGGATCTCTTTGGACTGGCGCCGAACGGCCGCCTGGCGGCTGTTCGCCCAGGTTGCAAGCGAATCCGACCTGCGGCTTGATTGCGGATCCTGCGAAGACGGCGTCGGCGAGATCATCTTCGAGAGTCTCTACGCCGAGAATGTCCGCCCGTGGGGGCTGCCCTTGGCGGTCCGCCTCGGCAGGCAGGACCTCTTCTACGGCGAAGGCTTCCTGGTAGCGGACGGCGGCCCGCTCGACCAGTCGCGCACAACCTACGCGAACGCCGTTGTGATCACATCGCAGATTCCCCTGTGGTCAATCGACGCCCTGGTGCTCTACGATCCCAGGAGCGACATCTACTTGCCCCGCATCAACAACAAGCGGGTCGCGCTTGTCGAGAACGACGAGTTCGCGATCGGCGTCTTCGCGAGCCGCCGGCCCTCTCCGGGCACCGCCCTGCGTTACGGGTTCGACCCCTACTACATATTCAAGAAGGAATCCGCGAACGGAAGGGTCGCAAGGATCCACACCGTTGGGACCGTGGTCTCCGCCAACCTCGGCAGGGCCCGCGCGGCGCTGGAGGTCGCGTACCAGGGCGGAAGGGCGCCCGAGATCGAGTACCCCGGCGCGGCCGAGCAGGGGCTGTCAGGCCCGCTGACCGTGTCCGCCGTAGGCGGCCACGCGACAGCCCAGACGCGGCTCGGCCTCCCGCTGCCGCTGGACTTCGCCGCCGGCTACGTCTTCCTGTCCGGCGACGCGAGCCGCACCCGAAACAAGTTCGAGGGCTGGAACCCGGTTCTGGGCAGGGTGCCTATCATCAGCGACCTCTACATCTTCACCCTGGCCGCGGAGGCTCCGGGCCACCCGATGAACCAGGGCCTCGCCTACTGGCAGAATCTGTCCATGCCGTTCTTCAAGATCGGCTTCGACCGCGGGGGCTCGGTCGCAGCAGAGATCAGGTATTGCCGGCTGGACGCCTTCGAAGACCTGCCCACAGCCGAAAAGCTGGCAACTCCCCAGCTCGAGGGCCCCAAGCACCGCGGCGACCTCGTCGCCGCCAGGCTCTCCTTCAACTTGCCGTGGCGCCTCGCCGGCAACGCGGTCTACGAGATCTTCAGGCCGGGTGATTTCTATCCCGCAATCCTGACCGGTTCGGGCTTCACCGAGCCGCGCGACGCGACTTACTTCCGTCTGGAGATCAGCAGATCCCTTTAGGATCAGAGCGCGCGGGCCCGCTTCGACTCGGGTTCGCGCGGGGCGGCCTCAGGTATCCCGCGCCGGCCGCAGGATGCGGGCAGCGGAGATCCAGACCAGGGCCGCGAGAGGAAGAACTACCCAGAGCGTGTTCCAGCCGATCACCTTTGAAGCTTGGACCAGCCAGAGATCGTACTGGCCGGGGCCGTTTGCCAGAACCGCTTTGGCGTGAACGGCGATGGGCGAGAAGTTCTCGATGCCGGCCTCGCCCCAATCCAGCTTCTTGATCTTGATCCAATAGTCGTACGCCGCGGTGTAGTTCACAAGCACCCCGACCAGCTGAACACAGAACCCGGCGAGGCCCAGCGCCGCGGCGGTCGCGGGCAGCCATCTGCGGCCGCGCGCCCCCACCAACCCGACCAGCATGAGGAGCGGGATCACCGGAAGCAGAAACCTCGGGCCCCAGCACCACCCGCCGTGCCACGCCCACCATCTCGAGTACACCAGGAATATGTAAGCGGTTATCGAAACAACCAGCCAGGCTTCGGCTCTATGCCGTCGCGCGAATTCGCGGACGCCGAGCGCGAAAAGGACCACGACCGGCGCGTAGAGCACGATGCTGCGATAGGGGCTCGCGAGATTCCAGTAGATCCCCTTTGCCAGTGGAAGCGAGAAGCCTTTGTCGAATGCCGTGTGGTAGCCGGTGAGGAGAATCCCTCCGAAGCGGTAGTAGTTCAGGGCTCCGGCGACGGCAAGGCCGGGCAGGCAGGCAAGAGCGTAGCGCGCCGCCATGCGAGCTCCCTCCGCCCGGTCCCGCGCGCCCACCGCCAGATAGATCGCGAAGATCGCAGCTACGGGGATGAAACTTGCCCGGGTGAGCATCCCCAGGCTGGTCGCCAGCCCCGCCGCCACCAGCCTTCGCGAGGCCGCATGCTTGGCCGGATCTGTGACCAGATAGAGCGAGCCCAGCAGGCACGCCGTAAAGAGCGGTTCGGCGAAATAGTCCCTTGAGTAAACCCAGAACGGGGTGGCGAAGCCCAGCAGGCAGGTCGCGAAAAGCGCCGCCCTGCGGGAGAGCCCGTAGCGCCGCAGCAGACTCCAGAAGAGAAGACACACCACGGCGGTGATCCACGCGTTCGTGAGTGTGGTGAAGAAGATCCGCGCGCCCTCTGCCTCGCTCGCGCGCACGATGTCCTGCGGCGCCGCCGACACCATCCCCGACCGATCGGGAATGTTCACGCGGTCGGCGTAGACCCTCCAGACACGATCGCCCGGCGCGGTGTGCTCAACAAGGCTTCCGACCCAGAACAGCGGCAGCCCCGCCAGGCTCTGGCCCACACCGAGCTTGCTGTAGTGCCTGCCTCCCCTGCCCTCCACGGTCATCATGAACTTGGGGATCTCGAGCGATCCCCGGGTCCCCAGCGAGGAGGTGACGCCGTAGTTCAGGTACCCGTCGATCGTGTAGATGTGCCCCGCCGTGGTAGCGACGTAGAGGCCAACGAAGAACAGGAAAACCCAGAGGCGCATTCGCCTTCCCGTCTATCCGCCGTCTATATCTTGGAGGACTCCTGCACGTCCTTTATGATTTTGGGTTTGGGAGGCGCGAACCCTTCCCCTTCCTTCCTCATCTTCGACCGGCCCTCGAAGAAGACCCCGTCCTCGATCACCAAACTGACGCTTTCAACGTCACCGATCAACCTGGCGCCGCTCTCCAGCTCCACCTTCTTCTTCGCGAACACGTTGCCCTCAACGTTGCCGCTGACCACCGCGTGGGCCGCGTGGATCTCACCCTTGACCAGCCCGCCCTTGCCGACGATCACGGAATCCGACGACAGGACCTTGCCCTCGAAATCCCCGTCGATCCGGACGCTGCCCTTGGCGTCAATGTCGCCGGTGAACTTGCAGTCGTGGCCAAGGATGGTGCTGATGGTTCCCTGCGCCTCTGTGGCCTCTTTTCCAAACATCGCCTCTCCCTCCCTCCGGTTTGCGATTGCCTAGTCCTTAGTAGAATCCAAGAACGCCGATGGATCAACCGGTTTGTTGTTTCGGCGGATTTCGAAATGCACATGCGGGGCCGTGCTCTTGCCCGTGCTGCCCGCAAGAGCGACCGCCTGCCCCTTGGTCACTCGATCGCCTTCCTTGACAAGCATCTTGTCGTTGTGTCCGTAGAGCGTCTCAAGCGAGTCGCCGTGCGCCACCACTATCAGATTGCCGTACACGTCATCCCACCCCGCGGACTTCACCACGCCGTCAAGCGCGCACCTCACCGGCGTCCCGGTAGAGGCGGCGATGTCCATGCCCGAATGTCCCGGCTGCCGCCTCGTTCCCTCCGAGAAGGCCCTGGAAATCCAGCCGTCAACCGGCAGCATCAGGCCCTCGGGAAAAGCGGCAACTTCCACATAGAAAGGCTTCATGATACCGTATGAATACCTTCGAGGCCAGAAGTTTGTGCTCGCCATATCGGACCCCACATCACCCGCACCGCCGGATCTGCGGTCGGCGATGCCGGCCCAGGTCTCGATCTGGTGCCTCGCTGTCTCGATGCGCGCCAGCTCCTCCTGGATCTCGCCGACCTTCTGGTTCTCTCCGCGAAGCACTTCGTTCTCCGCGCGAAGCTTGGTGGCCTGGAACGCCAGCACCGCAAGCTTGGTGTAGGTGACTCCAACGAACCCTATGCCGACAAAGAAGACAACAACCAGCACCAGAATCACCAATCCGACGCTGGCCGGAAGATCGAACGTGACGGTGGTCCCCGTGCCGTGCGGCGTCACGATCAAGGAGAAGCCCTTGCGCAGATGCGCAAGCACCGGCCTGAGCTTCGCCACCTCGCCGGCAGCGCGCCGCAACATGTTCGGCGAGGGGTCTGTCCTCTCCGCCATCGTCCCTCACCCGCTTCAGCCTATGACGTCCAAGATCCGGCCTAGATCGTCGTTGGAGTAGAACTCGATCTCGATCTTGCCGTGCCCGCCCTGATCCATCACCCTGACGCGCGTCCCCAGCCGCCTCATCATGCGTTGCTCGATGCGGGAGATCTCGGGGTCGGGCCTGTGCGCGTCCGCCTTGCGCGCAAGGCGCGGCTTGGTCCTCTGACGCACAATGGCCTCGACCTGCCTGACCGACAGCCCCCGATGAACCGCCGTCCTGTAAACGCTGAGGGCCTGCTTCTCGTCGGCGAGCCCCAGCAGGGCGCGCGCGTGCCCCTCGGTGATCTTGCCCTCCTCCAGCCCGCGCTTGACCTCTTCCGGCAGATTCAGCAGTCGCAGCGCGTTTGTGACCGTGCTCCTGTCGCGCCCCAGCTTCTTGCCCAGCTGGTCCTGCGTAAGCTTGAAGCGCCTGATCAGCTCGCGATAGCCGCGCGCCTCGTCCAGCGGATTCAGGTCCTCGCGCTGAAGATTCTCCACCAACGCGATCTCAAGCGCCTCCGAGTCCGATACCTGCCTGACCACCGCCGGAACGGTCCTGAGATTGGCCAACTTCGCGGCCCTGAGCCTGCGCTCGCCCGCCACCAGCTCGTAGCGGCCGGCCTTGCGCCGGACGATCACCGGTTGCAGCACGCCCTTCTCGCTGATCGATTGCCTCAAGTCCTCGAGCGAGGCCTCGCTGATGCGCGTTCTGGGCTGATAGGGATTTGCCGCGATCTCATCGACCTCAACCTCTACGATCGCCGCGCCCGCGCCGGTCGCCGTAGCGGTCCCCAGATCGGGTATCAGCGCGTCAAGCCCTTTGCCAAGGGCTTTCCTGCTCATGCGTCATCACCTCCTTAGCAAGCTCCATGTAGCTCTTTGCGCCCGAGCACGTCATGTCGTAAAGCACAATCGGTTTGCCGAAACTGGGCGCCTCGCTCAACCTCACGTTCCTCGGTATCACGGCCTTGTAGACCCGGTTGTCGAAGTGCTTTCTTGCCTCGTCCGCGACCTGAAGCGAGAGATTGAGCCTGCTGTCAAACATGGTCAAGAGCACGCCCTCCACCGCCAGCCCCGGATTGAGGTTCTTCTGAACCAGCTTGATGGCATTCAGCAGTTGGCCCAGGCCCTCCAGCGCGTAGTACTCGCACTGAACCGGGATGATCACGCTGTCGGCCGCGGCAAGCGAGTTCACGGTCAGGAGTCCCAGCGACGGCGGGCAGTCGATGATGATGTAGTCGTACTTGTCGCGCACCGGCTCCAGCGACGTCCTCAGGCGCATCTCCCTTGCCATCATGCCCACCAGCTCGATTTCGGCTCCCACCAGTCGCTGATGGGCCGGCACGATGTCAAGCCCCGGCACCTGGGTCTTCACTATGCACTCCTCGATCGGGACCTCGTCCACCAGGACCTCATAGATGCACCTGGGGTTGTCTTCGGTCACGGTGACGCCCAGGCCGCTGCCGGCGTTGGCCTGGGGATCGATGTCCACCAGCAGCGTCTTGCGCTCGGCGACGCTCAAGAACGCCGAGAGATTGACGGCCGTCGTGGTCTTGCCGACCCCGCCCTTCTGATTAGCGATCGCGATTACCCTACCCAACTCCCCTCCTCCCGTGGGCCGCTGCCCACCGTAGCACGCTTGCGTCTCCTGGCCCGAGTCAGCCGCGTCGCCCTATCATAAATAATCTCAATGGGTTACACGCGGCCGCCCAAGGACTTGCTACCACTGCCAGGTCGCTCCCCCCGTGCCCGAACCAATAAGCCTGGGCCTGGCCGACCTCCTCCAGAGACCGACTGCCCTTGTAAGCCACCAGCCTGCCTCCTGCCTTGAGCAGCGGCAGGCACCACTTGGCGAGAAGTCTGAATCTCGTAACAGCACGAGCGACAATGAGATCAAAGGAAGCCGAATGCCGACTCCCGAAGCCTTCGCCGTCCACTCGGTCGATCTCGTAGTCGACTTGGCCCTGTCCGATCTCGGCGCAAACCGTCTCCAAGAAGCCCCGGCGTTTCTGCCGCGACTCGCAGATCGTCAGGCGCATCCCGGGGGCAAGGGTGGCCAGCACCAGGCTCGGCAGGCCGTTGCTGCCCCCCACGTCAAGCACCCTCAGGTCGCGCGTCGGGCCGGCCTGCGGCCCCAGCACCGGCAGCACCGACGCCGAGTCGCAGAAGTGATACGACACCAGCCGCGCAATGTCCTTTCTCGACACCAGGTTAACGCTGTCGTTCCAGCCGCTGATGGTCTCAGCAAGCCGCACCAGCCGGCCTCTGGCGTCCGGGGCCGCAGGCCAGCCCGCCTCCCCGGCCATATCCGCCAAGCGCTCAACGTCTTCCCCGAAAGAGAACACCGCGCCGTCAGCTTTCATCTGTCCGGCCCTCCGAACTCCATCCGCGCTGCCCCGGCGCCGCAGATCCCCCGCCACCACGGTCCCGCTTGGTCATGTGGATCAGTACGCTGGTCACGTCGGCCGGAGTAATGCCGGGGACCCGGGTTGCCTGCCCGATCGAGACGGGCCTCACTTGACCGAGCTTCTCCCGAGCCTCCCTCGACAGACCCGGCACACGGCCGTAGTCGATCCATCCGGGTATCCGCTTGTTCTCCTTTCGGCATAGATCCTGAGCACTTGCTACTTCGCGCTCGATGTAGCCCTGGTACTTGACTTCGGTCTCGACCTGGCCGAGGAGCCCTTCATCGTGGCCCGCCAACCATGGCGCGGACCCCGCAAGGTCCCTCCAGCCAACACCCGGCCGCCGCAGCATCTGGGTGAGTGTCACCGCCTCACCACCGCATCGGATTCTCTCAGAATCCATCCGGTCTCTCACCACTTGCCGGGCGGCTCGCCGTGCGGTCATGCGATCGTAGACCGCGCGCCCCACCAGTCCCAGGGCATACCCATATCCCATAACTCTTTCATCTGCATTGTCCTGCCGAAGCAGTAGCCGATACTCGGCTCGCGAGGTGAACATCCGATAGGGCTCCTCGGTGCCCCGGGTCACCAGATCATCAATCATCACGCCGATGTAGGCCTCGCTGCGTCCCAACACCAGGCCGTCCTTGCCAGCCAGCGCGAGCGCAGCGTTGATGCCGGCCATTATCCCCTGCCCGGCGGCCTCCTCGTAGCCTGAGGTTCCGTTGATCTGGCCCGCGAGGAAGAGCCCCCCGATCTTCTTGGTCTCCAGGGTCGGGTAGAGCTCGGTCGGCGCCACGAAGTCGTACTCGACAGCGTATCCCGGCCGCACAATCTCGGCTCGCTCGAGGCCATCAATGGTTCTAACTATTTCAAGCTGAATGTCTTCGGGAAGACTCGTTGCCAGCCCGCCGACGTAGTATTCCAGGCCGTAGCGATCCTCGGGCTCCAGGAAGACCTGGTGGGTCGGCCGGTCCGGAAACCGAACCACCTTGTCCTCTATTGACGGGCAGTACCGCGGGCCCCGCCCACGGATCTTTCCGGTGTAAAGTGGCGATCGGTCAAGGTTTGCGAGAATGATCGCCCGGGTCGCTTCCGTGGTTCTGCCTATGTAGCAGGCCGCCACCGAGTCTATCCTGCCCAAGGTGGCGTGGGAGAATGGCTCGATCCCGCGCTCGCCCTCCTGGATCTCCAGGCGGCTGAAGTCCACGGAGCGGGCCCGTAGCCTGGGCGACGTGCCGGTCTTGAGGCGGCCCATCGCCAGCCCCAGCTGTCCCAGGCCGGCGGCAAGGCCCCGGCTTGAGCACTCGCCGTCGCGCCCGCCGGGGAAGTTGGCGAGGCCTATGTGAATCATGCCCCTCAGGAAAGTGCCCGTGGCAACCACCGCCGCTCTGCAGGGAAGCCTGTAGCCGCTCTGGGTCTCCACAGCTGCCACGCGCCCGCCCTCGACCACTATGCGCTCGACCAGGGCTTGCCTGGCCTCGAGCCCCGGCTGGGCCTCGACCGCCCGGCGCATCTCCACTCGGTAGGCCTGCCTGTCGTTCTGAGAGCGCAACGACCACACTGCAGGGCCCCGGCTGCGGTTGAGCATCCGCATCTGAAGGGCCGTGAGGTCGGCCACACGGCCCATCTGCCCACCGAGCGCGTCTATCTCCTTGACAAGATGGGACTTGGCGAGGCCACCCACCGACGGATTGCACGACATCTGGGCGAGATGGTCCAGATTCAGCGTCAGCATGAGAACCCGGCAGCCCATGCGTGCCGCAGCCAGCGCGGCCTCGCACCCGGCGTGTCCTGCCCCAATCACGATGAGATCGTAGGTCTGTTGGTGATTCATGGCTCTATGTTTCACGTGAAACACTGCTACTCGCTACTTGCCTATGCAGAACCTCGAGAAGATCGCATCGAGTACGTCCGAGGTCGCCTTTCGGCCGGTGATCTCGCCGAGACACTCAAGCGCCCATCTGAGGTCTGCCGCGACCAGCTCCGGCGGACGGGCCTCTTCCACTGCCCTCTCCCCACGTTCCAGGGCCTCCACCGCCCCGGCCAGGCTCGCCACGTGGCGCTCATTGGCAATGGTCGCGTAGTCGGCATCGCCGGCGTGATGGTGAGCCGCGGCGGCCAGCTCGGCCAGCAGCTCATCAATCCCCCACCCCTTGAGCGCCGATACCCTGAGCGCCCGCTCGGCCGGCTCGCCAGGCGTGATGCTGATCTCAGAGGCTTGGGCCGGGGCAAGATCGACCTTGTTGGCAACCACAATCCGGGGCTTGCCGGCGACGTCCTTGAGCGCATCGAGGTCCTGCTCAGTGGGGGCCACCCCCGCCTCCCACACCACCACGGCCAGATCCGCCTGCGCGATGGCCTCGCCGGTGCGCCGAAGAGCCTCTTCCTCAAGCGGGTCCGAGGCGCGTCGCAGCCCCGCTGTATCCTGGATTCGCAGCACCACACCGTCCACCCCGACCAGGGCATCAACCACATCCCGAGTGGTGCCCGGGACATCGCTGACTATGACCCTGTCCTTGCCCACCAGGCGATTGAACAGGCTGGACTTGCCGACGTTGGGCTTGCCCACGATCACCACGCTGAGCCCTTGCCTCAGGTACCTGCCCCGCCGAGCGGAGGCGACCAGGGCCTGAAGCCGCTCCCGCGACCGCTTGAGCGCGGCCGCGAGCCTCGCAGCATCGATCCGATCCACTTCCTCATCCGGGAATTCCAGGTCGGCATCCACCAGCGCAAGCTGCTCCACGAGATCGTCCTCAAGGCTTGCGATCTCCCGGGAAAGGCCTCCCTTGAGCTGCCCCATCGCGGCCCTGAGAGCCCGTTCGCTGCTGGCCCTGACGATCTCCTCGACCGCCTCCGCCTGGGCAAGATCTAGCTTGCCGTTCAGGAAGGCCCGCCGCGTGAACTCCCCGGGCTCCGCCGGCCGCGCGCCCTCCCCCACCAGCCGCCGCAGCACCAACCTCGGCACAAGCAGTCCGCCGTGGCAGGTGATCTCGACCACATCCTCGCCGGTGGCCGAAGCCGGGCCTCTCATCACCAGCAGGAGCACTTGGTCCAGCGGCGAGTCGTCCCGGCCAATCACCTCTCCCCGGAGGACCGACCGATCCCGGGCCGCCGACGGTGCAACCTTGCCCCTGAAAACCAGATCGCCTATGGCCAGGGCCCGCGGACCGCTCATCCTCACCACCGCCAGCGCCCCAATCCCGGGCGGAGTTGCCACTGCCGCGATCGTATCGGATTCCATTACACCTGCTCTTCGGCGCCCTCGAAGCCGCCATCCCCCCGGTGGTCGCTCTCTCGCCCCACATCTTCGGCACCCCGCCGCTCGCCCTCCCGCCCGACTTCCCGCTCGCCTTCAGCCGCGGGTTCCACGCGCTCTCCGCGGGGTCCGTCGCTGTATCGCCTCCGCCCCTCCCCACCGCGCCTCGGTCGGCCGTAGCCACCCCGTCGCCCACCGCCCCCCGAGCCGCGCGGCCCGCGCTTCGTGGCGGAGGAGATCACCACCGTCCTGAGGTCGCCGTCCCCCACAGTGTGGGTCTTGACCTGCGGGTCGCCGGCCAGGGCCAGATGCACAACCCGCCGTTCGGCGGCCGCCAGCGGCTCCATCTCCATGTCCCTGGCCGTGGCCTTGACTCTGGCAGCCAGCGAAAGCGCCTTACTGGTCAAGGCGCTACCGCGGCGCTTCTTGTAACCGCCCACGTCTACATCCATGCGGACGCTCTTCTTGAGTTGCTTGCCAACCATCCTGCGAAGCAGGTGCCCCAAATCCTCCAGGCTCTCGCCCTTCTTGCCGATCAGGAGCCCGTCTGCGCCCGTGGTCTCAATCTCCACCCGGTGAATGTCATCCTCCAGGTGGGTCTTGACCTGGGCATCTATGCCCATGAGTTCCATGATCCTGGTCACCATCTCGTCCACCTTGGCGCTGACGTCGTCGCTGCCTCCGGCCGCCTTGCTGCGAACCACTACCTTGGCGGGTTTCGCTCCGATCAGGCCAAATACTCCCTGGGAGCCCTGCTCCAGCACCTCGTATTCGACCTGATCGACGGTAACGCCCAGGCGCTCCGCCCCCTTGGCGACGGCAGCCTCCACGTTCTTGCCCTCGTCAACAACCTGATTAGGATCAACTTCCCGGTCGTGGTCGTTCTGGTCGTGCATGACTGCCCTCCGGTGGTTACCCTGCCGCCACTGGCGCGGCCTCCTGTTTCAGTCTGTCCGCCCGGTTCATCCAATGCTGGTGGATGATCGTAAGTATGTTGTTGACCAGCCAATACAGGACAAGCCCGGACGGGAATTTGAAGAACATCACGGTGAAGACTATGGGCATCAAGTAGGTCAGCATGGCCTGCTTGGGATCGGTTGGGGTCATCTTCTGCTGGATGTACATGGCCACACCCATGAGGATGGGCAGCAGGCTGACCACCGATCCTATGAAGGGGATGGAGAAGGGCAATTGGGCGATCTTGTCTGGCGCGGAAAGGTCGTTGATCCAAAGCATGAACGGGGCCTGCCGCAGCTCTATGGTCTTGGAGAGCACGTTGAAAAGCGCGAAGAACACCGGCATCTGAAGCAGCAGGGGCAGGCACCCGCCGACGGGGTTTATGCCCCGCTTCTTGTAAAGTTCCATCATGGCGGAGTTGAGCTTCTGGGGCTCCTTCTTGTACTTCTCTCGCAGGGCCTGGAGCTCGGGCTGGACCTTCTGCATCTCGCGCATCGAGCGCATGCTCTTGGCCGTAAGCGGCTGGAACAGCAGCTTGATCAGGGCCGAGAGCAGTATGATCACCCATCCGTAGTTGGGCACCACTTTGTAGCAGTAAACCAGGAACTTGTAGATCAGCTTGCTCAAGGGACCGAGCCACTTCCAGCCAAAGTCCACGGCCCGCTCCAGCCTGTACCCCGTCGTCTTCAGGCCCTCGTAATCGAGGGGCCCGACGTAGACCATGCACTCCAGGGGATCGCCGGGGTTGTCGGCCTCGAGCACCATCCCGATCGACTCCGGAGTCCCAAGGAAGGTCTTGGCCACTACAGCCCGACCGGCCGCCGGGACGAAGCTCACCAGGAAGTACTTGCTCCTCAAGCCAGACCAGGTGATCGAGCCCCCGACCGCGCCCTGCTCATTCTTCCTCACTTTGCCGAGATCCTGCTTGACCAGGGCCTGGTCGGTCAGGGTCACCGCAGCGAAGTTGCGCAGGTCGTCGGTCCGATTGGCCTCGGAGGTCGCAAGCCCCGACTGCCAGCCAAACTCAATCGCCCTCAGCCCTCCGGCCGGCACCCCTGCCTCGCCGGTCCATACCTTGGTGCCAAACGTGTACCCGCCGCCGCGGAAGACGATCTCCTTGTGAACCGTCAGCCCCGCCGGCGTCGTAAGCGAGAACAGCAGGCTCGCCTCCGCCCCATCGGGCACCGCCAGGCTCTCCGCCGACACATCGAACCCCACCCCTCCAAGGTCCACGCGCTCGCCGGTCGCCGTCAGGAGCGTCACCCCCAGGGGAAGCCTATCACCTGCCGGCACAAGATCCACCGGACTCCCGGTGGCCGAAAGAAAGCGCTTGAGCGTGAAGCTGGTGAGCACCGCTCCGCGGCTCGAGAACTCCGCCTTGTAGAGCGGCGTTTCCACGACCACGCGCCGGGCCTGCTCTTGGTCCAGCTCGAGCCCGGCAAGCCCCATCTGGCCCGGCATCTGCCCGGCAAGGCTGTCACGCTCCGCATCCGCCCCGGCTGCTCCCACTACCCGGGCGGCCCCGGCCTCGCGGGATTCCTGCTCGCCGGCCGGCTGCGCCGGCTGGGCCTCGTGCGGCTGCCGTTGAGGGATGAAGAAGATCTGGAAGATAATCAGCAGCAACAGCATCAGCGCCATTGCCAGTAGAGGCCGCTTGTCCATTCAATCCACCTCGTCGCGACTACCGGATAAGGTACCGCGTAGGATCAAGGAACCGCATCCACACCACTCCCACCGAAGGGATGGCATCTCAACAACCGTCTCACGGCCAAGCCAATGCCTCGGGCGAAGCCGTGCTTACGAAGCGCCTGCGCGGCGTAGTCCGAGCAGGTGGGTTCGAATCGGCACGCCCGCGGCAGGAGCGGCGACAAGAGCGTCTTGTAACCCCCAAGCCCCGCTGCGCAAGCCTTAGCGGCCGCCGCGTTCATTCCGTTAAGCGCTCTTCTGCACGCCTTCATCGGCCGCTCCGCCAACTGAAGAGGACCCCGCCGGGTCAGTCCGTCACCAGAAGCCGCCAGCTGCTGAACAGGCCCCGCATGTCATCTTGAACCTGCTGGAAGCCCGCGCTGGCTATGCCGCGCCCCGCGACAAAAACCACCCGGAAGCCCTGGGACTTGGTGTCGGGTTTGAGCTGTCGGTATGCCTCGCGCATCAATCGCCGCGCGCGATTTCTTGCGCAGGCATCACCCACGCCCTTGCCCGCGATGAACCCGGCCTTTCGCTTCGCCTTGGGCTCGGTGAGCAGATAGGCCTTGAACAGCCGGCCTCCCACCACCCTGCCATTCCTGATAACCTCTTTATATTCAAATTGCTCGGTTATTCGCTCATTCCGCCGGAGCCTGCGATCACACGGCAAGCTTCTTCCTGCCCTTCGCCCGCCGCCGCTTGAGGACATCTCGCCCACCTCTCGTGCTCATGCGCTTTCTGAAGCCGTGGGTCTTCTTACGCCTGGTCTTGTGTGGTTGATAGGTTCGCTTCAATTGGCTTCCTCCTTCTGGCTGGTTCGCCGCCTGCTTCCGCCGCCCGTCAGGTGCCTGTCGGAGAGCAGTTTGACTGTGGTGGATTCTATGTTGGCGGCGTCCCAACTGTCAAGTGATTTCAAAGCAGTTGCGCACTTGTACACATTTTCCCGCAGCCTCTCCAAAAATAGCTTGCAAGCCCCGAGAGCCGGTGGTAACATGCCAAGCGCGTTTCACAAGAGGCAGGGCAGGAGATGTGGATAAGTCGCCGGTAGGATCTCCCCGCACAGGGACAGTGCCAGGTCTTGGCGGCGCCACCAGGAGTGCCCGAGGAACCTGCGCCCCGATGGGGGATAACAATGTTGTCGATACAATGTTGCGTCGCGGTAAGTGATGATGCGACAAGTAGTTATGTACTTATCAACCGTTGTGCAGAACCTGGGGGTTTCATAACTCGGTGGTGTGATTCCTTCCTATCGTGATCTTCGCTCAGAGCCTTAGGGGATCGTGCTTCTCGAGGGATGTGGACAACCTGTTGAATGTGACCCGGAACTTGATTTGGAGATCGCTAGGGAAGGCATAAGGAGTCTTGCCCATGGAACTGTCGGCAGCCGAGATTTGGAACCGCGCGCTGGAGCTTATCAACACCAAGATCGACGGGCACACGCTCGAAACCTGGCTTCTGCCTGCCAAGCCCCTCTCGGTAGCCGATGGCCGTCTCGAGATAGGCGTGCCAAGCAAGTTCTTCGCCGGCTGGATTGAGTCGCACCACGCTCCCCTCTTGAAGCAGGCGGTTCGCGACATCACAGGGCTGGATATGGACCTGGTGTTCACCATCATGTCGCCGGAAAAGCCGCCCTTCGAGGCAGTCGCGGCGCACGAACCTCAGCCGGCGCCGGCCCCCCACGAACGCAGGCGCTCGTCAAACGGCACCTACCTCAACCCCAAGTATACCTTCCAGCGATTCGTGGTGGGCGGCAACAACAAGATGACCCACGCGGCCGCGCTTGCTGTGGCCGAGAAGCCCGCGCGGGTCTACAACCCGCTGTTTATCTACGGCGGCGTCGGCCTTGGCAAGACCCACGTGATGCAGGCCATAGGCAATCACGTGTTGGATGCCGGCGGCCCGTTGAGGGTTTGGTACGTGTCCGCCGAGAACTTCATGAACGAGATGATCTACGCCATCAAGGAGGCCAACACCATTGCCTTCAGGAACAAGTACCGGGGCATGGACCTGCTGCTGATTGATGACGTCCAGTTCCTCGCCGGCAAGGAGAGCACTCAAGAGGAGTTCTTCCACACCTTCAACACCCTCTATGATGCGCACAAGCAGATCGTGCTCACGAGCGACCGACCGCCCAAGAACCTGATCGATCTCGAGGAGCGTCTGGTGTCGCGCTTCGAGTGGGGACTTGTCACCGACATTCAGCCTCCGGACTTCGAGACCCGGGTCGCCATTCTGAGGAAGAAGGCCGATGACGAGGCCCTGGCGATACCCGACGACGTGTTCCACCTCATCGCGGACAGCATCAAGTCCAACATCCGGGAGCTCGAGGGCTCCCTGGTCAAGCTGGTCGCGGTCTCGTCGGTCGAAGGGGTGCCCATCACCCCCGAATTCGCGCGGGAGACCCTCAAGGACATCCTCAAGCCCCCGGCCAAGGCCATAGCGGCCGAAGACATCAAGCAGGTGGTGGCGCGGCACTTCAAGGTGCCCGCCGATGTCCTGGTAGGGCGCAAGCGCACCTCCCAGATCGCTCTGCCGCGGCAGGTGGCCATGTACCTGGCCCGCATGCTGACCAATCTGTCCCTGGCCGACATAGGCGCCTCGTTCGGCAAGCGTGATCACACCACCGTGATACACGCCTGCGACAAGGTGGGGGAGATGGTCAAGACCGATGCGGACTTCAAGGCGGTCCTCGACCACTTGATCCAGGAGATCAAGCAGGCCGCATGATCAGGTTTGGGGCGGCTCGGTCGAGGCTTGCGCCCCGGCAGGGATTATGCGTAGTGGATACTCGGTGTACAACTGTATGTATAACCGGTTGAGAATATGTGGGCACTTCGGGACCCGGGCCGGCGATGTGGACAAGCCCCCCGTTGTCCACACCCGATCCAGAGGATAGGCACAGGCTCGGCCGCAGTGCCGGGCGTCTGCCGGCCGCGTCACCAACTGCAAAATCCGGGCATCGGCTGCAAGAGTTTCCCCATATCCACAGCGCCTACTAGATATTCTATCCTTTATCCTAGAA
>JBAQHK010000070.1:0-3550 GCA_049288275.1 bacterium | reverse complement strand
GCCTGAGTCTGATCTGGGTCAGGGGCCCTATCGCTGCGGAAAGTGTTGCGGTCGTGGCCGTCAGGTGGTAGGGTAACCCGAGCCCGGCGCACAGCCGCACGGGCCCACGGGCGAAACAGCATAACAGCACAACCGGCAACTATCTGGGGAAACAGCATCAGACATATTGCCTTCACTCTTCTGACTCTGGTCACAGTTGGCCTCGCCTGGCAGGGACAGGCCGCGAGCTCAACGACATCAGGTCGCCCTGAAGCCATCGCAAGGGATCCCTACGTCGCTGCGATCGCCGTCGACGCCGAGTCCGGGCTTGTTCTTTTTGAGGACAACGCAAGCGCAGACATCTATCCCGCCAGCACCGTGAAACTCATGGACCTCTTGATCATCCTTGAGAAGGTCCAACGCGGCGACCTCCGGCTCTCCGACACCGTCACGGTGGACGCAGAAGCCGCCCGCATGGGCGGATCGCAGGTCTACCTCGGCAAGGGCGAGCGGTTCACAGTGGACGACCTGCTCTATGCGCTCATGGTGGAATCCGCCAACGATGCAGCCGTGGCCTTGGCGGTTCATGTCGCTGGATCCAAGGAGGCATTCGTCCGCGAGATGAACAAACGCGCCGCCGAGATCGGCATGAAATCCACGCGATTCGCATCCCCGCATGGGCTGCCGCCCGCGAAAGGCCAGTGTCCTGACATTTCAACAGCCTGCGATCTTTCTCTTCTGGCGCGCGAGGTCCTGAGGCATCCGGAATCGCTCCGCTACACCGGATGCCGCGAGAAGGTCTTTAGACCCGGCGAGCGGCCGCTCCTGATGCACAATCACAATCATCTTCTCGACAAAGTCGAAGGATGCGATGGTCTCAAGACGGGCTACTTCCGCGCCGCCGGGTTCTCAGTTGTTGCGACAGCGGTTCGAGACGGGAGGCGTCTCATTGCAGTCGTCGCCGGAAGCAGTGACTCAAAGACGCGGGACAAGACCGCACGAAGGCTGCTGACCGAGCTGTCTCGCCCGAACAGCGGAACTTGAGCAAGGATGGGTGCCGATGAACGTCAGCGTGCGAGACGCCCGGATCGAAGAAGCAGCCGCCGTCGCGCAGTTGATTCGCGAATTGGCTGCGACCCTTAGCGAGACCAGTCCCGTCACCGAAGCCTACGTTGCAGGGTATATGTCATCTCCGGGCTGCACCATTCTCCTGGCCGAGACGCAAGGGCAGATTGTGGGGCTCTTGAGCTACTCGCTTCGGCCGGACCTCTATCACGCAGGCGTGTCATGTCTGATTGAAGAGCTGGTTGTTAAGAAGGACATGCGCCGGCAGGGCGCGGGCGCTGCCCTGTTGACGGAGCTGCTCTCCCGATTGGCGCAGACGGACTGCGCCGAGGTCTCGGTGACCGTGATGCCGGACAACAAGGAAGCGCTCCGGTTCTATCGCAGGCATGGCTTGGAAGAAGAGGCCGTGTTTCTCGAGAAGCACTTGAGGGATTAGCAGTCACTGGAGGGCAAGATGCATAGGGGCACTCCCCATGCACAATTCCCCCCTCGGTGTCGGGCAAAACCGGTGCCAGGCAGCATCGGTGCCGGACAAGGCTCAGGCAGGCCTCACGCAAGACTCAGGCAAGGCTAGTGCCAGGTTACGCTCCCGCCACCCACGTTGCAGAAGTCCGTGCCTTCCACGGGCGGGTCGTTCTCCCAGGTGTTGTACTTGGCAAAGACCTCGTTCGGCGTGTCGTTATACAGCCCGCACTCCTCGTTGTTCCTTATGATGTTGCCGCCGGCGCTGCCCCGGGAGCCCCCGCCGAAATCGGGATTGGGCTCGCTATCCTCATACTGAGTGCAGCATAGCTCCGCTGCAAGACCATTGCCTTCCAGGACGCAGCCCTCGACAGCTGCGTTTGACTTGTAGTTGAAGAAGAGGGCGGCACTGAAGCCTGTGACGGTGCAGTTCCTGATCACGGTGCCCGAGTCGTTGCTGCACACCTCGAAACCCCTGCCCACCACTGCGCCCGTGGGTGTGAACCGGCAGCTGCTGACCACGCAGTCCCTGGCCCCCTGGATTCGAAGGACCGAGAAGTCCCCCCGGTCGAATATGCGGATGCTGTCAACGAGGGCCCCGGTCGCCCAGTACATGACATATATCGCCAGGTGCCACGGCTCGCCCTCGCCGCCGCCTTGCTCGAGAGTGAATCTCCGCAGGGCCGAGCTCTCGCCGCTCATGGTAACGGCCTCGTTGTAGTCGGAGGAAGCGTTGTCGCCGCGGCCGCTTATGACGCAGGTCTCCCAGTTGTCGCCCACCACGGTGATGCTGTCCTCGATCGTAAGCGGGAAGACCTCGCCGAGCACGGAATCATAAGTGCCGGGGGCCACGTGGACGGTGTAGCCCGGCTCCGCCAGCTCCAGCGCGCGAGTGATGGTCTTCAAGGGCCTCCTGGGGCATCCCGTGCCGGTCAGGTCGTTACCGGTTGACGCGTTGACGTAGAGTCCGGTCACAGTCAGGTCGCAAACCGGCTCAGTGGTTTCATCATCGCCGCAGCCGCCGATCACCAAGCCGGCGATTGCCAGGGCCAGGGCAATAGACAGGTACCGATTCATCAAAGTGGCTCCTTTCTCGTGGTTGTGGGTGTTGCCTGGGTCGCCATGGTACGCACCGCGGCGCCCGCCGTCAAGCCGATTCGCCGCCGGGCGAGTTTGGTGACAGCGCATGCCCGTCTCTTGTATAATGCAGTCGGCCGACTGCGTGGCGTCAACCGTGGGGACACCCAAGGGGCGCACGCACAGATCGAGGTGCAGATGAGACTGCTCGATATCAGGACGCGCGCCCGGTGGCGCGAATGGCTTCGGCGCCACCACAAGGCCGAGTCGGAGATCTGGCTGGTCTTTCACAAGCGCGCCACGGGCCGCAAGTGTCTCTCCTACGACGGCGCGGTCGAGGAGGCCCTGTGCTTCGGGTGGATCGATAGCATCTTGCGCAGCATCGACCAGGAGCGCTACGCCCGCAAGTTCACCCCCCGGAAGGCCACCAGCGTATGGTCAAGTGCCAACCGCACACGCTACGCCCGGATGAAGGCGGAAGGCCTGTTGGCGCCCGCAGGGCTGGCGCGGTCACCCACAGAGCGGGATGGCGACCCGCCCAAGGTCTCGCTCTCCAGGCTACCGCGGTACATCGAGGTGGCCCTGGCCAAGCGCCCTGCCGCTCGCCGATACTTCGACGGCCTGGCGCCCTCCTACCGCCGTAACTACATAGGCTGGATAGACTCCGCCAAGAAGCCCGAAACCAAGGCGCGACGGCTCCAGGAGGCGCTGACTCTGCTTGCCGCCGGCAAGAAGCTTGGGATGAAGTGATCGTGGGCGCCGCCGGGCAAGTTTGGTGACAGCGCGTGCCCGTCTCTTGTATAATGCAGTCGGCCGACTGCGTGGCGTAAAGGGAATCCATCCATGGTGCTTGGGCGCGAGGTGCGCCCCGCGTGAAGCCGCCACGTCCGAAGGAGGATTCGATGCGCAGGAGACTGTCCGTCACGAGGCTCGTTATCGCGATCCTGCTCATGGCGCTGCTCTCAGC
>JBAQHK010000069.1:0-2141 GCA_049288275.1 bacterium | reverse complement strand
GGTGCTGGCCTGCGGGGAGCGAATCCTTGGACTCGATGATGAAGGTTTTGAAGCCGCCCCAGTTGTAACAATACTTGAGCTTGCCGTTCTTGGCATACAGGCTCCAGCCGCCGATGTTGGCGCCCTGGCAGACGATCACACCCTCAGCACCCTTCTCCGGCACCACGATTTCGGCGGTGATGGAGTGCGACTTGTTCTTGAGGTTGAGGACGCAGTTTTCCGACAGGCGTCCCATGCCGCCGACGAGGAGCTGGGTCTTCCCCTTGATGAGCACCGGCCGGCCGGCGAGGTCCGGGTTGAGCTTTTCAAACAGCCGGTCGTCCAGGGGCAGCACCTTGTAACGTGCTGCTTCGATCAGCCATTGCCGCTGCAGCTCGTGAAGCTTCTCCGGCATATCCTTGGCGAGATTTTTCGTCTGGCTCCAGTCCTTGTCCGAGTAGAGCTCCCACACATCGTCGTCGAATGCGGGCCTTGGGGCCATGATCCAGGGCGTGTAGTGCTTCGTGACCGCGGTCCAGCCCTTGTAGTAAATGGCGCGATTACCCATGATCTCGAAGTATTGCACGTCATGCTGCTCGGGGGCCTTGGCGTTGTTGAACGAGTAGAGCATGCTGATCCCCTCGATCGGGTCCTGCTGAATGCCGTTCACCGAAACCGGCTGCGGCAGACCGGCCGCCTCGAGGACCGTCGGGGCCACGTCAATCACGTGGGTAAACTGCGAGCGAATCTCGCCCTTGTCTTTGATGCCCTTGGGCCAGTGGACGACGGTGCCATTGCGCGTCCCACCCCAGTGGGAGGCGACCTGTTTGGTCCACTGGTAGGGGGTGTTCATGGCGTGCGCCCAGCCCACGGCATAGTGGTTGTAGGATTCCGGCCCGCCGAGTTTGTCGAGCCGCTCCGTGAGGTATTCGGCCGTCTCGAGGGCTTGCAGTTGGTTGAAGTAGCTCATCTCGTTGAAGGCCCCGTTGATCCCACCCTCGGCCGAGGCGCCGTTGTCACCGACAATGTAGTAAATGAGCGTGTCGTCGAGGATGTTCAGTTTCTCCAGCAAGGCCACGATCCGGCCAACATGGTAATCGGTGTAGTCCAGGAACCCGGCATACACCTCCATCTGCCTGCGCAACACGGGCTTGAACGCTTCGGGCATCGCATCCCAGGGCGGTACCTCCTTGGGGCGCGGAGTAAGCTGGCAGTCCGCCGGGATGACTCCGAGCTTCTTCTGCCGGGCGAAGATCTCCTCCCGCAGTTTGTCCCAGCCCTGGTCGAACTTGCCCTTGTATTTGTCGGCCCATTCTTTCGGAACGTGGTGGGGCGCATGCGTGGCGCCGGGGGCGAAGTAGATGAAGAACGGCTTGTCGGGCGTGAGCACCTTCTCCTGGGCCATCCATTTGATGGCCTTGTCGGTCATATCCGCCATGAAGTGGTAGCCCTGCTCGGGCGTCTTCTTGTTCTCAACCGGCGTGGTCCCTTCGTACAGGGTGGGATACCACTGGTTCGCTTCGCCGCCGAGGAAGCCGTAGAAGTACTCGAAGCCGCCGCCACCTGTAGGCCACGCGTCAAAGGGGCCGACGGGGCTAGTCTGCCAGACGGGGACTTCATGGTTTTTGCCGAACTGCGCGGTGGAGTAGCCGTTGAGTTTGAGCGTCTCCGCCAGGGGCGCCATGGAGTTGGGCCGAACCGAACTGTAGCCCGGCGCGCCGGTAGCGATCTCGGTGATGCCAGCCATGCCGACGGAATGGTGGTTGCGCCCGGTGAGCAGCGCCTGGCGGGTCGGTGAACTGATGGCGGTGGTGTGGAAACGGCTATACTTCAGCCCGGAGGCAGCCAGCTTTTCAGCGGTCGGCATCTGGCAGGGGCCGCCGAAGGCACTGGAGGCCCCGAACCCGGCGTCGTCGATCAGGATGAGCAGGACATTGGGCGCGCCCTTGGGGGGTCGCAATTGCTCGATGGGAGGGAACTTCGTGTCCGGATTTTTCGCGTCGTAGGTCACGAGGCTTGGCCGGGTCGTGTTGCGCATGGGGAGATTAGCCCGGTTCTTGAACTCGGTCGCGCTGGGTGTACCGGGCGACCCGGCGGTCTGCTGGGCCAAAGCCGGGGTCGAGCAGAATGCAGCGGTCAGCGCCACCCGGATGGTCGTGTTC
>JBAQHK010000068.1:0-3052 GCA_049288275.1 bacterium | reverse complement strand
ATGGCGCCGCCCGAGGCCGAAGAGCAGTTGCGCGAGGCCCTGGCCATGGGCTGCGATCGAGCCTATCTCGCGAGCGACCGGGCCTTCGCAGGTGCCGACACGCTGGCCACGGCGCATTGCCTTGCGGCTGCCATTAGGAAGATCGGCAGCGAGGTTGGTGGCATAGGGACAGGTAAGGGTGGAAGGCTTGGGAAGGGCGGGAACGGTGGGAAGGCGGCAGGCGCGAGTCCCGGCGTTGACCTGGTCTTCTGCGGGGCATATTCCGCCGACGGCAGCACCGCCCAGGTGGGGCCGCAGATTGCCGAGCTCCTCGAGATTCCGGATATCACCCATGTTGTGAGCCTTGAAGTGAAGGGGGTGGCGGGCAGCGCATCCGTCGTACGCGCGGACTGCAAGGTTGAGGAGGGAACGCTGGTGGCCGAGTGCGCGCTGCCGGCGCTCGTGACCTTCGACCGCGAGGTCAATCAGCCCAGGTTGCCGGCGATGCCCGGCATTAGGCGGGCGCGAGACTTGCCGGCTGTGATCTGGAACGCAGCTGACCTGGGCCTCAGTCCGGAGAGCGTGGGACTCAAGGGATCACCCACCCAGATGCTCAACATCTACCAGCAGGCTCAGGGCCGCAAGGGCGAGATCCTGAGCGGCAACGCGGGAGAGATCACGGGGGAGCTCGTGGCGAGGTTGCGAGCCGACAAGACTCTTGGAGATTCCTGATTGAGGAAGCAGGGAATGAGGAGAAGTCCATGGCCGGAGTAGAAGCCTCCGCGAAATCCATCTGGGTCTATGCCTCACACCACGGCGGCAAGCTGGACCCTGTGGTCCTCGAGCTCCTCAGCAAGGGCGCTGAGTTGGCCGAGCGTGGAGGACTCTCGCTCGAGGCGGTGATCCTGGGCTCCGCGGACGCCGACGGCGCGGGGGCTGGCGCGGGCACGTCCGCGGGCACTGGCACGGCTGGCCAGTCCTCGTGCGATGTTGAGCGCCTGGCCGAAGAGCTCTTGGACTACGGCCCTGCCGCGGTACGCTGGGTGTCGGACCCGCGCCTTGGCACCTTCTCCACCACCATACACTCCCGAGTCCTGGCCGAGCTCGCGCATGAGCACGCGCCCGATGCCATACTCCTCGGCGCAGACAGCCGCAATGCCGCCCTCGCCGCCCGTGTGGCCGCGCGTCTCGCGACCGGGCTTTCCGCGCACTGCATTGACCTCAAACTTGAACGCGGCCAGCTGGTCCAGACCGTTCCCGGTTTCGGCGGCAACATCGTTGCCAACATCGTCTGCCCAGACAAGCGCCCCCAGATGGCGACCGTCACTGCAGGCATCTTCTCGGCCGTGCGCCGTCGCCGGCCGGGTGCCCGCGTTATCAAGACCGAACTACCCTCCGCAGCGGGCGGCGCCCTGGGCAGCATCCGCTCAGCCCGCACGCTTGAGCTCAAGCAGCGCGGGGCCATCGGCGGACGCGCCCTGGAAGGCGCTGAGATCGTAGTGGCCGGCGGATTCGGCGTAGGGAGCAAGGAGAACTGGGCCCTGATCGAGAATCTGGCGGAGCTCTTGGGCGCTGCCGTAGGCGCCACACGTCCCCCCGTGGATGAGGGTTGGGCCGCGCCCGACGAGATGATCGGAGCAAGCGGCAAGGTCATTGCCCCGAGGCTCTACATCTGCGCCGGCGTCTCGGGCATGATGCACCACACGGTCGGCATCCGGCGCGCCGGGACCATCGTGGCCATCAACAGCGACCCGCGAGCGCCGATCTTTGCCATGGCCGACTACGGTCTGGTGGGTGACCTCAAAGAGATTCTGCCCGCCCTGATTCATCGCCTGAAGACCGGCGAATCGCTCGAGGCCGCGATCCAGCCTCCGGGGCACACCCGCACCGCCGAGGAGTTCAAGGAGAGCCTCAGGCGGATGAAGCCCAACATGTACAAGTTCGGGACCCTGATCGAGGACCCGGTCGCCGACCCCCGCACCTGCCGCGCCATAGAGGGCCACGCTCAGATCTACGAGGCCGCGCGCGATCCTCGCCACCAGGATCTCCTGACCACGACTTCACACCTGACGGGCAAGCGGGTCTCCCGGTATCTCTCGATCCTGCGCTCGCCCGAGGACATGTTCGCCAACAGCCGGCTGAAGCGCCTGATGTTTCAGCTCACCGGCACCTGCACCGGTGGCCGGTGCGCGGGCTGGGCCGTCTTGAACGCCCTGTGGTCTACCACCTGGGATATAGATAAGGAACGCGGCACCGACTACCACCAGCGTCTCACGGCGTGGCTGCGTGATGCGCAGGAGCGCGACATCACGGTGGCAGGCGCCCTCACCGACCCCAAGGGCAAGCGTCGACTCGGCCCCTCGCGCCAGCCCGATCCTGACATGTACCTCCATGTAGTGGAGCGTCGCCCGGACGGCATCGTGGTGAAGGGCGCCAAGGTCATGATCTGCGGCACCGCGGCCGCCAACGAGCTCTTCGTCATGCCGACGACGCGCCTCAAGCGTGAGGACTCCGCCTACGCCGTGGCCTTCGTCATCCCCAAGGACTCGCCGGGGATCACGATCGTCGAGGCTCGCCACCCCTCCGACAAGCGCGAGATGGAAGAGGGCTTCGATAACCCGGTCGAGCGTGGCGGCATCACCCAGGCTTACATCTTCTTTGACAAGGTCTTTGTCCCGACCGAGCGCATCTTCCTTAACGGCGAGTACGATTACGCTGGCGAGGCCGTCGCGCGCTTCACCCTGCCTTACCGCGCGGCGATAGGCGGGTGCGTGGCCGGCCAGGGGGACGTGATGATCGGGGCGGCGATCCTGATCGCGCGCGCCAACGGCCTGGACGAGAAGGTCTTCCGCGATAAGCTGACCCAGATGATCATCAACAACGAGACCACTTTCGGCATGGGCATCGCCGCAGGCGTTATGGGGACGGCGCACCCCTCGGGGGCCTGGCTACCCGATCCGCTCCTGTCCCACGCCAACAAGGTCTACGTGGCGACACTTCCCTACGAGACCAAGCGGCTTGTTCAGGAGATCGCTGGCGGGATAGCCGAAACCGGCTGCATGCCCTCCTACGA
>JBAQHK010000067.1:0-9874 GCA_049288275.1 bacterium | reverse complement strand
CCTGATGAAGATGGTCGAGAATCTGGCCAGGGGTAACACCAGCACGGTCCTCGTCGAGGGAGAGAGCGGCACCGGCAAGGAGCTGGTGGCCAACATGGTGCACATGCTGAGCCCGCGCAAGGACCAGCCCTTCATGGAGATAAACTGCGGCTCTCTGCCCGAGCAGCTCTTGGAGAGCGATCTCTTCGGGCATGAGAGAGGGGCCTTCACCGACGCCAAGACCCAGAAGCGCGGGCTCTTCGAACTGGCCGACAAGGGCACGGTGTTTCTGGACGAGGTGGGAGAGATGAGCCTCACCATCCAGGTCAAGCTCTTGCGAGTGATAGAGCGCATGACCTTCAAACGCGTCGGGGGAACCCAGGACATCAGGGTCAACCTCAGGATCATCTCCGCCACCAACCGGGACCTCGCTCAGGCGGTGCGGACCGGCTCATTCAGGGAGGACCTCTACTACAGACTCAAGGTAGTCCCGCTGAGGGTCCCGGCGCTGCGCGAGCGACGAGAAGACATAGAATCGCTGGCCAAGCATTTCCTGAATCACTACAACGTGGCCTTCTCCAAGAGCTTTCAGGGTTTCTCCGATCGGGCCCTGAAGGCAATGCACGATTACGCCTGGCCCGGCAACGTGCGCGAGCTGAAGAACGTGATCGAAAGGGCGGTGCTGCTGTTTGACGGCTCGACCGTCGAGGCCGACCACCTTTCAATGGGCGAGCTGGCCGCCGGCGGCCGCAACGAATTGGTGCGCTCGTTGGAGGAATCCCTGACCGGGCGCATCGCCGACAACGGTGTTGATTTTGACGGCCTGATCTGCAATATTGAGAGGGAATTGGTTGAGAAGGCTCTGGAGCAGGCGGGATACAACCAGAGCGAGGCGGCCAGGCTACTCAGAATCAAGCGGGACAAGCTCCGTTACAAGATGAAGCTCCTGAATCTGGCCGTCCTTGCCGGGGACGGCGATGAGGCTACCTAAGCGCGCAGGTGCAATTCTCTGGTTGGGCCTCTTCCCGCTGGTTTTCTCCTGCGGCTATTCCGGTCGCGCTCTCCTGCCAGGCCACATCAAAAACCTCTACGTCCGCACCTTCGAAAACGAAACCACCCGCTACGGCGTCGAGCAGGAGCTGACATCGGCGGTGACCGACGCCTTCGTCGCGGACGGCAGGCTGTCGGTTGTGGCCGAGCCCCAGGCCGACGCGATGCTGCGCGGCACCATAGTCAAGTACGAGAAGGGACCGCTGACCTTCGACAGAGCCCAGACCGTGAACGAGTTCAAGATTGAGATCGTGGTCTCGATCGAGTTCGAGGACCTGCGCGAGGGCAAGGTGCTCTGGAAGGAAGACAACTTCCGGGCATGGAAGTCTTACAACGAGGCCTCGGCAGACGCAGGCGAGGACGGGGCTCTCTCCGCCGCCGTCGCGACCGTGGCATCCGACATTCTGTCGCGGACCATAGAGGGCTGGTAGATGGACGCATCCGACCTGATCATCCTCGGAGCCGGTCCGGCAGGACTGGCGGCCGCGATCTACGCGTCTCGTTCCGGCCTGCGCACCGAGATCCTCGAGCGGGCCTACCCGGGAGGGCTTGCCGGCAGCACGGACCTGATCGAGAACTACCCGGGCTTTCCCGAGGGCATCTCAGGCATGGACCTTGGGACCAGGATGCTCGAGCAGGCGTCTCGCCACGGCGCCCGACTGGTGACGGCCGCGGTCACCCGGTTGTGGGCCGAGGGCGGGCGTGTCCTCGCCGCGACCGACGGCGGCGCGGTAACGGGCGCTTCGGCGATCGTTGCCACGGGCTCCACCCCGAGGAAGCTGGGGATTCCGGGGGAGGCCGAGCTGACCGGCAAGGGAGTCTCCTACTGTGCTACCTGCGACGGCCCCCTTTACAGGGACCAGGTGGTCGCTGTGGTGGGTGGGGGAGACTCGGCGTTGCAGGAGGCCCTGTTCCTGGCGAGGTTTGCGGCCAAGGTGATTGTGGTCCACCGGCGCGATAGATTCCGGGCCGCCGAGGTCCTTCAGGACCGGGTGCGCAAGAACGGCAAGATCAGCCTGGTGATGAACGCCGTCCCCAAAGCGATATCCGGCGAGACCGAGGTGAAGGGCATCGAGATCGAGGACAAGGCCACAGGCAGGGGCGACACCCTGGCCGCCGAAGGGGTCTTCATATACGTGGGTTACAACGCCAACGTGGGCATGCTCGGGCCGGAGTTTGCCCTCAGTCCCTCGGGCTTCCTGGTTGCCGGGGCGGCCCTGGAGACCTCGGTCGCGGGGGTGTTCGCAGCCGGGGACGTGCGGGAGAAGACCTTGAGGCAGGTGGCGACAGCGGTGGGAGACGGCGCCACGGCGGCGATGTCGGCCTACGCCTACCTGGAGAGCCTCCACAAGTAACCTTGACACGCTCGCCGCGAGATTATACACTGTCTCAAACTAAGTTGTCTCCTTCGGATCCTCTGCCGAGGTCTATCGAGCAATGAGACCATACAACTTCAAGGAGATCGAGGCCCGCCGTCAGGCCTATTGGGACCAGCGGGGCACCTTCAAGGCCGGCCCGGCCGGCGCCAAGCCCAAGTACTACTGCCTGGTGATGTTCCCATACCCTTCGGGAGAGCTCCATGTCGGTCACGGCAGGAACTACATCCTCGGCGACTCCCTGATGCGCTGGAAGGTCAAGGAAGGGTACAACGTGATGTTTCCCATAGGCTGGGACGCCTTCGGGCTTCCCGCCGAGAACGCAGCAATCGAGCGCAACCTGCATCCCCGCGCCTGGACCGAGGCCAACATCAAGCGCATGCGGCAGCAGCTCAGGGCCTGGGGCATAGCCTTCGACTGGTCGCGCGAGGTCGCCGCCTGCGACCCGGACTACTACAAGTGGACCCAGCTGATCTTCGTCTGGATGTACCGGCGCGGCCTGGCCTACCGCAAGGAGGCCGCCGTCAACTGGTGCCCATGCTGCCAGACCGTTCTCGCCAACGAACAGGTGGTGGCAGGCCTGTGCGAGCGGTGCGACACGACGGTCACGGTCACCCGCCTGGAGCAGTGGTTCTTCAGGATTACCGACTACGCCGACCAGCTCCTGCAGGATCTCGGCAGCCTCGAGGGCTGGCCGGAGCGGGTCAAGACCATGCAGCGCAACTGGATCGGCCGCAGCGAGGGCGTGGACATCAACTTCAGACTGGAGGACGGTCGACCGCTGCGGTGTTTCACCACCCGGGTGGACACCATCTTCGGAGTCACCTACGCCGTGCTCTCCCCGGATCACCCCGATCTGGAGTCGATCCTGGAGGGGAGCCCGGTCAAGGCCGAGGCGCTTGCCTTCGCCCGCGAGTGCAAGTTAAAGGCGGCCCAGCGCAAGTTCACAGATACCGAGAAGAACGGGTTCTTCACCGGCAAGCGCCTGGTGAACCCTGTCAACAACGAGCGGATTCCGCTGTGGATCGCCGACTACGTGGTGGGCGATTACGGGACCGGGGCGATAATGGCGGTGCCGGCCCACGACCAGCGGGATTTTGAGTTCGCCAGGAAGTACGGCCTGCCCATGAGGCTTGTGATCTCGCCCGACGGGGTGGCGAAGGACGCGGCGGCCCTGGAGATGGCCTACATCGAGGACGGCATCGAGGTCAACTCCGGCCAATTCGACGGCGTTCCCAATCGGCTGGCGATGGAGAAGATTGCCGATTACATGACGGCCAAGGGAATGGGCAAGCGGAGAGTCCGCTACCGCCTGCGCGACTGGCTGATCTCGCGGCAACGCTACTGGGGAGCTCCGATTCCCATCATCTACTGCAAGAGGTGCGGCACCGTGCCCGTGCCCGAGCAGGACCTGCCGGTTCTGCTTCCCACGATTGACAAGTTCAAGCCCACAGGGCAGTCCCCGCTGACCTACGTCAAGGAGTTCGTGGAGACAACATGCCCGACCTGCGGCGGTCCGGCCAGGCGCGAGACCGATACCATGGATACCTTCGTGGACTCCAGCTGGTACTACCTCAGGTATCTCACGCCCGACGACAAGACCAGGCCGTTCAGCGCCGACGAGGTCAACTACTGGCTGCCCGTGGACATGTACATAGGAGGGATCGAGCACGCGATTCTCCATCTGATGTACTCCAGGTTCGTCACCAAGGTCCTTGCCGACATGGGGCAGATGGAGGCGCGCGAGCCCTTCGCCAACCTCTTCACCCAGGGCATGATCTGGAAAGACGGAGCCAAGATGTCCAAGTCCAAGGGCAACACGGTGTCCGCCGACGGCGTGATAGACCAGTACGGGGCCGACACCGCACGCCTGGCGACCCTCTTCCTCGGGCCTCCGGAGAAGGACGTGGAATGGGTCAACAAGGGGGTGGAGGGCTCCTACAGGTTCCTCACCCGCTTCTGGCGGATAGTGGATGCCGTCTCCGAGTTCAAGGTTGGCGGCGCCCCTCCACCGCCTGCGTCCCTGGATGCTGCCGACCTCGCGGTCTTGCGCAAGGCCCACTGGGCCGTGAAGAAGATCAGGGAAGACATCGGGGTACGCTTCCACTTCAACACCGCCATAAGCGCCGCGATGGAACTGGTCAACGAGATGTCCTCGCGCATGTCGGAGCGGGCGGAGACCGAGCCGCGGCCGGAGGCCCAGCGGGTCCTGAGGTTCGCAGCGGAGGTCTGCCTGCACACGCTGTCGCCCATGATCCCCCACGTCTGTGAGGAACTCTGGGCCAACCTCGGACACCGGGAGAGCATCTTCGAAGTTCCCTTCCCGGACTACGACGAGGGCTTGCTCAAGACCGACACCGTCAACGTGGTCGTGCAGGTCAACGGCAAGGTGCGGGCCACCATCAGCGTTGCCGCTGGAGCCACCGAGCAGGAAGTCCAATCGGCATCCCTCGGCCAGCCCGCGGTCGCCAAGTGGCTTGACGGCAGAACCTTGCGCAAGACCATCTACGTGAAAGACAAACTGATCAACCTCGTGGTGGCCTAGTTGCCAACCATGGCTCCGCGCGACCGGCTTGACGTGCTGCACGTGATAGGCAGTCTCACCGCCGGAGGGGCGGAACGGAATCTCTACTACCTCGCCCCCGAAATGGCCAAGAGCAAGCTGCGTTACGGCATCTGCTGCCTGACCGGCAGAGGAGAGCTGGCAGCCGAGGTGGAGAGCCTTGGGATACCGGTCTTCACCCTCGGTTATCGCAGGCGCTACGCCGCCATAACCGTGCTCAGGCTGCGGCGCCTCTTGAGACAGCGGCGCGTCAAGATCATTCACATCCACCTCTTCGAGCCCGGGGTGATCGCGCGGCCGGCCGCCTGGCTTGCCGGCGTGCCAGTGGTGATCACTCACGAGCACGGCAAGACCCTGTGGAAGCGATGGCACCACAGGTGGTTCGAGCGGCTGGCTGCGCGCGGCACCGACCTCAGGATCGCCGTGTCGAAGGACATAAGAGATCTGCGCGTCAGGCTCGAACGAACCCCGTCGGAGAAGATCGTACTGGTGGGCAACGCGGTTGAGCCCTCGCGGTTTGAGGTCTCGGAGGCCGCCCGCGAGGCCAAGCGCGCGGAGATCGGAGTGGCGGGATCGCTGGTGGTGGGCACTGTGGGAAGGCTGGTCGAGGCCAAGTCCTACGATCTGTTCCTCGAGATCGCGCGCGAGGTTTGCGCCAGGCGGCCCGACGTCAAGTTCGTCCTGGTGGGCGACGGCCGTCTGGGGGAGAGCCTCCGGCGGATGCGGGACGCACTCGGCCTCGCCGACCGGGTGCTGTTTCTGGGAAACCGCAGCGACATACCGGAGCTCTTGGCCGCCATGGATCTCTACGTGATCACCTCGCAGCGCGAGGGCTTGCCGGTGTCTCTAATCGAGGCCATGATGGCTGCCAAGCCAGTGGTGGCAACGGCGGTGGGCGGCATTCCCGAGAATCTCGCTGACGGCACGGACGGGGTACTGGTCGAGCCCGGCAATCGACAGGCCTTCGTGGAGGCTTTGCTCGAAGTGCTCGGCGACCCCAACCGGATGCGTGACCTCGGTCGCCGGGCCCGCGACAAGGCGGTCGCGACATATTCCGCGCGCACAATACTTGAAACCCTGGAGACCATATATGTGTCCTTACTTATAAGAAAGGGTGTGGTGACGCCAACGTCGTCGGATCGGCCGAACAGGAGGTAGGCATGATACACTGACCGACAGGTTGGATGTGCCGGCACGTGTGGGGGAGAGCGCTCGGTTAGGAAAGCTGTACCTGTCGAAAGGAGACAGTCGTGAATCACGGGAGATTGTGGTTTGTAGTTGCGGTGATGGCCGTGCTCCTTGTGGCGGCTTATGTGGCGAGCTCGTTCGCCGAGGACGTTGCCCTGATCCCCAGAGCCAAGATATTCGGGAATCCCGAGAAGGCCCTCGCCTACATCTCGCCCGACGGCAAGATGCTGGCTTATGCCGCGCCCCTCAACGGGGTGATCAACGTGTGGGTCAAGACCGTCGGCAAGAACGACGACCGCGCGGTCACGCAGGACACCAACCGGGGCATCTGGAGCTACTTCTGGAGCGGGGACAGCAGGCGCATCATGTATCTCCAGGACAAGGGCGGCAACGAGAACTGGCAGCTTTTCGACGTCAGCCTGGATACCGCCGAGACCAGATCACTCACGCCCTTTGACAGCGTCTCGGTGGAAATAGTGGGTCGCGACAAGCACTTCCCGACCCATCTTGTGATCGCCATGAACAAGGAGGACGCGCGGCTGCACGACGCTTATCACCTGGACCTGACGAGCGGCGAGCTCACCATGGTGGCCAAGAATCCCGGCAACGTCGCGGGATGGCTCACCGACAACTACCTGCAAGTGAAGCTGGCGATGGCGCCGACTCCCTCGGGCGGCATGGACCTGCTGTACCGACCCAACCCGACCGATCCATGGAGCACGTTGCTCACCTGGGATGCCGACAACAGCCTGAGCAGCTATCCGGTGTCTTTCACAAAGGACGGCAAGTCCATGTACATGGTGGACTCCCGCGACGCCAACGCGGCGCGGCTGGTGCGCATGGAACTGGCGACCGGCGCCACCGCGGTCGTCGCCCAGGACTCCCTGTACGATGTCACCAACGTGATGGTCAATCCTGAGACTTACGAGGTGGAGGCCGTCGCCTTCGACAAGGACCGCATGGAGTGGGAGGTGCTTGACGAGAACCTCAAGTCGGTCTTTCGGGAGATCCGCAAGATCGAAGAAGGCGACTTCGTGGTTCAGAGCCGCGACGATGCCGAGCGGACCTGGATCCTGGGCTTCACTCGGGACAACGGCCCGTTCGCCTATCACATCCTGGACCTCAAGACCGGCAAGTCCTCGTTGCTCTTCTACACGCGGCCGGAGCTGCTGAAATACAAGTTGGCTGCCATGGAGCCGGTGTCCTTCCAAGCCCGCGACGGACTGACGATCCACGGTTACGTGACCTATCCGCCGGGCAAGCCCAGAAAGAGCCTCCCCATGGTGGTGAACGTCCACGGGGGGCCGTGGGTGCGCGACAACTGGGGCTACAATCCCGAGGCCCAGTGGCTCGCCAACCGGGGCTACGCCTGCCTGCAGATCAACTACCGGGGCTCCACTGGCTACGGCAAGGCCTTCCTCAACGCCGGGGACAAGGAGTGGGGAGGCAAGATGCACGATGACCTCATAGACGGGGTCAACATCTTTGTCAAGGCCGGCATCGCCGATCCCAAGAAGATCGCGATCTACGGCGGCTCTTACGGCGGCTACGCCGCTTTGGTCGGGGCGACCTTCACTCCCGACGTCTTCTCCTGCGCGATCTCTCAGGTGGGGCCGAGCAACCTGCTTTCCTTCATCCAGTCGGTGCCGCCTTACTGGACATCAATGCTCGACATCTTCTACAAGCGCATCGGCAACCCCGAGACCGAGACCGAGTTCTTGAAGTCGCGGTCGCCGCTCTTCAGGGTAGACCAGATCAAGATCCCCATGCTGATCGCGCACGGCGAGAACGACCCGCGCGTCAAGCAGGCCGAGAGCGATCAGATCGTCAACGTGATGAGGGAGAAGGGGCTCTACGTCGAGTACATGGTGTTCCCGGACGAGGGGCATGGTCTCGCGAAGCCCGACAACCGCATCAAGTTCTACGCGGCAGCCGAGAAGTTCCTGGCCGGTTGCCTGGGCGGGAGGTACGAAGAGTAGGCCTTACTCGATCCTCACCAGTTTGGTGGAAAGCGCTGCACGGCCGGCAGTGACCGAGAGGTAATAGACTCCGCTCGCGACCTGTCGGCCGTGGCTGTCCCTGCCGTCCCAGCGGCAGGCGTGCCAGCCGGGCTCGCGCGGGCCGAGGTCCAGGTTCCGAACCAGCCTGCCGGCCACATCATGGATCTCGATTGCGACCTCGGCTCGCCGCGGCACGTACAATCTCAGGGCCGCTTCGCCGCCGAAGGGGTTGGGCGAGCCCTGGACCACCGAGCGCTCGTCGGGCAGGCTGCCGCCCCCGGACTCAACGCCTGCGACCACGTCTATCGAATCGATCACTCCCGGGCTCAGGTTCAAGTAGGTACCGCTACCGGTGGCCTCGAGCCTGACCGCCCGGACCATGTAAGTGTTGGAGCCCGGCAGGGGAGACCAATCGCTGAAAGTGGTATCCGCGATCGGTTCGCCCGTAAGGCGCGCGAAATCGCCCCGCACGTCCCCGGCACGATAGACGTGGTAGCCCAGGACCGAGTCCGCGGGCGCACCCCAAGTCAGGCCGATCGAGCCGTCACCAAGGCAGGCGAGACTGAGGCCGGCCGGGGGCTTCACAGTATGCAGTCGGATGGTGGGGTCGCCCATCAGGGCGATGCTGGTCTGCATGCCTCCGTAGCCGATCATGTAATCAGTATGGTTGTTCTGGGTGAGCCGCGCGCTATAGCCGATGGGGTAGCCCAGCGCCATGTGGTGGAGATGCCAGGCGGGGTGCCCGGCCCAGAAACAGGCCAGCCCATAGCCGGCCGATGCCAGGGAGGCGCGCATTAGGTTGTCGGTGGCGTCCCATTCGCCGAAGTAGCTTCCCATTAGCATCTGGAAGACCGCGTAGATGGTCTTGGTAACATAGTCGTTGGTTGAGATCACCATCGCACAGGATGTGAAACTCCCGGCGCCGGACCCGAAGGCGCACAGGTAGGGGTTGGTCTCGAGGGCGGGCAGCCAGAGGCCAACGTTGAGGGAGCTCGGGCCGAACATCGCGGTGTAGTTGCGCCATGCGGTGCAGGCATAGGCCGTCCCCGACATCTCGCCGGTGCCGTCCTTGATGAGCCCGCGGCGCGGGACCAGGACCTGGCCCGAGCGGTAAGCGTGATCCTTGTTGAGGTAACGCCTGAGGAGTTCGACCTCGCCCTCGGGAAAGGCCGGCAGGTTGCTCAAGTCCACGCGCCCCACCTGAAGTTCCACCGGGGACGGCAGGTAGGTCTGATCGAACTTGCCGTCTCCGGGCACGTTGTGGTTTTCGATCCTGCTGGCGCTGGTATTGTTGACCACCGAGTCGGTCCAGACCCCATCGAGCTCGCCGTAGTAGGTGTCGGCGGCCCAGGCGCCGAATTCGTTGGCATGAGCGCCCCGCACGTCTCCGGAATACGGTATGGCGATGCTGCCCAGGAGAAAGAGCGTGGAGATCGTAGGATCGCTCTGACACTCCGACACGATGAGGCTCTTGACCTCAGGGACGGTCGCATCTGCCGAGACAGATCGGCGCTCGACCCGGCGGCCGTCGCGTATCATGTCAAGCTCCAGGCGCTCGATCTCGGCCGATAGGGGAGAGGCCACGCTCTCATCCACCAGCAGCAGAACCGTGCCGAGGCTGTCTGGGGCAGGGTAGCGGATGCCGGCAAGGATATGGCCGAACTTGGGAGACGAGTAGGGGCCGCCCTGGGCCAGGGTATCGCCGGACGCGGTGTCAG
>JBAQHK010000066.1:0-1990 GCA_049288275.1 bacterium | reverse complement strand
GTGTATGTGACCGAACAGATCAACGACCGTGTCCAGAAGTTCACGCGCAACGGGGACTTTGTTGCCAAGTGGGGGGAATACGGGACGGGGCCCGGCCAATTCATGGACCCCAACGGCATTGCGGTCGGACCGTCGGGCGTGATCTATGTAGCCGAGGTCGTTGGCGACCGCGTGCAGGCCTTCACCTCGAACGGCACCCACATAGCCACGTGGGGAGGATACGGAACCGCTGACGGGCTATTTAGGAACCCGGAGTTCGTAGCGGTTGACGGCGCCGGCCGCGTCTATGTCTCAGACTATTCAAACAACCGCATTCAGATCTTCACCGCGGGCGGTGTCTTCCTCAGCAAGTGGGGCGGTCCTGGCGCAGGTGACGGCCAGTTCAGCAAACCCGCCGGGGTGGCAGTGGATACCGACGGTTCGGTGTTCGTCTGCGACTTTGAGAACTACCGCGTTCAGAAGTTCACGGCCACCTGCCCCCTGATCTGGTGATGGGCCGACCCCCGTCGCGGTTGTTGACCCGCCGTGCCGGAACGCGTTAGACTCACCTGGTCGGCATGGTCAGTCATCTATGGTTCACACGTTCGTACGAAGCTCGTAAGGAGGCCGGACCGACGTCCTGGATGCGAAGATCCCATGTCCTTGGTATGGTAGCAGCGAGTGCGAGTCTGCTTTTCGTGAGCTGCGGCGGCGAGAACAGCTCGGAGCCCGATACCATCGCTCCGGCCGCGATCACCGATCTGGAGGCGGTCGCTACAGGCTGCGACGCCGCGAGCCTCACCTGGACTGCGCCCGGAGATGACGGCACGTCCGGCAGGGCCTCGTCCTACGATGTGCGCTATTCAACTGTCGGCATAACCGAAGGAAACTGGGCCTCGGCCAGCGAGTGCGCGGAGGAACCCGCTCCAAAGGCGGCAGGGCAGACCGAGAGCTTCACAGTGGGCGGCCTGACCTCAGGCACGACCTACCACTTCGCGTGCAAAGCCCGAGATAACGGCGGCAACGAGTCGGCGCTTTCCAACGACGCCAGCACCGTCGCGGGCTCGACCGCGATAGGCTGGGTGAACGACGGCCTGGCAAACGACGAGGACTGGAGCAGTTCCGCTACGAGTCTCTCGGCCAACTGGTCAGGATCCGGGTGCGTGACGGGATACGAGTACGCCGTCGGCACGGCCCAGGGCGGTACGAACGTGGTCGGGTGGACACCCCATGCGAGCACCGATGTCACCCACAACGGCCTCACGCTGGCCGAAGGCGGGACCTACTACTTCTCGGTAAGAGGTGTGGCCGGCGCCACCAAGGGAACGCCCAAGTCCTCCGACGGCGTCACCGTGGACACAAGTGCGCCGGACTCCCGGGTCGAGGATCTGCCGGGCCAGGTTGCGACCCCGGTCTTCACGGTGACCTGGGGCGGGACCGATGGGGCATCGGGCATCATGAACTACGACATCCAGGTGAGCAGTGACGGTGGGGGCTCCTGGGGCAGCTGGCTCCCCGCGACCACGCAAAACTCCGGCGATTTCACCGGCCTCAACGGACACACCTATCACTTCCGGTCGCGTGCCCATGACCTCGCCGGCAACGTCGAAGCCTATCCGGACACCCCCGACGCTTACACAACGGTCGTGCTCTCCACGGCAATCGCCTGGGTCTACGACGGTCTCGGCGAGGACCAGCAGTGGGTCGCGTCGTCCAACACGCTCTCGGCCAACTGGGCGACGGCCGGCTACGCCGACGAATACCAGTACGCCATCGGCACGACCCAGGGCGGTACGGATGTCGTTGGCTGGACCACCGCGGGCACCCAGACCTCAACGACGCGGGCGGGCCTGTCACTGGCCGACGCCGAGACCTACTATTTCTCGGCGAGAAGCGTCTTCGGGGGGACTCCGGCCGCGCCAACCTCGTCCGACGGCATCACCGCGGACTTGACCGCGCCCGCCTCGCAGGTCGGGGCGATGCCTGATGAAGTCCTCAGCACGGTCATCCC
>JBAQHK010000065.1:0-3494 GCA_049288275.1 bacterium | reverse complement strand
CGCTGGACGTTCCGGTGGTCAAGGCCACATCCGGCCTGGTCCTCATGCGCGCCCGGGAAGCGCGCCTTCCCGAGCCCGGCCCGTGCACGCGTTGCGGCCGCTGCGTCGCGGCCTGCCCGATGCGCCTCGTGCCCAACGAGATCGCACGGGCGGTGGAGAAGGGGCGCCTGCCGCAGGCTCGGGAGTACGGGCTCTCGGACTGCATCGAGTGCGGAGTCTGCGCCTACGTCTGCCCGTCGAAGATCAGGCACGTCTTCCTGGTCAAGCAGGGCAAGGCCGCGTTGGCGCCCGGAACGGAAGGCTGCTGAGTGGCTGAGCCTACGACCGAGCGGTCTGCGCAGCGGTTTCGTGACCTGCCGGCGCCTCATCTCCGGGACGGGCTTGGGACCAGGGGCATCATGTTCGCGGTGGTGGTGGCGCTGCTGCCGGCGGCGCTGGGCTCGTTCTACTTCTTCGGGCCGAGGGCGTTGGCCCTGGTCGCCGTGGCGTCGGCCTCGGCGGTCGTGGCGGAAGCGGCCTGCCAGGCGGTCGCCCGGCGTCGGGTAGCCGCAACCGACGGCAGCGCCCTGGTGGCCGGCATGCTTCTGGCTTTCACTCTGCCTCCGGGCGTGCCCTATTGGATGGCTGTTGTGGGAGCGGTGTTCGCAGTGGTGGTCGTCAAAGCGCTCTTCGGCGGGCTGGGCTACAATCTCCTCAATCCGGCGCTCGCTGCCAGGGCCTTCCTGATGGCCTTCTGGCCGGCTCAGATGAGCGCCGCGTGGATCGCGCCGGCAAGGGGGACGCTCTCGGGTATCTCGGGCGTGGACGCTATCGCCACGGCCACTCCTCTCGGCGCCCTCAAGATGGCGCGGGGAGTTCTGTCCGACCCCTCGGCATCGCTTCAAGAGGTGGCCTCGGCGGCGAAGAACCTGGAGTACCTGTACTCGTCGGGATCCTTGAAGAACCTGGCATTCGGAAATGTGGGCGGGTGCCTGGGCGAGACCTCGGCCCTGCTCCTGGCCGTGGGGGGCGTCTACCTCATCGCCAGGCGCATCGTGTCCTGGACCGTACCGGTCTCCTTCATCGCGACCGTGGGGCTGGTGACCTGGATGTTGGGTGGGGAGGGCGTCTTCCAGGGCAATCCCCTGTTCCACATTCTGTCGGGAGGGCTCTTGCTGGGGGCATTCTTCATGGCCACCGACACCGTGACCTCGCCGATCACCTGGAAAGGAAGACTGATCTTCGGCTTTGGTTGTGGCGCGCTAACCAGTATAATAAGACTGATGGGGGTCTTTCCCGAGGGGGTGTGCTACTCCATCCTCTTGATGAACTTGACCGTGCCGGTCCTTGACAGACTGACACGACCTAGGATATTGGGTGATCTAAGATGATGGCGAGAACCGTGGGAGTGGTCCTGGTGCTCTGGCTTGCCGGGCTTGTTGCCGGGAGCGCGCAGGGCGTGACGCCTCAGGCCAAACCCCCGGACCCCGAGGCCGCCCGACGCACGGTGCTGCCTGAGGCCGCTTGCGGCGCCTTGGTGAGGTCGGTCCACATCGGGGCCCCCGGGGACACGCTGGTCTACTACAAGGGCTACAGCAGTCCCGACACCTCCGGCCTGGTGGGATACACCGTGACCGCTCGGGGCCGTGGCTACAGCAGCACGATAGAGACCGTGGTCGGCGTGGATCTCCGGGGCAGGATCACGGGAACGAAGATAGTCTCACAGGCGGAGACCCCGGGCATCGGCAACAAGATAATCGAGGTCAAGGCCGCCAAGACCGCGAGCGCGGCCCTGGCCGCGTTGCCGGCTGAGGCGGCAAGCCGCAGGCGCGTGGTGCTCGCACCTGAAGGCGCCCTGGCGGGCGTGGGCTGCCTGGTGGTTGCGGTGAAAGACGCCGCAGCCCTGGCCGACCTGGAGCGAGCGGTAAGCGCCGGCGACACCGCCGCGGTGGCGGCCAAGGCGCCCGGTGCGCTTGGGGTCATTGTGGCGCCTGTGGACAGCGGCGCCGAGGCCTCGGCGCTGGGCGATCGCGCGGTCGCCTTCGCGGTCTCGGCCAAGGTGGTCGAGGCGCTCCGCAAAGAGGCTCCGCCGTGGTGGCAGGCGCAGCTGGTGGGGAAATCGTCGCAGCAGCTGGTGCTCGCCAAGTCCAAGACCGACGGGTCCATCCAGGCGGTGACCGGCGCGACGGTTTCATCGCGGGCGGTTACAGAGTCGGTGAAGAGTGCTATAGTGAGGCTAGAGCAAGCGGTCGGCGGCTTCAAGCCCGCCGCCGGACAATAGACTGTGGATCGTTCGAAGGAGGTGTCGGAGATGAGGTTGGTCGCAGTGGTGCTGACGCTGGGTCTTCTGGTTTGCCTTGGTTGCAGCAGCAAGCCGCCGGTCGGCAACGTGGCGGGCGAGGCCATCAAACTGGAGTACAAGACTCACGGCGGCGTGCCGGCCCAGTTCAAGATGGCGTACAGTGTCAGCCTGAACATCGGCGGCACTACTCAGGAGTGGATGAGCGACATAGTGTACTCCAGCAAGGTTGACAGCATCGCCCCTGACGGCACCATCGTGAGGCGGATCACGTTCGACGACTTCTCGATCGCCGAGCTGTCGGGCGGCGCACCCACTCCCGATCCCGAGGCGGCCGGGTATAAGGGCCAGTATCTTTGGCTCAAGCTGGGCCCGGCAGGTGAGGTGGCTGACTGGAAGGGCCTGGACGGCATTCGCAACTACACCCCCGAGCTCAGGGATCTGAAGAGCGTGCTGGTTCTCCTGATGGCCCTGTCCAATCCGCCGATGCCCGCAGAGGCGGCCTCGGTGGGGACCAAGTGGCAGACCAAGCTTGAGTTGCCCGTGATGATGGCGGGGGGAGACTTCAATCTGACGATAACCACTAACTACGAAGTCGCCTCCTTCGGCGTTCGCGCCGGCTCGAGCTGCGCCAGAGTCCGCTTCACATCGGATTGCGTGGGCTCGGGAACCGGATTCAGGAGCGCGGACAGGAAGTACTGGCTCGATCAACACGGTCAGGGCAAGGGCGATCTGTGGTTCGACCACGGCAGCGGCCTGGTGATAGACTACTCGCTCAACCTCACCGTCGACCAGGTTAGGAAATACGAGCGGGCCGGCAAGGAAGACATTGCCACCGAGGCATCCACGGTTGACAGCGGGATCAAGATAAAGGTCGTGCGGTAGGGACTGCGGCCCGGCCCGGCCGGCTGACAGCCCGCCTGCCCGGGATCCGTTGTTTGATGCCCTATGGCGCGGGACCGTGAGAAGCAGATGTCCTTCCTCGAGCACCTCGAGGAGCTCAGGTGGACGGTAATCTGGATAATCGTCGCCACTGTCGCGGCCTCGGCCGGCGGCTGGTACTTCGCCGATCGCATTATCACGTTCTTGGGTGACGACCTGGCCGCAATCGTGTCCCGCACCTACGGCCCGGCTGAGGTCTTCAACCTCCACGTCTTCGACGTCTCCGAGGCCTTCGTTGTGAAGTTCAAGGTGGCGCTCTTGGTCGGCCTCTTGG
>JBAQHK010000064.1:0-1934 GCA_049288275.1 bacterium | reverse complement strand
AGGTAATACGAGGTGTTTGGGGGTAGAGGGGAGGCCATGCGCCTCCCCTCTGCTGTTGGGTCTGGGGTGCGGCTCGGTCGGGGATTGCGCTCCGGCTCCGAGAACTGATAGTCGCCTTCGCATCAATCCCCTTACCTCGCCTCTCGAGTTGGGGCCGAGGAAGGGCCGATTGCCCGTAGCGAATATCAGTACTCTGAGCGAAGGGCTTCGGCCCGACGAGGTCCGCAGAGGTGGCCAGCAGAGAATGAAGCGAGTGGTCGAGATCCTCGAGAGGCGGCCGTGGCTGGCGCCGGCGCTTGCGCTGGGGGCGATGCTGGCCCTCGGCATCGCCGCGTCGGACGATTACGGCATAGCCTGGGACGAACCTGTCCAGCGCCAGTACGGCAGCGAAGTCTACGATTACGTCTTTCACCACGATCAAGGTCTCTTTCTAAATCGCCACAGGTACTACGGGCCGGTCTTCGAGCTGGCCCTGTACTCGCTGGAGAAGGCCCTGGGGCTGAGCGACGCTCGCTCGGTCTACGGGATGAGGCACTCGGCCAACTTCGTGGTCTTCTGGGGCGGCCTGGTCTTCTTCTTTCTCCTGGCGCGACGCCTGTTCGGCAGCTGGAAGCTGGGCCTGGTGGGCTGCGCGATGCTCTTCCTCAGTCCGAGGATCTTCGCCCACGGCTTCTACAACTCCAAGGACATCCCCTTCCTCGCCGTGTTCGTAGCGGGCGTCTACACGCTCTTGCGATACCTGGACCGGAGAACCATCGGCCGCGCCCTGGCGCACGGCGTGGTGTGCGCGATCCTGGTGGACACGCGCATAGTGGGCGTCATGCTGCCTGCCTTGACTGCTCTCTTCCTGGGGTGGGACGTCGCGAGGCGCGGAGCCATCCGGGCGGGCATCAGGCGGGCGGCCCCGGGGTTCGCGGTCTTCGTGGCATCCTGGGCCGGGGTCACGGTGCTGCTGTGGCCCACGCTGTGGAGAGACCCGCTGGCTAACTTCGTGCGAGTCTTTGAAGGCATGCGCAATTTCCCGTGGGAGGCAACCGTGGTCTACCTCGGCCGGGCCACCTGGTCGACCGCGTTGCCCTGGCACTACACCCTGGTCTGGATCGCGGTGTCAACCCCGCTTGCCTACCTGGTGCTGTGCTGCGTGGGGCTGGCCGCCGGCTGGAGCCGGGCTCCGGGGACGCCGCGGGACTCGGCCGCAGCCTGCGCCGAGGCCGAAGCGGTGATCGGCCGCCGCGACCTGGTCCTGGTTGTGCTGTGGTTGGCGCTTCCTCTTGGCTACTCCATCGGCTCCAAGGCAGTGCTCTACGACGAGTGGCGGCACTCCTTCTTCGTCTACCCGGCGCTGCTCCTCGTCGCGCTTGCCGGCATGAGGTGGCTCTGGCGCAGCGCGGCCGCGCTGCGGGCGGGTGGGGCGCGAAAGATCCTCCGCGCGGCGCTGGTGGCACTGGTTGCGACCAACATGGCAGCCGCGGCGGCTTTCATGCTCAGACATCATCCCTTCCAGAATGTCTACTTCAACTCGGTGCCGGGCGGGCCCCGCGGGGCGCACGGCAAGTTCGAGATGGACTACTGGGGGCTTTCCTACCGGCAGGGCCTTGAGTACATCGCTGCCCACGATCCGGCCGAGGCGATCACCATCAAGGCTGCCAACGTTGCCGGCCGTTACAACGCCGACGCCCTCGGGGCGGCCGATCGCAAGCGGCTTGTCTTCGTGGACGACATGTCCAGAGCCAGGTACTACATCACCAACTACCGTTGGGACCGGGAGCATCTGCCGCTGGAGCAGGAGATCTACTCGATATATGTGGAGGGCGCCGAGATCATGGGCGTCTACGAGCTCAGGTGAGGCGCCTCGTTGGCGAAAGCGCTCCGTTGCGACGGGCTCGTGCGGCAGGCGCTTCGTTCAGAGAACTGATATTCACTCCGCGCTCTGC
>JBAQHK010000063.1:0-1704 GCA_049288275.1 bacterium | reverse complement strand
GGCATGCTGCTGACTATCGGCGATAATTAGGCCTCCGGCGTCAGGAACACATCCACGAGCCCACGACAGCTCGACGTTGGCGGCTTCCAAGACGGACCCGATCCAGGCTCCGGACGGATCAAGCGCGGCCCGCAACGCGGCCTTGCGCTCTGACTCTTTCTGAGCGATGAGCCTACCAACCTTGATCTCCCCGGCTTCCCGCCATCTCATTTCACCGTCGAGCGCAGGGAACGCGATCGGTCGCACAGCACGCTCGCTGACAGCCCGACCGTACCCGTAGCAGTAATCGGCGACACTTCGCCACTGCCCATCCTCCGTAGGCTCATACGTCACGAACGGGATCTTGTTGTTGTCCGAGCGGAAAGGCGTCCCGGACAGGAGCAGTCGGCGTACGGCGGGCTCGAACGCCTCACGGACTCCGCTTCCCCACGTCAGACTGTCACCGGCGTGATGGATCTCGTCGAGGATGACGATCGTTCGTTTCTCGGCGGAAAGCTTCCGATACACCTCTGGACTCCGACCCACCGAGTGGTAGGTGACGACGACGCCGTCACAGTCCGGGGCGATGCCGCCGTGCCCATTGGCGAATGTCTCATTCAAGTTCAGCCCGGCGTACTGATGTGCGGCCTCGGCCCACTGTCGACGGAGATGATCCGTAGGCACCACGACCATGACGCGCTGCGCCGCACCGATCTCACGAACATCATTGATACAGGCCAAAGAGAAACGGGTTTTCCCTGATCCTGGCGTTGCAGTAACCAAGAAACTTTGTTTTGGAGAAAACCTGAACTCTCTTCGCGCTTCCTGCTGCCATGCGTATCGGTCGACGTTCAACATTGATCCCTTCAGTTGATTGCAATCAGGGCAGAGCGCCTGCCCGTTGACCACATCGGTTGAGCCACCCTTCGACCATGGATGGATATGGTCGGCGTGCCATCCACGAACGAGCTCGGTCCCACACCGTGTGCACCGACCACCAGCGGCGAGGTAAAGGGCGACGCGTTGCCGGGCCCCGAACCGCCGTCGCCGCAGGTCTTTCTTTCCTGCTTCCGACCTAGCAGTATCATCCATGGCCACTCGAATAATCTTGGGCGGGTGCTCCGGCCTTCAGGCCGGAGGTGAAGCCCATCCGGGGTTCGTCTCTTGACCTACCGAACCGGACGGTTCTGCTGCTCGATGTACTGCCGCAGGACAGACAGTGGCGCTCCGCCGACAGATCCTGCGAAGTACGAGCCCGACCAGAGCCGCTGGGCCCGGTAGTGACGTCAATAAACCTCCTTCTTACCGGAGGCTCCTGCCGGTGTACTGCTGCGTCGGCTGTCTCTCGCCACCGGGTCAGGGACAGGCGGGGGTCGCCTGGGGCGGAGTCGTCGGCGGCGGCGGCGATGACGGTCACGATTCTTCGTCGCCTTCGTCGTCTGGCCATATGACAGGCCGCACCGAGAACATCTGGTCCACCTCGCGTTCGATCGGCCACAGGGGCCAGTTGTCGGGGATCGTGAGTCTGATCGGCAAGGTGCCGTACCCGTACCAGTCGTCACCTGGGAAGTCCAGCTTGACGCGTAGTCCACGGGCAGGGCAGGGGACGCCGTTGGCTTGGCACCAGGCGCGGATCTCGCCGGTCGACGGGCCAGCGGCCTGGACGGGCTGGGTGTCGGTCAGCTCGGCGAGGCGGCGTGCCTGGCTGTGTGACCGGACAGGCGC
>JBAQHK010000062.1:0-11967 GCA_049288275.1 bacterium | reverse complement strand
TATCAGTACTCTGAGCGAAGGGCTTCGGCCCGACGATGGCCCCCAGCGGGTCCTGTCGCCGACCACCCCCACCGTGCTCGCTAACGCTGCGCTCGTCGGGGGGCCCCCGTCGGCGCCACCCGCCTCGCCGATCGCTAAGTGGCCCCCAGCGAGGGGCCACCGGCGCGAGCAGCTACTTCCTGAAGAAACTGGAAATGTCGTTGAAGGTCAGCGCAACCATGGCGGCGACAAGCAGGGCGAAACCTACCTGCTGAGCAGCCATACGCTCCCTGGCGGAGATCGTCCGCCGGGTCACCGCTTCCACACCCAGGAGCAGAAGATGGCCGCCGTCCAGCACCGGTATGGGCAGCAGGTTTATCAGGCTCAGCTGGGCGCTGAAGAATATCACAAGCTGCAGGAAGAAGACCACGCCCCAGCGCATGGCCTCACCGGCCAGCATGCTTATCCTCACCGGCCCTCCGACGGTATCGCGGCTGACCTTGAAGGTAGCCAGGTGCCGCAGGAAGACGAAGAACTGCTGGGCGGCCCAGGCGGTGTACCTGAAGCCCCCGGCAAACGAGGCCACGATCCCGATGCGGCGCTTCTCAACCCGGAAGTCGACCTCGATCATCCCCGTACCGCTGTAGTCCCTGGGAGTGACCGTGGAGGCCATCACCTCGTCCCCTCTGGCCCAGCGAATCGCCAATTCCCGGCCCGCCGAAGCCATCACCACTCGCCGCACGTCGTCGGTGCCCTTGACCGGCGTGCCCTCTATCCAGGTTATCTTGTCTCCTCCCCTGAGACCCGCCCGCCAACCCGGCCCACCCATCTTGACGTTGTCGATCACCGCCTCAGAGAAGGCGGCCATCCCGATCTCGTAAGGATCGCCGACCGCCACCAGATCCAGTGTCGCCGTCTCGACCAGCCCGTCGCGCTCGTAGGTCACCTCGGTCTGCTTGCCCAGGTTCTCCGCCAGCCCGACGATCGCCTGGTCCCAGGTCGCGACCGAGTCGCCCGCCACGGCAAGAACGGTGTCGCCCTCCCTGATTCCGGCATTCCAGGCCGGGGAGTCAGGCACAACCTCTCCCACCAGCCTGGTGGAGACCGTGCCCACCCCGACGACATAGGTGACCAGGGCGTAGAGCACCACGGCCAGCAGGAAGTTCATCACCGGACCGGCCACCACTATGGCAGCCCGGATCAGCTTGGGCTTGGACATGAATTCGTGCGGGTTCCCCGTGACCTCCTGGTCGGGGTCGGAGCCCGCCATCTTGACGTAACCGCCGAAGGGAATCGCGCAGATGGCGTATTCGGTATCCCCGCGCTTCACGGCCGCCAGCCTGGGTCCGAAGCCCAGCGAGAAGACGTCCACTCTGACGCCGGACCGCTTGGCCACGATGAAATGCCCGAACTCGTGTACCACCACAAGGAGCCCCAGCATCAATACCGTGGCTACCACCGTTAGAATCGCGGTCATGACCGGTACACCGCCTCCGACTTCACGCCGGTATCGCTCACGCGCCTGCCTCCGTCGCCCGGGCGGCGACCATCGCCTCTGCGGCTTGTCTCGCCCAGCGATCAGCTTCTAGCACCGCCTCGAGGCTCTCCGCCGCCACAGGCCGATGCCTGGCGGTCACCTCACTCAGCATCCAATGGATGTCGCCGAACCCGATCCTGCCGTCGAGGAAGGCAGCCACCGCCACCTCGTCCGCGGCGCTCAGGACCGCCGGCGTCGTGCCGCCTTTGGCCAACGCCTGGTAGGCCAGCGCCAGGCAAGGGAATCGATCGTGGTCGGGTCGCTCGAACACCACGGAGCTCATGGACGTCAGATCCAGCCGCGCGAAGGGCGTGGCGACCCTCTCGGGATAGGTCAGCGCGTACTGGATCGGAAGCCGCATGTCGGGAGGGGACAGCAGCGCCGACACCGAGCCGTCGACAAACTCCACCAGCGAGTGCACGACGGACTTGCGCTCGACCAACACCTCTATGCGATCGGCCTCCACACCAAAGAGCCAGTGCGCCTCGATCACCTCGAATCCCTTGTTAACCAGGGTGGCCGAGTCTATGGTCACCTTCCTGCCCATGTTCCAGGTGGGGTGGCTCAATGCCTCCTCGGCGCTGACACCGGCCAGGCGATCTCCCGTCACATCCACCAGCGGCCCTCCCGAGGCGGTCAGCACGATCCGCCTGATCCGCCCCGCGTCCTCACCTCTCACGCACTGGTGGATCGCGCTGTGCTCGCTGTCAACGGGCATCAATCGTACGCCTGCGCGCGAGGCAGCCTTGACTATCAGGCCGCCGGCCGCGACCAGGCTTTCCTTGTTGGCCAGAGCCAGGTGCTTGCCGGCCTCGATCGCCGCCAGCGTGGGCTCGATTCCAGCGGAACCCACCAAAGCGTTGACCACCATTTCCGCCTGGCCGAGTCGAGCGGCCTCCAGCAGCCCGCTGGGCCCGGCGAGTAGCCTGGTGCCGGCCGCGCGACACGCGCCCGCCAGGCTCGAGGCCTCCTCCGCAGGAACCTCGCCCGCCAGGACCGCCACCGCCGGTCGGAACTCGGCCACCTGGGACGCCAGCTCGCCCGCGCTCCTGAAGGCCGAGAGCCCGGCCACCACAAACCGCCCACGCAGGGCCCGGACCACATCGAGCGTGCTTCGGCCGACCGAACCCGTGGACCCGAGTATCACTACTGCGCGGGCGTCGGGGGCGCCTGTCCCGCGGCCGGCCCCGTCCCTCTTCACGCCGGTCACCATGCCGCCAACCTCAGGTAGAGGTAGAATGCGGGCCCGGCAAACAGCAGGCTGTCGAATCGGTCGAGGAAACCGCCGTGGCCCGGAATCATGTTGGATGAATCCTTGGCGCCCATCGCGCGCTTCATCATGGACTCAACCAGGTCTCCCGCCTGGGCTATCACCCCAAGCGCCAGACCCAGGATCGCCGCCTCGACGCGCCCGAAGAAAGGCGCGAAGGTCGCCTGGCTCGCCAGTCCCGCCACCACAGCGCCCACCAGACCTCCCGCCGTCCCTTCGACGGTCTTGGAGGGGCTCACCCGCGGAAGCAGCTTGTGCCTGCCCACCAGCGAACCGACCAGGTACGCCACGCTGTCGTAGGCCCAGGTTATCACCAGCACGAAGTACACCAAGAAGGCGCCGGAACCGGCAGCTCCAGGCTCGAGCCTTCTCAGCCAGACGAAGTAACCCAAGAGCCAACCGGCGTAAGCCGCCCCGATCAGGGTCGCGCCGACGCCGGTGAGGTAGTGCTCTCTGGCCGACCTCACCATTCTCTCCACCAGCACGACGCCCACCAGGCAAGTGAGGACATGGATAGGAAGCGCTCCGTTTCCGAAGTGAAACGAGAGCACACCGCACGCCGACCCGACGACCGCGGCCGGTCGCGACGGCCGCCAGCCCGCCCGAGCGGCCATCCCCGTGAACTCGTAGGCGCCGAGGGCCGCCAGCGCTGCAACGAAGCCCGTGTAGGCCAGGCCGCCGATGTGGGTGACAAGAAGCACAACGGGGATCAGGACAACGCCGACCAGCACCCGGACCGCCAGAGTCCTGGCGGTGGGTCGCTGCTTAGCGTCCCGACTTGCCTCGTGCAGGCACTCTTCCAAACCGTCTTTCCCTCTTCTGGTACTCCGCTATTCCCTGATAGAGATGCCTGCGCCTGAAGTCAGGCCACAGCACGTCGGTGATCCATATCTCGGAGTACGCGATCTGCCACAGCAGGAAGTTGCTGACGCGCATCTCTCCGCTGGTCCGAATCAGCAGATCCGGATCGGGAACATCCGCGCCGTAAAGGTAGGACCTGAAGACATCCTCGGTCACGTCCTCCCGACCGAGATTGCCCGCGCCGATGTCCGCGCCGAGAGCCGCCGACGCATCCAGAATCTCGGCCCTGCCCCCGTAAGAGAGCGCCAGCACCAGGGTAAGGCCGGTGTTCTTTTCCAGGCACTCCGTCGCCCTTGCCAACTCGGCCCTCACGGCCTCAGGCAGGTCTTCGGTTCGCCCTATCGCCCGGAGCCTGACGTTGTTCCGGTCCAGCTCCTTTACCTCGTTGCGCAGGGTCTGCCTCAAGAAGGTCATCAGGGCGCGGACCTCCGCCGCCGGCCTCCTCCAATTCTCCACCGAGAAGGTGTACAGGGTCAGGTACTCGACCCCAAGGTTGCCGCAGCCCTTTACCGCATCCCTCACGCCCTTTATGCCGGCTCTGTGACCGGCGATCCTGGGAAGCCCCCTGCGTCTGGCCCACCTGCCGTTGCCGTCCATGATGATCGCAACATGCCTCGGCAGATTGCCCGCGGCCAGTAGCCGCTTCTCGACTGCTTCAAGTTCCTTTTCGGTCATATAGGCAATCGGTCCGAACCCGCCGGCCCTACACCTCCATTATTTCCTTCTCTTTGGCGGCGAGGGTCTCGTCGATGTCGGACACGAACTTGTCGGTGATCTTCTGAATCCTCTCCTGGATCTTGTGGGAATCGTCCTCGGCGATCTTGCCGTCCTTCTCGCCCTTCTTCAACACCTCGTTGGTGTCACGCCTAATGTTGCGCATCGAGACCCTGGCCTCCTCGGCGTGCTTTCTCACCAGCTTCACAAGATCGCGCCGCCTCTCCTCGGTCAAGGGGGGGATGCTCAGGCGAATGACCCCGCCGTCAGCGTTGGGCACCAGCCCCAGATCGGACTTGTGGATCGCTTTCTCCACGCTGGTCACGATGGTCCGGTCCCAGGGCTGGATCAGAATCAGCCTGGGCTCGGGAACGCTGACGCTGGCGACGTGATTCAGGGGCATGACCTGTCCGTAGCACTCCACCTTGACCCCGTCCAGCAGAGCGGTGCTGGCCTTGCCGGTTCGTATCATGGAGAGCTCCCGCCGGAAAGAGGCCAAGGACTTCTTCATGCGCTCCTCGGTATCGGTGATGATCTTCTCAACCATGCGACACCCCCATTACAACGGTACCTATGCGTTCTCCCGCTACCACCCGCTCTATGCTCTTCTCGTCGAAGATGTTGAACACCACCACGGGAATCCCTGCTCCGCTGCACAGACACAGCGCCGCCCTGTCCATGAAGCACAAGCCCCGGGTCAGGGCGTCTTCAAAGGTGATTGTCTCGAAGCGCCGCGCACCGGAGTCGCTCGCCGGATCTGCGGTGTAGACACCGTCCACCTTGGTCGCCTTCAGAATGGCGTCGGCCTTGATCTCGGCTGCTCGAAGCGCCGCCGCGGTGTCGGTGGTGAGAAAGGGATTGCCTGTTCCGCCCACGAAGACCACGGGCCTGCCGGCCTCCAGGTGGGCCACGGCCCCGTCAACCGAATAGGGCTCGGCGAAGGTCGCCACGGGAACGCAGGACATCACCCTGAGGTCCAGTCCCAACCCGCGCGCCAGGTCCCTCATGGCGAGGCCGTTGATCACGGTGCCAAGCATCCCTATGGAGTCCGCCGCGACCCGCCCGAGACCTCGCCTGGCCGCCTCGGATCCCCTGAGGATGTTACCGCCTCCCACGACCACGCCGACCTGGACTCCACGGGCAGCCACGGCCTGGATCTGCATCAGGACGGCTTTGGCGAAGTCAACATCCAGAACCGTTCGCTGGGAGCCGCCCAGAACCTCTCCGCTGAGCTTGAGGACGATCCTTCGGTAAGGCGTGTGAGCCACCCTTCACCTTTCAGGCGCCGGCTCGTCTAAGAAGCCTCGCCCAGCTGGAACCTGGCGAAGCGCCTGACGACGATGTTCTCGCCGGTCTTGCCGGAAAGCTCCTTGACCAGGTCCCCCACCTTCTTCTCCTGGTCCTTTATCCAGATCTGCTCCAGGAGGCAGGCGTCCTCGTAGAACTTCTGCATGCGCCCCTCGATGATCTTGTCCAGCACCTTCTCGGGCTTGCCTTCGGCCAGGGCCATGCTCCGATAGATGTCCTTCTCCTTGTCGATCACGTCCTGCGGAACGTCTTCCTTAGTGAGTCCCAGGGGAGCCGTCGCCGCCACCTGCAGGGCCAGGTCGTTGACCAGGTTCTTGAAGTCGTCGGTCCTGGCGACGAAGTCGGTCTCGCAGTTGACCTCAACTATCACGCCTATCTTTCCGCCGGGGTGAATGTACGAGTGTACCAGGCCCTCGGCCGCCTTCCGGGTGGTGAACTTGGCGGACTTGGCGATGCCTTTGCGCCTCAGGAACTCCACCGCCAGATCTATGTCACCCTTGGTCTCGGTCAGGGCCTTCTTGCAATCCAGCATACCCGCGGCGGTCTTCTCTCTCAAGAGCTTGACCTTGTCCAGGGAGCCTTCCATGCATATACCTCCGGATTGATTGTCTCGTTTGTCCTGGGTCGTCAGTCCTTATCAGGCGCGGGCTGCGGCTCCGGCGCGGCCCCCGCGACCGCGGGCCCAGCCTCCACCGCCTCCGCCATCTCGCCCTCGGCCACGAATGCGCCTTCGGTGGACGTCCCCTTGCCCTCCGCGACAGCGTTGGAGACCGCGCGAGCAAAGAGCCGAATGGACCTTATCGCATCGTCATTGCCGGGTATGGCGTGATCCACGGGATCGGGATCGCAGTTGGTGTCCACCACGCCCACGATCGGGATCTTGAGCCTGTTGGCTTCGGCGACCGCGATTCTCTCCTTGCGGGTGTCGATGATGAAGACGATGCCCGGCAGCCCGACCATGTGCCGTATGCCGTCGAGGACCTTCTCCAGCTTGGCCTTCTCCTTGCCGAGGCCGCTTGCTTCCTTCTTGGCGAGCGACGCCATTCTGCCGTCGGTCTCCATCGCCTCGATCTCGTTCAGGCGAGCTATGTTGTTCTTGATGGTGTTGAAGTTGGTGAGCATCCCGCCCAGCCAGCGCTCGGTCACGTAAGGCATGCCGCAACGCTTGGCCTCTTCCTTGAACACGTCCTTCGCCTGCTTCTTGGTGCCGACGAAGAGCACGTTCTTGCCCTCGGCCGCGCAAGCCTTGACCGCCTTGGTGGCTTTGTCCAGGCACTCCAGGGTCTTCTGGAGATCTATGATGTAAATGCCGCCTCTTTCGACGAAAATGTACTTCTTCATTTTGGGATTCCATCTTCGCTTCTGATGGCCAAAATGAACGCCCGCTTCGAGCAGGCTCTTCATGGTGACGTTCGTGGTTGTCATCAATCTACCTCGCTTTTGGGTTCGGCCTCCATCTCCCTCGTCTCCTCCCCAATGGAATCCGGCGCGCCACCCGGTCCCGCCCGGCGAGTGAAGCTCGCCCGGGCAGGAAGTCCCTCGCGTGGTCTAGCCGGCCATACCCAGAGAGGAATCAGGAGATGTGTGGAATTGGTCCGTTCAACCACTATCTCTTGGAGAACTGGAATCTCTTCCTTGCACCCGGCTGGCCGTACTTCTTCCGCTCTTTCATGCGCGGATCGCGCGAGAGAAAGCCCGCTTCTCTCAGAGGCTTGTGAAGCGCCGGATCTATCTCCGCCAGCGCTCTGGCCAGCCCCAGCCGCACGGCTCCCGCCTGGCCGTTCTTGCCGCCGCCACGCACGTCGATGGTGACGTTGACCCTGTCGGCGGAACCATAGAGCTTGAGAGGCTCCTCGGCCACAAGCACCGCGGCGCCCATCCTGAAGTAGTCCTTGAAGGACTGCCCGTTGACAAGCCGCTGCCCGTCGCCCTCGCTTATCTGCACCCGCGCGACGGCCTCCTTCCTTCTACCTGTTGCCTGGCTCAGGTTCTTCAAACACTCACCTCCCTTCGCTTCGAGAGTCTTGGAATCCCATCAGGCCGCACCCTCACTTCAGGTTCAAAGGCTCCGGATTCTGAGCCTGGTGCGGGTGGTCCGGCCCCTTGTAGACCTTGAGCTTCTTGGCCATCTTGCGGCCAAGCCTGTTATGGGGAAGCATACCCTTTATCGCCTTCTCCACAATCAGGTCGGGCTTCTCGACCATCAACTTCTCGTACGGGACTCTCCTCAACCCGCCGGGATAGCCGCTGAAGCGCTTGAGCTCCTTTTCCTTGATCTTGGTGCCGGTAAGCTTCACCTGGGCGGCATTCACGACAATCACGTGATCGCCGACGTCGATGTTGGGGGCAAACTGCGGCTTGTGTTTCCCGCGCAGAATGCTGGCCACCGGGCTGGCAAGCCTTCCCAGCACCTTGCCGCTCGCATCGACGATATACCACTTTCTTTCAGGCACATTCGTCCCCATCTAGTTCCTCCCACGCTCTGTAGCATTCGAGACTTCTTGTCAATGTAACAGAGCCGGAGCCTTGTGTCAACCGCTTTGTGGGCTCGCCAAGGCGTTGGCCTGAAAAGGCTTACGAGTCGGCGACTGGACGGGTGGCGCCGACGGGGGCCGCGGTCGAGCGGCTCGGCCTTGGGCGCCATCGTCGGGCCGAAGCCCTTCGCTCAGAGAACTGATATTCGCTACGGGCAATCGGCCCTTCCTCAGCGCCGTTGGTAGCGAGGCGCCGACTGGACCCGTCCGTAACCTGCGCCCTGGAGCATCGCCCTGGCCCTCTAGTCCGCATTGACATGTCTTCGAGGTGGTGCTACTCTGCGGCCAGAAGCTGCCGGAGCCAGCGGGAATCCTGAGTTCGAGTATCCTGAGTTGTCCACGGGGCCTTGGTGTCGAGGGGGCGCGGAAATGATTGGCAAGACTGTCCTCCATTACAGGGTTATCGACAAACTCGGCGAAGGCGGCATGGGTGTGGTCTACAAGGCCGAGGACACCAAACTCAAGCGCACCGTCGCCCTGAAGTTCCTTCCCCGCGGTCTCGATGCTCACGAGCCCGAGCGGGCGAGGTTCCTCCAGGAGGCCCAAGCCGCATCTGCCCTGAATCACCCCCACGTTTGCACCATTCACGACATCTGCGAGACTGAAGGTCAGCAGTTCATAGTGATGGAGTACGTTGACGGCGTGACCCTCCTGAGCAGGATCGCGCAACAGCCCATCAAACTCAACGATGCCCTGGCCTATGCAATCCAGACAGGAGAGGCCTTGCAGGAGGCGCATGCGAGCGGCATTGTGCACCGCGACATCAAGCCCGCCAACATCATGATCAACGCCAGAAACCAGATCAAGGTGATGGACTTCGGCCTGGCCAAGCTCAAGGGGTCCTTGAAGCTCACGCGGACCTCGAGCACCGTGGGAACGCTGGCATACATGGCTCCCGAGCAGATCGAGGGCGGGGAGGTTGACGCAAGGTCTGACATCTTCTCCTTCGGCGTTGTGCTTTACGAAATGCTCACGGGCAGAAGGCCTTTCGGGGGTGAGACCGAGGCAGCCGTGATGCACTCGATCCTGGGCGCCGAGCCGGAACCCCTTCAGAAGCACCTGCCGGAGAGCACGTCCGAGGTAGTCCACATCCTCAACCGGGCCCTCGAGAAGGACCCGGAGGACAGGTACCAGACCGTACACGACATGCTTATTGACCTGAGGCGGGCCAAGAAGGAGACCTCACGGGTCTCCCGGGGGATGCTGGCCACTCGAACCGCGGAGCAACCGTTGCCGACGGCACTGGCGGGAGAACAGCCGCCCCCCGGGGCCCCCGGGACCACTTCCGTAGCAGGCCCGGAGGTTAGAAAGCCTCGGATGCCCCGTCGTCGTGCACTGTGGGTGGCTCTGGCGGTCGCCTCAGCGGCCGTAGCCGCCGTCCTGGTCTCAGGCCCGCTCATATCCTCCAGGCGCGTGCCGACCCTGAACCCGGCTATGGCAATTCGCACCCTGGAGGTCCCCTTCACGACCATCGGAACGCCGGGGCTATCGCGGGATGGCAACTGGGTGGTGTTCGCCGCCTGGGATGCCGAGGATAAGGGCGCCATCTACTTCATGAACGTCGCCAAGGGAGCCCCCACACGCCTTACGCCGGAGATCGCAGATCTCAACCTCGCTGACATCTCCCCCGACAACAGCGAGGTGGTCTACGACAATCTAGCGGAGGGCAGTCAGCGGGGCGTTTATGTCATACCTTCCTCGGGGGGCACAGGACGGAGAATCGCGGAATCGGGCGCAAACCCCTATTGGCGGCCCGACGGTCAGCGGATCGGATACATCCGCCTGGGCGATGCCTGGGTCCCGAGTAGTACCGGCAAGCGCGAGTTCTGGACGGTCAAGCCGGACGGCAGCGACAATCGGCTCGAATTCGTGGACAGCCTGACGAACACCCGGCAGTACTGGTGGTCCTACGCCTGGTCACCCGACGGGCGCTCCGTCGCCTGGCTTCGAGCCCTCCCCGGTCACAGCGAAATCATTATCCACGACCTGGGGTCGGGCCAGGAGCGCCAGCTGACATCCTTCGGCAAGCCAATCGATTTTCTCGCGTGGGGATCGAATGGCCAGGTGTTCTTCGCATCCAGCAAGGGTGGCAATACCAACATCTGGATGATGCCTGCCGAGGGGGGCGAGGCGATCCAGGTGACAAGAGGAAGCGGTCCTGATATGGCCGTGTCCGTATCGGCCGATTGCAGGCGCTTGATCTACCTGGAGTCCCGGCGGATCTCCAATATCTGGATCGCGGACATCGATGGGCGCAATGCGAGGCAGCTCACCTTCGGCAACCAGTGGATGTCCAGAGCGTCGTTCGCACCTGATAACCGTATCGCCTTCGAGATAACTTCCGACGACACCTACCGGCCCGGCAGCCAGATCTTCACAATCAGGGATGACGGGAGCGAACGCACCCAGGTCACGACCGGGAGCGGCTGGCACAGTTACCCCGGGTGGTCTCGCGACGGCAAGTACCTCTGCTACGCGTCGAGGGGCATTTACGAGCCAAGCGAGTCATCGCGCGTCTACATCACTGAGTCGTCGAATCCGGGAACACCCAAGCTCATAGGTAGAGGCATAAGCGCCTCGTGGCTGGATGAGGAGACACTGATCCTCATCGAGGCTGGCAGCATGCGCTCAGTCCAGTACTCAATCCGGAGTCCCCAGCCGGTTTCAGTCGGCCGGGACTCCGTGCTTGAAAGGCCCCTGCCCGATGGCAAGTACACACTCATTAGGGATTTGAGGAGGAGCGCAGGCGGCTGGTGGCTGAGAGAAGAAGGCGAGCCTCAGGGCAGGGCGCCGAGGCTGCTGCTGCCGGCGGAGTATGTTACTTCCGCTAACGCGGCGTCAAGCCTCAGGTACGTGCTCTACATGGAACCCAACGGGGACCTCTGGAGGATGTCGATTCCCGAAGGCAGGCGCGGGCGGCTGCCTGACTTGTTCAAGAACCTGAACCCAGCCTACGGTTTGATCAGAACCAGTCGCGACGACAAGCAGGCGATCTACCTCAAGCAGCGGTCAGACTGCCGCCTGCTCGTGATAGACAACTTGTTCAAGTAGGACGCTCCGTCTTCGGAGCGCGCGATCAGTTGGGGTAATGATGATAGGCAAGACGGTCTCTCACTACAGGATCACGGACAAACTCGGCGAAGGCGGCATGGGCGTGGTCTACAAGGCCGAGGACACCAAGCTCAAACGGCTTGTCGCCCTGAAGTTCCTGCCTTGCGAACTGGGTGCTCACGAGCCCGAGCGGGCGAGGTTCCTCCAGGAGGCCCAGGCGGCCTCGGCCCTCAACCACCCCAACATATGCGCCATCCATGCCCTCGGTGAGCACGAGGGGCAGCAATTCATAGACATGGAGTTTGTGGATGGGGTCACCCTGCGGACCAAGATTCAGGAAGCGGGCTTGAAGGTTCAAGATGCCATCACTTACGCCATCCAGATCGGGGAGGCCCTCGAGGAGGCGCACTGCAGGGGTGTGGTGCACAGGGATGTGAAGCCCGAGAACATCATGGTCAATGCCAAGAACCAGATCAAGGTGATGGACTTTGGCCTCGCCAAGCTCAAGGGGTCCCTGAAGCTCACCCGGACATCGAGCACCGTGGGCACGCTGGCATACATGGCTCCCGAGCAGATCGAAGGGCGCGAGGTGGATGCTCGCTCCGACATCTTCTCCTTTGGGATAGTCCTCTACGAGATGCTCACCGGGCATCGCCCATTCCGGGGTGATCAGGAAGGCGCAATGATCAACTCCATCTTGAACGACGAGCCCG